>JAKSRX010000002.1 GCA_024403365.1 Acetatifactor sp. | reverse complement strand
ATGAGTTTGATGTCACATGGGGAGCAGATTTTTTTACAAAACAACCTGTTGGTGAGTTTGTTTAGCCGGTGAAGATTACACGATTACTTTTTCCCACGCTGCATCAACTAGGCGTGTGGAGAAGGAATATTACATTGACAATAATTGGGTAAGTGTTAGTTATCAACCTAATAGTGAACCTAATGGACTGACTTCTTTCACTATATCAGGCAAATACGCAAATGCAGGGAAAATTGAAAAGTATAGGTTGGTTATAAAAAATGCTGATGGCCAAGGAACAGATGTATACAGTGACGAGTTTGAAGTCAAATGGGTGGACGAAAATTATTATGATATTATCAGAATGACCTTGGGATCGTCTGATGTCGGCACTGTTGGTACCGGCAAGGTACTCGACATTTATGTAGCACCCGGTAAAAGTAGAGGTCTGGATTATAGAATGTATGGTATAAAAGTAGGAAGAACTTATGAATCATATACCGAGTATGGTGGTATTAAATGTACTCCTTTACCTCTTCTTCCGCCTACTTCAGAGTCAACAGCTGTCGGTAGATGGGCTGACGGAACCTTAGATGTACGTGTTGGAGCGGATGAAACTCAGAGCCAGCTTATGTATCAGGTATCTTCCGTTGCGAATCCTGATGTATACGTATGGCTGCATATTATTGTCGACAAATCTTTTGATATAACATATGATGCAAATGGCGGTAGTTTTACAAAAACACTTGACGAAACAGTTCCGCTTAGCAGGTCTTATAAACTGCCAGACTATCGTTATGTGACACCACCTTTCAATAAGCTGTTTAAGTGCTGGGAATATGATGGCAAGGAATATCGCCCTGAAGAATTAATAACCCTCAATCCGGATTGCAATCAGGTAAAAGCCATTTATACGTATGATCCTTTTTCCAACCAGTCCGGTGATATTACCATTACCTGTAACAACATGGAAACACAGAAGCTTATTGTTTTTAACCTTAGAAACATAGGGGAAATTGAAAAAGCTGTACTGGAATGGGATTCAACAAGCAGTAATGGAGTATTCGTACGTGCTTCCGGTAGTCTTGATTTAACAGAAGAAGTAAAAAGCAAATATGTGCATGATGACATCGTAAAGTATCATTCTATAGAAGTACAGCCTTATATGGTAGGAGTATGCCGAATTACAGTTACAATGAACGGTGTTCCTTATTACGGCAAGACATTCCGAATCAAAACAGATCCGAAATGTCATGTACATGTTAAATGGCACTCCAAGGGTAATTATTACGAAGAATGTTACAGTAACTGTAGCGTGTGCGGAGGCGATTATATAACTCAACCTCACAACTGGGAATTCCTTGGTATCACAGAGTACCCGACCGAAACCACAAGCGGAGAAACATATTATAGATGTACATACTGCGATCAGAGAAAATCGGTTTCTTACGATGGTTCCTTTACCCTTCAGCCGAAGAGTATTTATAACAAAAATGAGGGTGCAGAGACGAACTGCTTCTCGATTTCAGTACCTATAACGGGCTGGACTATCGAAAGAAAAGAGAATGGTAACTTCGTGACATTTCTTTCTGATTTTGCAGAAGAGGCCTATGCAGCCGGCGATGTTATTGAATTTACCTGTGGTTATGCAGGCGATGTTTGGCCGGATGCAAATGAATATCGTATTAAGGTTACGGTAGGAAATGACGGTATCATTTACAGTAAACCGTTTGTAGTTACAGAGGCAATCAAATCCGTAGAAATTTTGAATCTGGATAAGCCTGTTGCAGGTGAAACGCTGGATTATGATGCTACGATTCGTACAAACCCGAAATATTCAGATGCGATTAAGACTTCAGAAATCAAATGGGTTAAGACTGGTACGAATTTGAAATTATTAAATACAGCAAAAGCTGTAAATGGTCAGTCATATAATTGTGAAATCATCCTTACACCGAAAGAGGGATATGGATTTGAGAAGAAGGATGATGGAAGTTATGTGATGGATATTTCCTGTTCTTGGGCACAGGCTAATACACAGGTAGGTGCTGACGGAAGATTACACATCACATTTGGCCCGATTACAGCAACAGAGGCAGTAACCCAGTATAGCATCAGCGGTGCTATTACACCTGCAGGTGCAGCATCGGATGATATTACAATTCAGCTGTATGATCAGAATGGAATTAATCGCCTTAATGAGGTCGTTGTGGCAGGTAGTGCTGCAAGTTACGCGTTCAACAATGTGGCACCCGGAACCTATACTCTGAATGTATCTGCTCCCGGTTGTGCAATCGCGACAACCCAGATCACCGTATCCGATGGTAATGTGGTAAAGGATATCACGATGTATCTGAACCAGAAGTTGAGCCACACTCTGTCTGTACAGAACAACCTGGCAATCAACTACTATGTAGCACAGAGTGCAATCCCTAACCTTACCAATGTAGCACTTAGCATTGAGAAGGATGTCTACGACACCGGTGCGAAGACCATCGAGAAGACCGTGCTTCCTTCCAAACTTGGAGATTACGGCCACGGTATCGAGCACAAATTCGTATACGAAGGCGTGGCTTCCTACCAGGCAGTGAATGAGATCAGAGCTTCTTTGGTGGGAGAGTACAACGGCGTGAAGTATACCTTCGCTCCCGATGTTTACTCTATCGAGACCTACTGCTACAACCAGATCGGTAAATCTACTGTAGCAGCTAAGACGAAGAGACTGTTGGTAGATCTGCTTAACTATTGTTCTGCATCCCAGGCACACTTCGGTATCAAGGTAGACACCCTGGCTAACAGAAACCTGACAAGCGCGCAGAAGGCTCTGGGAACCACCACCGCACCTGCCCTCAGCAAGATCGACGAAACCGTGGCTCTTGCAGGAGCAACCGCTAGATTTAATGGTAAGACTCTGGTACTGGGCAACAACGTAGACCTGAAGATCTACATCCTCTTTGACAGCAGTGTGAAGAAGGAAAATGTTCGCCTGCGTATCAAGTATCAGAACGTAAGCGGTGAGAATGTGGTAGCTTATATTCCTTATTCCGAGTTCTCCTATGACGCTTCTGGGGATGAATACTCTGCGAAGTACTCCGGACTGATCGCACCTGAGTTCAGAAAGGTAATGCAGATCACCGTCCTGGAGGGAGACAAGGAGATCAGTGATACTGTGAATTACTCCATCGAGACCTATGCATACAACCGTGTAAACGGAAGCAGCAAGCAGACTCTCAAGGATGTAGTAACTGAAATGATGAAGTATTCTGATAGTGCACTTGCATATTTTAATTAACTGTGTTACGATTAGAAAGTTAAGAGGAACAGCAGGCAGCTTCGGCTGGCTGCTGTTTTTACGTTAGCGATGAATGCGGAAAAAGGTGAACTTATGATCAGAGTAGCGACAGAGGAAGACGCTGAGAGACTTTTGGAGATCTATGCGCCCTATGTGGAAGAAACAGCAGTATCGTTTGAATATGATGTGCCTTCTTTGGAGGAGTTTCGAGGACGGGTACATAACACTTTACAGCAGTATCCCTACCTGGTAGTGGAGGAAGAGGGGCGTATCTTAGGCTATGCCTATGCCAGCCGTTTCCATCCCAGGGAGGCTTACAGTCATTGCGTGGAAGTATCCATTTATCTGGATATGGCGGAGCGCGGACAAGGACGCGGCAGAGCGCTGTATGCGGAGATAGAGAAGATCTTAAAGAAGCAAAATGTTCATGTTATCTACAGCTGCATTGCTACCACGGATCGGGAAAACGATGCGCACCTGACCAATGCAAGTGTATTTTTCCATGAGAAATGCGGGTACAAGCTCATCGGCAAGCACGAGAAGTGCGGCTACAAGTTTGGCGCCTGGTATGACATGGTGTGGATGGAGAAGAGGATCGAGCAGGATATTGAGAAACCGAAGAAACTGATTGCTTTTCCGGACATCCGATAAATTTATGGGGGATCATTAGATGAAGAGATTGGGGAGATGGATTCCCGGGGTGATGATTTGCCTCCTTCTATCCGGCTGTGGGGACGCCGGTACCAAGGAGTCGGTGCAGTTTCTCACCAAGGGATACGAGAGAAGCGGCTATGTGACCTACGAGGTTGCGGCCATGGACATTGAGCCGGAAGTGAAGCTGGTTCTGACGTCAGAAAACTACAGAAAGAAGACAGTCTACCCTGCCGGCGATGATCTGAAGATCGAGAGTGTGGCTGTGGAAGTGGGAGACTGCGTGAAAAAGGGCGATATTCTCCTGACCTACGAATCCAAGGATATGGAGGACATGATCAAGGAATATCAGCAGGAAATTGAAATGGATCAGATGCTGTATGATCATTACAGCAAGCTGTATGAGATAGAGAGATCCACTTCTCTGGAGGATACCATCCGTCGTCTGGAGCAGAGCATTCAGGTGAATTCCATGTATGTGCGGGAACTGCGTCAGCGGATCACAGACAACAGTGTTCTGGCAGAGAGCGACGGTATCGTGTCGGAAAAAGCAAAGCTTCTGGAGAACAGCTACACCAGTAAGAAAGAGGCGCTGTTCACCATGATCTATGCCGACGGTACTTTTACGGCGGAAAGTATGGAGGATATCGACCCCGATCCCGAGGTTTTGTATGAGGCGGAATCCGGTCTGGTGACCTATCGGTTCCGATTCTTAAGTAAGGAACAGGCGGAGGACGGGACCTTCCGGTATCGTTTTCAGTTCGTTCCCGGGGACAGTGTTTTTTGCCCCAGAGAGTTTATCGATCTGTGCATCAAGAGGACCGCAATGTATCAGGCGATCTGCGTACCCAAAGAGTATGTGGTATACGCTCATGACAAGGCCTACGTGTATATCCTGGAAGAGGATGGTTTTCGAAGAGTGCAGGAAGTGGTGGTAACGGAAGAGACCCTGGATGGCTGGGCAGTGCTTGCCGATGGAGTGTCCATCGGAGATAAGGTGGTGATGCGATGAGAAGAAGATTCACCGGCCTTACGGCTATCCTTTTAGGAATTACTATTTCTTTCAGCGGCTGCGGCAGTGAGGTGCGCGAGGTACCGGAGTTGATCGCGCCCACCGCAGTGCAGGAATTCTACAGAACCGTGGAGTACGGAACTATGGGAGATGCTATGTATTATGAAGGCAGCATCGTGCCCGCAGAGCACAGTTTCTTCTGGGAAAAGGGTGTACTGCTGTCAGAGGTTCCCGTGGAAGTCGGGGACTATGTGGAAGTTGGAGATGTGCTGGCTTATGCCGATGTGGAAGCGGCAAAGGAGCAGCTTGCAGCTATCCGCGCAGAGAGAGATCTGGAAAAAAAACTCTTCGAGATCGACGAAGAGAATTATATTTATATGCATCATCAGATGGAGTTCGACTCTACCTATGCCTGGGAGAACAAGCAGGGTAAGGTGGTAGAGCGGATCGCCAAGCAGATCGAGACATTGGAGGAGAATCACCGTTTCGATGTGATGCTCCACGAGTACAAGTTAAGAGAATTCAATAAGGAGATGGCAGCTTGCAATAAGCTGGTATCTGAGGGTGTTTTGCGCTCTGATGTGGCCGGATATGTCACTTACAGGAAGGATCTCTACGGTGATAAGTATGCGGCAGCCGGGGAAAATATCGTGGTAGTCTCCGATTATCAGGAGCTGTCTATCGAATTGAATCAGACCCTGGAGGAGTACAACACCGCCTATAAAAACAGCGGCGCGTCCTTTGTTTATCTGGATGGAAAGCCTGTTGCCATGACTGCAAAGACCTATTCTTCCGTAGAACTGGCAGTGATCGACAACAGAAGGCAGTATCCCAGAATGCGTTTTACCGTGGAAGATCCGAGCATGCTGCCTCCCGTGGGAACCAATGTCATCGTGGCACAGAGCCGACACATGGTGGCGGATGTGCTGAGAGTGGACAACGGAGCCATTCGTTCCGATGATTTCGGTGATTTCGTCTATGTCATGGAGGACGGTAAGAAAGAGCGCAGAGACGTGGTAGTAGGTCTGAAGGATTCCCTGTTCACGGAGATCCGTTCCGGTCTGAAGCAAGGGGAGAAGGTCTGCTTTACTTCCACCGTGACGCCTCCTATAGACGGAAAACTGGTGGCTGCGGAGAAAAAGTCGATGTCAGTGACCAATGAGACCCAGCTTTTCACACAGGCGGAGGTACCGGTCTATGACTGTTACAGTGATTACAGCGGACAGGTCGTGGAGTTTGCCGTGAAGGATCAGGAAAGGGTTGACAAGGGCGCTCTCATCTGCAAGATCAATACGGTCGTGGGCAGTGCGAAGCTGACCCAGAGTGCCAACGAGCTCACCAATATGGAGAAGCAGTATGCCGAGATGCAGAAGAGCTTCGAAGAAGATCGCAAGGCCCTTCGGGAAGCGATCGAAGAAAATGACAAAATGATGAATATGGAGCTGGCGGCTCTTTCCGCGGCCCAGGAGACAGAGGAAGCCCTGGAGGAGGAAGAGTTCGAGGCAGAGGTAGCCACCGTCAAGCGCCAGTACGGGTATCTTAAGAGATCCCTGGAACTCTCTGTTGATCAGATCGACTGCGCCGAGAGAAAAGAGGCGCTGACCTATGAAAAGACCTACGGGGAAGCCCAGGCGGCCTATCGGAAGCTGAAGAAAAACAACGACGGCAAGGGTACGGTGAGTATTTACGCACAAAAAGACGGTGTGGTGAATTACGATGAGACGCTGGAAGGCGGTATCGTAAATCCCGGGGATCGCCTGTATCGTATCACCGGCCATTCGGAAAATATCTATTGGTACAAGCATTCGGAGGACTTGCTTCCGGGTGCGGCGGTTACTTTTACCAACGAGGCAAGCGGTGAAGTGATAGAGGGAAGCGTCATCGGTGCCACCGGAAGCTCCAAGATCTATGTCAACGCGGGAGAGAAGGAGACCTTCCTTTCCGAGAGCAAAGATCCGGGCAAGGACAGATATTATTATTTCCGTACAGAACAGCCTCTGGATCTCTCCGAAGGCGCACCGTATCTCATGGAGTATGAGGTCTTCCATTTGACGGATATGGTGTCAGTGCCTGCGGAAGCAGTGATGTGGGAGCTCAACACCGACGTGACCGCCGCGGTGCAGCTCGCACCTTTTGTATGGTTGAAGGTGGGGGACGAATATGTGAAGCAGTATGTGAAGGTTGCGGACACCCGATACTACAGAGGGGATTCTCTTATCATATTGGAGGGTCTGTCGGAGGGTGATCAGGTACTGGCCAATGATTCTATGGAGAATCACGGACTGCTGTTTCGGGGGTAGATATGTTTCGATTCATTACACAGAAAATAAAAAATCAGATATGGTTATCCTTGTGTCTCCTGTTGGGCATGAGCCTGCTGGTAGCGGTCTTCTCCTGCCAGGCCATGTATCAGAAGGGTTCCCTGGATAAATTGCTCCAGACCTATTTTGCAGATCATCTGGAGAGCGAGCAGGAGTATCCTGCTTATATCGGCCGCAGCGGTACGGTATCAAAGAGCGAGTTTACCTCCATTGAAGGGGTGAGTGAGCAGCTGGATACCATCCTTGCGGATTGGAAGAGAGAATTAAAGGGGATCTCTTTCATCAGCAGTCAGAGGAATTTCTACCTCTACGATGACAAGGGAACCGCTTATTTTGCAAAGGATGCCCTGTATTACAAGATCGCTTACATGCCGGATATTACGGACCATGTGGAGATCGTAAAGGGAGAAGGTTACACGGCGGATGACCCCTATGGTTGTATCATCTCCGAGAAGGTAATGGACGATCAGAAACTGACAGTGGGAGAGACCATCACCTTTCATGAGCTGATCGGCAAGGACGGAGAGCCTCTTACCCTGACGGTTCGCGGCGTATATCGCATTCTGGATGAGAAGGCCCCCTTCTGGTGCCTTCCTCCTTATGATTACAACAATGAATTGTACTTCTCCAAGGAAGGTTTGGAGAGTATCATTCGGGATTATCCGGTGAACAAAGTGTACTTTGAGGAGAGAAGCTTCTTAGATTACCCTGCCATCGACAGTACCAAGGTAAGCAATCTGCGCTCTTTCCTGAACAGACAGTGGGAGGAAGACACTTCCTTCGTCTGCAATTTCCAGTACATTATGGATCAGTACAGGGCGCAGAGAGAGTCCCTGATGTTGATGTTCTTCGTGCTGTCGCTGCCTATGTTAGGTATGGTGTTAGCCTTTATCTACATGGTATCCGCCCAGGTCACCCTGGGTGAACAGGCGGAGATCGCCACGTTAAAGAGCCGCGGTATTCACCGCAGACAGGTATTGTACCTGTACTTCTTAAGAGCCTGCCTCATGGCAGCAGCTGCTTTAGTCTGTGGTCTGGCTCTGGGTGTGGGAATGTGTAAGCTGGTGGCATCCACCACGGAGTTCTGTACCTTCACCGGAACCGATACAGGATATTATCAGCCCTATCTTGGTATGGCTTTGTACGGACTTTGCGCAGTGGCTTTGGGCATCTTGTTCATGATGCTGCCGGTCATCAAGCATTCCAAGGTCTCTATCGTAGAGGTGAAGTCTTCTTACAATTACGGAAAGAAAATGTTCTGGGAGAAGATCTTCTTGGATGTGATCCTGTTGGCAGTTTCCTTGTATCTGGCTTACACCTATCGTAAATCCATCGATCAGATCCGTGAGCTGGCCAGCTCCGGCAGCAGTGCGGACCCTCTGATCTTCTTAAGCGTCTGCCTCTTTATCCTGTCCGCAGGTATGGTGGCTTTCCGTCTTATGCACCTTTTGGTCAGCGGTGTGTACAAGCTTGGAAAGAAGCACTGGAAAACCGTGGCCTATACTGCTTTCCTGCAGATCACCAGGACCTATCGGAAGCAGATGTTTATCACGATCTTCATGATCCTGACCATTGCCATGGGTCTTTTCAATGCCAATGCGGCACGAACCGTCGGCCACAACAAGGAAGTCCGGATCCGTTATACCATGGGCGCCGACGTGAACTTCAAGGAAAAGTGGGAAGGCATGCCTTACGAGGATAAGGGCGGTCACCGCAGAACTATATATTTTGAGGCGGATTACGGTAAGTATGAGAAAATGCTGCAGGAGGGTCTGGTAGAAAATTATACCCGAGTGCTGCGTAAGGATAGGATCACGGCCATCGCCAGAGAGGTGAATACCTGCGAGAGCGTGTTGTTTGGTATCGATACCGATGCCTTCGGAAGGACCGCTTATCTGCCGGACGAGATCGACGGAGACGTGCACTGGTTCCATTCCCTGAATGCACTGGCAGCGGATCCCAAGGGTGTGATCATCTCCGAGAATCTGGCTTCCACTCTGCGTCTGGATGTGGGAAGCGTGCTCTGTATCGAAGAATACAGCAGTACCGTCAGCAGAGAGAGCAAGAGAGTGTATGTAAATGTAGTAGCGGTGGTTGATAAATGGCCCGGCTACAATGTGGTGGAACATGGCAAGGAGAAGTATCTCTGCGTTGTCAATCTGCCTACTTATATGAGTTCCATCGAGGTCTATCCCTATGAGATCTGGGCAAACCTGAAGGAGGGTGTGACCCCTGAAGATCTGCAGGAATATCTTGTATCCGAGAATATCACCCTGCGTTCCTTTGACAAGCTGGAGGATAAGCTGCTTGAGATGAAGGAGTCTCTGATGGTACAGATCACCAACGGTCTGTTTTCCCTGAGTCTGTTAGTTTCCCTGCTTCTCTGCGGTATCGGATTCCTGATCTACTGGGTATCCTCCATCCATCAGAGAGAGCTGCTCTTCGGTGTATACCGTGCTATGGGTATCAGCGTGCGACAGATCAACAGGATGCTGATCTTAGAGCATATTTTCAGTACGCTGCAGGCGGTTTTGGCCGGCGGTATCGTCGGTATGGCGGCTACTTTCCTGTACGTCAGATTGTTTGCGGCGGTATATCTGCCGGAGGTTTCCAATGTGCCTCTTCTGGTGACCTATGAGACAGAGGACATCAAAACCGTATTCGCTGTTGTGTTTGCAGTGATCCTGGTATGCTTACTGATCCTGCGCAGACAGGTGAAGAAGTTAAATATCGCGCAGGCGTTGAAACTGGGGGAGGATTAAGATGAGTGACCATATTTTATTGGCAGAACATGTGAAAAAAGTCTTCCCGGTAGCCGGCGGCGAATTCGTGGCACTGAAGGACGTGAATATGGAGATCCCCAGAGGGAAACTGACTATTTTGAAGGGCAGATCCGGTTCCGGTAAGACCACGCTTTTGAACATTTTAAGTACCCTGGACCACTTAAGCGGCGGCGAGGTGTACTTCGAGAAGAGAAGATATTCCACCATGACGGATGCGGATAAGGAGATGTTCCGCAAGAAGGAGACAGGCTTTATCTTCCAGTCCGTGGCATTGATCCCTATCATGAATGCCTATGAGAATATCGATTTTGCCCTGCGTCTGGGAGAATACAAGGAAGATCACGCGAAGCGTATCCATTATCTGGCTTCTCTGGTAGGTATGGAGGAGCGTCTGCTGCATATGCCCGGTCAGATGTCCGGCGGTGAACAGCAGAGGATCGCCATCGCCAGAGCGGTAGCCCACGGGCCGAAGATCCTTTTCGCCGATGAGCCTACCGGCGCACTGGATACCGAGGCGGGTATCCGCGTGATGAAATTGTTCCGCAAACTGATCGAGAAGGAACAGGTAACTATCGTAATGACAACGCATGACCCCAACCTGATGGAACTGGGTGATGTGATCTATGAGATGAAGGACGGTGAGCTGATTGACCGAAGAGAGAATGGTTGAAACGTCTGAGGACATGATCGTCTGCGACGGTATCGTTAAGATCTATAAGACCGATGAGATCGAGGTCATGGCGCTCCAGGGTCTGGATCTGACAGTGAAAAAGGGGGAACTGGTCTCTATCATCGGTAAGAGCGGCAGCGGCAAAAGTACCCTGATGAATATGATCGGCGGTCTGGAGACCCCGACCTTAGGAAAACTGCTGGTAGCCGGCAGAAATATCGGAGAACTGGGCGAGAAGGAAATGGTAGAATATCGCAAGAAGACCGTAGGTTTTGTGTGGCAGAAGAGTGCCAGAAATCTTTTCCCCTACCTTACCAGCCTGGAAAATGTGGTGATGGCTATGAGCTTCACCGACATGAGCGGGAAGGAGAAGAAGGCCCGCGCCATGAAACTTTTGGAGATGGCAAGCATCGACCATAAGAAGGATTCCTACCCCGGCCAGATGTCCGGTGGTGAGCAGCAGAGAGTCTCCATTGCGGTGGCTCTGGCCAACGATCCTGCGATCCTTCTGGCGGATGAGCCTACCGGTGCGGTGGACACCAGAACCGCAGACCTGATCCTGCAGCTATTCCGCAGAGTGAATCAGGAGCTGGGTACCACCATCATCATCGTAACCCACGACAGAAATCTGGCGGATAAGTCCGACCGTGTACTGATGATCTCCGACGGCAAGATCAGTACGGAGAAGATCATGAAGGAGAAGTATCGACAGGAACTATTACAGGTGGAGAAGGATGTCATGCTGGAGGATTCTCACGAGGAATATTCCGTATTGGATAGAGCCCACCGCGTGCAGCTGACCGCAGAAATGCTGGAGGCAGCAGGCATCACTTCCAACAAGGTAAAGATCCAGATCGAGGACGGAAAAGTCATCATTCGCGGAGAATCTGAGTAAAGTGCTTGCGAATTTTAAAAAGTAGTGGTATTATGTGCCCAACAAAAGTTAGTTGCGTCTAACAAGAAAGCACAAAGGAAGCACAATGACACTAAAAGAATTACCCATCGGCAAAATCGGACGAGTGACAGAGGTAGGCGGTGAAGGCGCGCTGCGACAGCATTTTCTGGACATGGGTGTGATACCCGGTGCAGAGGTGCGTGTCATCAAATTTGCTCCCATGGGAGACCCCATGGAACTGCGTATTCACGGCTATGAATTGACACTGCGACTGGCCGATGCCGAGAAGATACAGATCGAACAGATCGAAGAAACTGTAAAAGAGCGCAAGGAGCGCAAGAAGAGAAGTGAGCACCCCGGCCTTGGTGAGATGGGACGATTCCACTCCAAGGAGGATGAGAATCCCCTGCCGGAGGGAACGGTTCTGACCTATGCTCTGGTGGGTAATCAGAACTGCGGCAAGACCACACTTTTCAATCAGCTCACCGGTGCCAACCAGCACGTGGGCAACTTCCCCGGAGTTACCGTAGACCGTAAGGATGGCCCTATCCGTGGCTATGCCAAGACCCGTGTAACGGACCTGCCGGGCATCTATTCCATGTCTCCCTACACCAGTGAGGAGATCGTATCCCGTAATTTTGTATTGATCGATAAGCCTAAGGCCATCATCAATATCGTGGACGCCACCAATATCGAGAGAAACCTGTACCTGACCATGCAGCTGCTGGAGATGCAGATCCCCATGGTTCTGGCACTGAATATGATGGATGAGGTGGTGGGCAACCACGGTTCCATCGATGTCAACGAGATGGAGGCTATGCTGGGCATCCCCGTTATTCCCATCTCCGCTTTCAAGAATCAGGGTGTTGACGAGTTGGTGGAGCATGCGATCCATATTGCCCGCTATCAGGAGGCGCCTCTTCGTCAGGACTTCTGTGACGAGAAGGACCATAACGGTGCGGTGCATCGATGTCTGCATGCAGTTTGCCATCTGATCGAGGATCATGCCAGAGCGGCGGATATTCCCGTGCGCTTCGCGGCAAGCAAGGTGATCGAGGGAGATCATCTGATCCTGGAGAAGCTGAAGTTAGACCAAAACGAAGAAGAAATGCTGGAGCATATCATCCTGCAGATGGAGAGCGAGAGAGGCTTGGACCGAAGCGCAGCCATCGCCGATATGCGTTTTGCCTATATCAAAAAGGTTTGTGACGCTTGTGTCATAAAACCGAGAGAGAGCAAGGAACACATCCGCAGCGAGAAATTGGATAAGATCCTTACCGGTAAATATACTGCGATCCCTGCATTTATCCTGGTGATGCTTGCGGTGTTCTACCTGACTTTCAATGTGATCGGAGCCTTTTTCCAGGGACTGCTGGAGAAGGGGATCGACGCCCTGACCACCCTTGTGGATGAAGGTCTCACGATGGTGGGGGTCAATGAGACCCTGCACGGATTGATCGTGGACGGTATCTTCTCCGGCGTGGGCAGTGTGCTCAGCTTCCTGCCCATCATTGTGACGCTGTTTTTCTTCCTCTCCATGCTGGAAGACAGCGGATATATTGCCCGCGTGGCATTTTTCATGGATAAACTGCTTCGTAAGATCGGACTTTCCGGCAGAAGCATCGTACCTTTGCTCATCGGTTTCGGCTGTACGGTTCCGGCGGTCATGTCCACCCGTATCCTGCCCAGTGAAAGAGACCGACGCATGACGATCCTGCTGACCCCCTTTATGAGCTGTACCGCGAAGCTGCCCATCTATGCCTTTTTCGTAAATGCCTTCTTCCCCGGCAAGGGAGGATTGGTGATGACCGGCCTGTACGTGCTGGGAATTCTCACCGGTATTCTGGTGGCGCTTCTGTATAAGAAGACTCTTTTCAGAGGTGAGGCGGTTCCTTTCGTCATGGAGCTTCCCAACTATCGTTTGCCCGGTGCCAAGAATGTATGCCAGTTGCTTTGGGATAAGGCCAAGGATTTCCTGCAGAAGGCCTTCTCCGTGATCCTGATCGCTACCATCTGTATCTGGTTCCTGCAGAGTTTTGACCTGCATCTGAACCTGGTGGAGGATTCCTCCGAGAGCATCATGGCATTGCTTGCAGGATTTGTAGTTCCTATATTGCGCCCCATCGGACTGGGTGACTGGAGGATCGCAACCTCCTTCATCTCCGGTGTCATGGCGAAGGAGAGCGTGGTCTCTACCATGGAGATCCTCTTCGCAGGCGGTGTGGCAAATGTGCTCAGTACCGCAAGTGCCGCATCCATGCTGGTGTTCAGCCTGCTGTATTGCCCTTGCGTGGCAGCCATCGCTTCCGTAAAGCGTGAGCTTGGTAAGAAGTGGGCGGCAGCGCTCATCATCTGGCAGTGTGTGGTAGCCTGGGTCCTAGCTTTCGTGACCTACCTGATCTGCAGCGCTGTTATGAGATAGGAGGACGGCTATGAAACCGATAGATCTGATCCTGAGCCTTTTGATCTTTGCTGCGGTGGTATTGGCCATCGTCAGTATCAGACGCAAGAAGAAAAAAGGCGGCGGTTGCTGCGGTGGAGGGGGAACCTGTTCCTGCTGCGACCAAAACTGTTCCAAACGATAAAGACTGAAATAGGAGGTACCTATGAGCTGGGAGTTTGCATTTCTCCACGGACTGCAGTCCTTGCATTGTGCACCTTTGAATACGATCATGATCTTCCTATCCACCATCGGAAATGCGGGGATCATCTGGATCCTGCTGGCAGTGGTGCTCCTCTGTTTCCCCAAGTGGCGCAGATGCGGCGCATTGATGCTGCTTTCCATGGCGGTATCTTTTATTCTGGGCAATCTGGTATTAAAAAATCTCATCGCACGGGCCAGACCCTGCGCCATCGATACTACGGTGCCTTTGCTGGTGAAGTTCCCGAGGGAATATTCCTTCCCTTCCGGGCATACCTTGAATGGATTTACTGCGGCGGAGATGATCTTTCTGCATAACAGAAAGGCAGGCATCGGCGCCCTGATACTGGCAGCAGCGATCGCCTTTTCCAGAATGTATCTCTTTGTACATTTCCCCACGGATATCCTGGGCGGAATGATACTGGGCATAGCGGATGCAGTAGTAGTCTATCTGATCGTCAAAAGAATAGAGCAAAAGGGTAAAAACATATGCTGAAAGCAATGGAAAAAGAAATAGAGAAGCGTCGAAGGACCTGGCTTGCCTGGGAGAAGAAGAGAGACGCTTCTTTTCAATTGCCGGAAACGGTAATGGAACTTCAGAATATAGCAGTGTCGGCTCGTCCTATAGATGTGGTGGATATTTTTCGCCCGAAAAACGGTCCGGAAAAGCTTCCGGTGATCGTGAACATTCATGGCGGCGGCCTGGTGATGGGGACGAAAAACTTAAACAGAGGGATCTGCGCCCAGTTGTGTTCTTTCGGCTTCCTGGTGATAGCCATTGAGTATCCCCTGGTGCCGGAGACCGATGTGTTCGGGCAGCTTCAGTCTGTGGCGAGGACCTTGGATGCCCTTCAGCAGGCGATTCCGTCCTTCGGTGGGGATGTGGATCATGTATCCCTCACGGGGGACAGTGCGGGAGCCTTTCTTTCCCTGCATACCGTTTTGTGTCAGAAGAATCAGAAGGCAGCCGAGGCGGCGGGAGTTACTCCCACAACTTTGCCGGTGAAGGCCCTGGGCTTAAACAGCGGGCTTTTCTACCCTACAAAAGTAGCTTCCGACGGATTGTTTCTCATGCGCGACAGCTTCTTCGGCAAGGGCTGGAGAAAGCACCCCTATGCGCCTTACTTAAACCCGGAGAATCCCGAGATATTGGAGATCTTGCCTCCCTGCTTTTTATCTACGGCGGCGGGAGATTTCCTGCGGGGACATACCGTGAATTATGCGATATGTTTAGAAGAAGCGGGAAAACGCTGCGAACTACTTGATCTTCCCGATAAATTGGAGCATGCCTTCAATGCCTTGTATCCTCAGTGGGAGGGCAGCAGGCTGGTGAATGAGCAGATGGCGGAATTTTTGAGAAACTGTTAAAGAATTGCTATAGAACCTTAATATTCCTTAAAACTTGTGGTCAAGAGGTCGTTCTTATGATAAGATGACTAGGTGTTATGAGGGATATTAGGGGGATCGTATGAATATCTTCAGTCAGTATCAAGGACTACGAAAAGAAAATTATGTATTGTTTTTAGGGCGAATCGTGACGAACCTTGGCTCCATGGTCTGGCCGGTGCTCACCTTGATCCTCACCAGAAAGATGGGGATGAGTGCCACGGAAGCTGCTATGGTCATGCTGCTCTCCGGCGTGATACTAATGCCGGCGGGATTGATCGGCGGTAAGCTTGCGGATAAACACAACAAGAAGTTCTGTATCATCAACTGCGATGTGATCTCTGTAGTGGCCTATATCATTACAGCCTTCATTCCGCTAGGAGTTCCTACCATTATCCTGGTGGTGATCGCGGCGGCCTGTCAGAGTATGGAACATCCGGCGTACAACGCATTGATCGCGGATATTACCCACACCAAGGACAGAGAGAGGGCCTATTCCCTGCAGTATCTGGGATCCAACATCGGTCTGGTGGCTTCTCCCGTGCTCGCGGGTATTCTTTTTGAAAATTATCTGTGGCTGGCATTTCTGATCAGCGGCGTCGCCATCGGCTGCTCTACGGTTTTGATCTATTTCCTGGTAAAGGATATCACTCCTGTGGAAGAGCAGGGTGAGGAGCAGATCTACCAGAAGCATGAGAAGGGCGATTCTCTGTGGAAGGTGCTTGCGAAGAATAAGATCGTGCTATTTTACATCGTGATCATGGGCCTCTATCACGGAGCCTATCTGCAGTACGGATATCTGATGCCCTTAGATATGGTGCGATTCCACGGTGACAAAGGTGCAGTGATCTACGGAAGCGTCTCCAGTTTGAACTGTATCGTGGTGGTATTATGTACACCGATCTTCACCAAGATCCTGCGAAAGGTTTCCCTGACCCAGAAGAATTTAGCCGGAAATGTGATGGTAATGTTAGGATATCTGGTTTTCCTGCTGATGATCGGTAAACTTCCCTTCTACTACATAGCCATCGTATTGTTCACCTTCGGTGAGATCCTGACCACGATCTCAAATGGTCCTTACTTGGCGGCCAGAGTGCCCGCCAGTCATCGCGGCAGAGTCAACGGTGTGATGACAGTGGTGCAGAGCATCATGCAGGGCGTGTTCCTTTTATCCATCGGACCTTTGTATGATCACATCAGTCCCACCGCAGCCTGGATCTTCGTTCTGGCTGTGCTGACGGCAGCTATCGTGGGCAGTGTGCTTTTGATCTTCCTAGACAAGAAATTCTATCGCTTCATGTACAAAGACGAAGCAGAAGCAGATGTATAAAAACGTAAAGAAAAGGATGTCTCCCGAGGGAAACATCCTTTTTTGTTTGCTGTTATACTAGATCATCTTATGCGCGGAAGGTGCTGTACATCTCAGAGAATCTCATCTCATCGACAACATGCTCAACCTTGTTGAAACGAATGTTCAAGAACTCGTCATGAGACTTTCTGAAGGTTCTTGCCAGCTCATCGCCGTAGCCTACGAATACCCAAGGCATCAGGTCAGCCAGCTTCTGCATCATAGCCTGGCAGCCAGCTTCGTTGCTGAAGGGGATCTCAAGAGGATTCTTGCCGCCCTCGTAATTGATCACCATGCTGTAGCTGGTACCGGTCTTGATACCGTTGGTACGATGAGTGGTGGTCTTCTGGTAGATCCAGGAGATGTCCTTGTTGGGAATTGCTCTGGGGCTTGTATCACCCATATAGTAGGTGCAGAGACGTCCGATGCGGAGAGGATCCTTTGCATTGGGAACGATAGCACGCTGATAGTCGGAATCGATGGAGGACTCGGTGTAGCCAGCGCTCTCGTAATCCTTGATGAATTTCTTCAGGTATCCGCCGGTTGCAGCCTTCACCTGACGAAGTACAGCCCAGAGGATCAACAGTGCACAGCCGATGGATACTGCAATGTAGGGACCCTTGGAAGAAGCGGTGTCGGTGTGGTCAGCAAGGATAACGTAGGGAAGGGTTCCCTCTGCGATCTCTGCGTCGGTCCACTCTGCTTCTTTGAATGTATCGTTGAAGTAACGAAGCTCTTCGGAAGAAAGCTTTCTGATCTCACCTGCCAAGTGGATGGGATCGGATTCATTACCTTCGTAGGTGTTGTCTGCCATAGCTTCCATCTTGCTCTCAAGCCATGCGGGAACACGAACAGCCATGTATCTCCAGTCTACAGCGTAATCATCACCGGTCTCGATGATGTAGTAGATGTACTCGGTCTTCTGTACCTTGGTGGTGGTGTTCTCCTCGTACTGCTCCAGGAATCCGCCGAAGTTATAACGCAGATCCAGCTCAACCATCTGGTTGCTGATCTCGTCGGGAGTCAGGGATTCGAAGTTTTCATAGCCTGTGAAAGAGGCCAGCATCTTTTTGCCAAAGATAACAAGCAGTACCACAGCGATCACGATCAACAGAATGCTGACGGGCAATGCTTTCTTGGCTGATTTTTTCTTCAGTTCTTCTAACATTTTTCTCCTCCTCATGATGGCGGCACATGCCGCTACATGTAAAACGATTTACAAAAACAGTAACATTCTAGCATAGAAAATCGCCAAAAACAACACCTTTTTCCGCATAAAAGGGTGCTTCTTGGTTTACAGAAAGGTGCTTTTGGGGTAAACTGAACTGTAGAATGTCTTATTTATAGAAAGGATACATTGTTATGAAATTCAAAGACATGCCCTATGAAAGAGTTGATTTTGAGCAGGTGGCAGCGAAGCTTAAGGAGCTGATCGCGCAGTCCAAGGCCGCAAAGAGCGGTGAGGAGCAGTTTGCGGTGCACGAGAAGTTCTACGAGCTGGACGGTCAGGTCAGCACCTTGTACACCATCGCTAACATTCGTTTCGATATCGACACTACCGATTCCTTCTATGAAAAGGAAGTGGAATATTACGACGAGCAGATCCCCGGCTACCAGAATATGGTGCTGGAATACAAAAATACTTTGTTCGAGTCTCCCTACAGAGCTTATCTGGAGGAGAAGATCGGCAAGGTGGCTTTCAAGAATATGGAGATCGCCAGAAAGGCAATGGATGAGAAACTGATCCCTCTGATGCAGGAGGAGAACAATCTGGTGACAGAGTACAACAAGCTCATCGCTACCGCGAAGATCCCCTTTGGCGGAGAGGAATTGAATCTTTCCCTGCTGCGTCCTTATCTGGTAAATAGTGACAGAAGTGTCAGAAAAGATGCATGGGCTGCTTCCACTGCATTTTTTGTGGCAAATATGGAGAAACTGGATGAAATCTACGACAAGCTGGTGAAGAATCGTACCGCTCAGGCCAAGGCTATGGGCTATGAGAACTATGTGGAGCTGGGTTACTACCGTATGGGCAGAAACTGCTACGGCAAGGACGAGGTGGAGAACTTCCGCAAGCAGGTCAAGGAATATCTGGTGCCTTTTGCAACCGCGCTTCATGAGAGAAGAAGACAGAGACTGGGCCTGGAGGATCTGATGTACTATGATTCCTCCGTATATTTCAATCAGGGTAACCCCGCACCTTTCGGCACTCCTCAGGAGATCCTGGAGGCCGGCAGAAAGATGTACAGCGAGCTTTCCCCCGAGACCAAAGAGTTCTACGACTTCATGCTGGAGAACGAACTCTTCGACGTACTGGGCCGCAAGACCAAGAGAGCCGGCGGCTATATGACCTATATGCCTGTGTACAATTCTCCTTTCGTATTTGCGAACTTCAACGGTACCAGCGGAGATGTGGATGTTATCACTCACGAGTGCGGACATGCATTCCAGGGTTATATCTCCGGTAAGGATCCCATCAAGGAGCATGCGGAGATCGGTATGGAGACCGCAGAGGTTCACTCCATGTCCATGGAATTCTTCGCAGAGAAGTGGATCCCCCTGTTCTTCGGCGACAGAGCAAAGGATTATATCGATATGCACTTGGAGGATGCGGTGACTTTCATCCCTTACGGTTGTATGGTGGATGAGTTCCAGCACATCGTATATGAGAATCCTGATTTTACCCCCGCAGAGAGAAGAGCTGCCTGGGCGAAGCTGGAGAAGGAGTACAGACCTCACATGGATTACACCGGAAACGACTACCTGTCACAGGGCGGTTTCTGGCAGAGACAGGGTCACATCTATGCATCTCCCTTCTACTATATTGATTACTGCCTGGCACAGACCTGCGCACTGCAGTACAAGGCTAAGATGGACCAGGATTACAAGACTGCATGGGAGAGCTATCTGAAGCTCTGCGTGCTTTCCGCTTCCGATTTCTATACCAATATGCTGAAGGAAGTCGGTCTGAACAGTCCTTTTGAGGCCGGATGCCTGAAAAATATTGTGGATAGCCTCGGTTAAGTGTGAAAAAAGTGTGAAAAGGCTTGCCACAGTCCCAAACTGTGAAGTATAATTTTGTGACATGAGGCGAAAGCCAAACCCTAGGAAGGAGACAGTTTCCAATGTCTAAGAAAGTGGAAGAAGTAACAGAGCAGAAACCGGAAAAGGTTCTGACAAAATATGATCTGAAAATGCAGAAAAGAGCCGAGGAGAAGGCAAGAGCAAAGAAGGAGAAGCTGGTCAGCAATATCACTACCATAGTTGTGGTACTGGCTGTGGCTGCTTTGGTTCTCAGCTTCCCCATCCGTTCTTATCTGGCAGTAAACGGCGCTTACATCAATGTAGGCGGCGAAAAGGTGACCAAGGTCGAGTTTGATTATCAGTACAACCTGACCAAGAACAATTACATTGCACAGTACGGTTACTACATGAGCATGTTCGGCATGGATTTCTCCGGAGATCTGTCCGCACAGCAGTATTCCGAGGATCTTTCCTGGCAGGATTACTTTGAGCAGCTGACCGTTGAGAGCATCAAGAAGAACAGAGCGCTGTATGCCGATGCAAAGGCAGCAGGCTTTACCTATGACACCTCCGATGATTACAAGCAGTTCCTGGAAGATGTTAAGAGCGAAGCTAAGGAATACGGCGTCACCGAGAAGGTAGTGCTTCAGGATAATTACGGTGAGATGGCTACCATTTCCCGTCTGAAGAAGTATGTGCTGAAGGACCTGGAGATTGCAGCATATTATGAGAAGATTGCTGAGGATAAGATGCCTGCAGATGCAGAAGTGACTCAGTACTACGTTGAGAACGCTACCAACTATGATTCCATCGATTATGTACAGACCGTTGTGACCGCAGTACTTCCCACCGAGCCTACCGATCTTGCAGAAGAAGGCGCTGAGGTGAAGGAAGGCGAGACCTACGTTCCCTCCGAGGCAGAGGTTGAATTTGCCATGAAGGAAGCAAAGGGCAAGGCAGACGCAGCACTTAAGAATATCGACAAAGACGGCGAGGTCAAGGAGAACATCAAGGGCAGCGCTATGACAAATGTTGTTCGTGAGTGGCTGTTCGCAGCAGAGAGAAAGGCCGGCGATACCGCAGTTCTGGAGAACACTTCCGGCCGTTCCTACTACGTTGTAAAGTTCAACAAGCGTTATCTGGATGAGACCGTATCCAAGGATGCTCGTATCATTATCGCAGATCCCGCACTGGCTCAGGCATATTTGAATGAGTGGAAGAGCGGCGCTGCTACCGAGGAATCCTTCGCAGAGATCGCTGATCAGTATAACAACGAGGATGTTACCGCTGCTAAGGGCGGATTGTATGAAGGCCTGTTGGCAACTTCCGTTCCCGAAGGCATGGATACCTGGTTGTACGAGGAAGGCCGCAAGAAGGGCGATACCACTGTGATCGCACCCGAGGGAGATGAGTTTGCTTATGTAGTATACTTTGTAGGCGACAATGATCCCGAGTGGAAGCTTTCCGTAAAGAGCACATTGCAGTCCGATGCAGTGAACACCTATATCAATGATCTCATTGCAGGATACAGTGTGAGCGATCCTAAGGGTCATCTGAATTACCTGAAGGTACAGGCTTCCAAAGCAGCTGAATCTGACGAAGAATAAAGCATAACGTACGGCGGTGATTATTCACCGCCGTTTTATGAAGGAGAAATCTATGGAAACTAAAGCACTGGTGCTGGATATCGACGGTACCCTGACCAATTCAAAGAAGGAGATCACTCCTGCCACCAAGGAAGCCATTCTGGAGACCATGAAGAAAGGTCAGAAGGTGGTTCTGGCGTCCGGCCGACCTACCCCCGGTATGAGAAGATATGAGAAGGAACTGGAGCTTGCTACCTACGGCGGCTATCTTCTTTCCTTTAACGGAGCCAGGATCGTGGAGTGCAAGAGCGGCGAAGTGATCTATCAAAGACTCCTTCCCTTGACACTGCTGCCCGGCCTGTATCATTTTGCAAAAGAAAACGGCTGCGGCCTGATCACCTATCTGGGAAATGATGTGATCTCCGCTTTTGAGCCCGATGAGTATGTAAAGATCGAGGCAAGGATCAACGGCCTGCCCATTCGTGTGGAGGAGAAGTTCTTAGAGTTTGTAGATTTCGATATCAACAAGTGTCTGATGACCGCACCTCCCGAGGTGGCACCGGAACTGGAGAAGAAACTGCAGGAGAAGTACGGTGATGTGGCAAGCATTTATCGTTCCGAGCCTTTCTTCATCGAGATCATGCCCCAGAACGTGGATAAGGCTGCATCCTTGGATAAGATGCTGACCACCATCGGCGTCAAGAGAGAGAATACCGTGTGCTGCGGCGACGGTTTCAACGATATTTCCATGATCCGCTACGCTGGCGTGGGTGTTGCCATGGGCAATGCGCAGGCACCCGTGAAGGAAGTAGCGGATTACATCACTGCCACCAACGATGAGGACGGATTGGTGCAGGTGATCGAGAAGTTTATGTAACTGTGACGAAACCATTTAGAAAGGAAGACCCATGAGCGATATCAGAATTCAGGTGCCGGAGAAGGCAAAGAGAATCATCGATACCATAATGAATGCGGGATATGAAGCTTATGTGGTAGGCGGATGTGTCAGAGACTCTGTGCTTGGCAGAGAGCCCAATGACTGGGACATCACCACTTCCGCAAAGCCGGAGCAGGTGAAGGCACTGTTTTCCAGAACCCTGGATACCGGACTGCAGCATGGTACTGTGACCATTATGGATGGCAAGGAAGGGTTTGAGGTCACCACATACCGTATCGACGGCGAGTATGAAGACTCAAGACACCCTAAAGAGGTCACTTTTACCTCCGACCTGGTGGAGGATCTGAAGAGAAGAGATTTCACCATCAATGCCATGGCCTATAATGACAAAGACGGACTGGTGGATGTGTTCGGCGGCATGGAAGATATGCAGGCAGGGATCATCCGCTGTGTCGGCGACCCCAGAGAGCGCTTCAAGGAGGATGCCCTTCGTATCCTTCGCGCGGTGCGTTTTTCCGCCCAACTGGGATATACCATCGAAGAAGAGACTAGGGGCGCCATCAGAGAGTTTGCTCCGAACCTGGCTAATATCAGTGCGGAGCGTATTCAGACGGAGCTGTTGAAGCTTCTTGTTTCCCCCAACCCCGACAGGATGAGGGATTGTTATGAACTGGGAACTACGGCGATCTTTTTGCCGGAGCTGGATGTCTGCATGAAGACAGAACAGCATCACAAACATCATATGTATACGGTGGGCGAGCATATCCTGCACTCCCTGAAGGAAGTGCCCGGAGATAAGGTGTTAAGGCTGTCCATGCTTTTCCATGATATTGCAAAACCGGCCTGCCTGTCTGTAGATGGAAAGGGTCAGACCCACTTCTACGGCCATCCGGAGAAAAGTGCGGAGATGGCCAAGGAGATTTTAAAGAGACTTAAGTTCGACAATGACACCATCCGAAAGGTATGTACCCTGGTGCGATACCATGATTATGGCATGGGCGTGGAACCGGATATGGTGAAGATGCGTAAGTTCATGAATAAAGCAGGAGAGGATGCTTTCCCGGGATTTTTCCAGGTGCGGCTGGCAGATATCTATGCCCAGAGCGAGTATCAAAAAGAAGAGAAGCTGGAAAGTCTGAAGCAGTGGGAGAACATGTACCGGGAGATCCTGAATACCAACCAGTGTGTTTCCTTAAAGACCCTAGAGGTTTCGGGAGCGGATCTCATCGCCTCAGGTATGAAGCCCGGCAGAGAGATGGGCGAGGTATTGCAGAAACTGTTGGATCTGGTGCTTGCAGATCCCTCCTTAAATGAGAAGGAATACCTGCTTCAGAAAGCAAAAGAACTTCAGGTATGAAAAAAGGACACCCTTCATAAGATAGATTAAGCCTGACCCGAAAGGGGAGGGAAAAGGATCGGGAGGGTTGTTTATGAACGACAGAGCCATTGAATTATTGGAACAGTATGAGATAGAGGTACTTCGAACCGGTAAGGGGAGAGGTGCCTTTTTGTGTGATACGGACAAAGGAAGTCTGACCCTGCAAGAGTATACGGGCAGACCGGAACACCTTGCCCTGCAGCAAAAACTACTTCTGACATTGCAGGAAAACAGTCCCGTGAAGACGGAGATGCTTTATCCTACAAAAGAGGGGGAACTGTTTGTCACGGACTTTGAGGGCACCAGATATGTGTTGAAATCCAGACCGGAGGGCAGAGAGTGCGCGGTTTTCGATAAGGGAGAGTGTCTGGAGGCAGTGCGGGTGATGGCCAGATTACACGGTGCCATGAAGTTGGAAAAGGAGGAACTGACGGATATTCCCGCCTTCGACCCCGGGGCGGAGTATGAGAAACACAATCGCGAGATGAAGCGGGCGGCCAAATATTTGAAGCAAAAGGGTCAGAAGCACAGTTTCGAGAAAAATCTGTTGAAGCAGTGCGATTTTTTCTTAGAGCAGGGGAATAAGACGGCCTGTGAGTGGGAACAATACAAACATAGCCGGAAAGAGACCGGTAAAGAGGAGATGGTCATTTTTTGCCACGGAGATTATCAGTACCATAATGTGATCTACACCGGGGAGGAATGGTTCGTCTGCAATTTCGAGAAGTGTCTCAGAGATGATCAGATCCGGGATCTGGTGCTCTATTTGAGAAAGGTGCTGGAGAAGGCAAACTGGTCGCCTTCTCTGGGAAGGGATATCCTGAATACCTATCAGAAGGAACATTTGCTATCGGAAGAGAGCCTGCGGGACTTAACTTTTCGTCTGGCTTATCCGGAGAAATTCTGGAAGATCTTAAACTTCTATTTTAATTCCTCGAAATCCTGGATCCCGGGCAAACTGCAGGAAAAGCTGGATAAGGTTTTGGAGCAGGAGAAGGCGAAGCAGGAATTCTTAAGGATCGTTTTGAACATCTGAAGAAACCCCGAAAAAGCCCCATTTATCAAGGATTCTTGGGGGAAATGCCTTGACAAAGCATAGGAAAACCGCTATATATAATATAGACGTTTCGCAAGAGGCATCGATGTTTACATAGATCTGTATGTTTACATAACGTATTTTTATTAGGAGGAGAGTTCAAATGAACAAGACAGAATTAATCGCAGCTGTTGCTGAAGCAGCAGAAGTAACCAAGAAGGATGCAGAGAAGGTTCTCAAGGCTTTCACTGATGTTGTTACTGAAGAACTGAAGAATGACGGAAAGGTTCAGCTTGTTGGTTTCGGTACTTTCGAAGTATCTACCAGAGAAGCTAGAGAGGGCAGAAATCCTCAGACCGGCGAGACCATGAAGATCGCAGCTTCCAAGGCTCCCAAGTTCAAGGCTGGTAAGGCTCTGAAGGATATGCTCAACGCATAATTTGATAAGTTCATTTTGCGACGGAGAACCTGTTTCGGGTTCTCCGTTCTTTTATGTTATAGCCGCGAGAAAGGATGTTATATGAGACTGGATAAATATTTGAAGGTGTCCCGCCTGATCAAGCGTCGTACCGTAGCCAATGAAGCCTGCGACAGCGGCAGAGTGCTGATCAACGACAAGCCGGCCAAGGCTTCCGCCAATGTGAAGGAAGGAGACATCATTACCATCGTTTTCGGTAATAAGGAAGTAAAGGTAGAGGTCCTGGATGTGCAGGAGACCGTGAGAAAGGAAGAAGCCAAGGAGCTTTTCCGTTACGTATAAAGGATCCGACCCTAAAAGTGGAAGGGTTTCAGAATGTTTTTCAGGTCCATGGCATAGAATTTCTGTAGAGGGGGAGAGCTCCTGCAGAAAGAGAGGATAGAGATGAAGGACCTGAGAGAAGAGGCAGGCAAGGTGGTCTTGCCTCACAAAGTGATCATAAATGACCGAAAGAGCGGCTCCTTAACGGGAGTCAGCGATGTGCTTTCCTTTGATATTCATGAGGTGGTGCTGGAGACAAGTCAGGGGATGCTGGTGGTGAAGGGAGAAGACCTTCATGTGAACCGCCTGAACCTGGAAAAGGGGGAAGTGGACCTGGACGGAACCATAGACAGCCTGACTTACAGCAGCAAAGCAAAAGGAATTCAGGGGAAAAAGGCACTGGTACAGAGGTTATTTCAATAATTGAGCCAGCAGCTGCAGCTCCTGTGTCGATTCTTTCTCCTGGGCATCGGTATCTCCTTCTTCTATGACTGCCTGAGAATTCTTCGGAGAGTGTTCCCCAGAGGGATGGTCTGCGTGTCTTTGGAGGATATTGCCTACGTAGTCGCGGTGTCCTTTCGGGCATTTCTGCTTTTGGTTCAGGAGGGTCAGGGCAGGATCCGGTGGTTTCTGATCCTGGGTACCGGCCTGGGAATGTTTCTCTACGGGAAACTGGTGAGCCGCAGATATGTGGCAATTTCCGCCCGGTTTCTTAAGATGTTGAAAAATAAGTTGACTGCTTTTTTTAAACTGGCTAAAATAGATTTACAAACTGTATTTCGAAAGATGCGAAAGGAGTAGCTATGGCAAGAACCAGAAGAAGAGTCGAGTACCGCAAGAAAACTCAAAACCGTTTCAGTATGATCCTGGTAGGAATCGTTGTTGCGTGTATTACTGTGATGGTTTTGGTGAAGAGCACCGATATTCGCCATAAGATCGAGCTGAAGGCTCAGGAAGAACAGCTGCTCGATGAGAAGATACTGGCGGAGGAAGAGAGAGCCGCCGAGATCGATGAGTTCGGCAAGGAAGTCCAGACCAAGGGTTATATCGAGGATATGGCCAGAGAGAAACTGGGACTTGTTTATGAAGGTGAGATATTATTTAAAGAGGAAAAGTAAGCAGGAGCGAAAGCTTCTGCTTTTTTTGTCGCAAAAAATGAAGGACAGAGGACCTGTGTTTTGACAAAAACGTGAGAAGGAGGATCCTATAATCGTGGTTACCCTGTTGCCCGGGGCGAAAGGAGAGTCACGATGGGTTTGGAATTCAGAAAAAGCAATACAGAGAGGGAGGAACTTAGGGTCTCTGAGATATGGAGCAGAAAACTGTTGACCTATGCGGATGGGTTCTGTGAACTGGCCAAAAGTTATGATACGGAGTGCTGTGAGACCTGGGGAGAGGACAAAGCAGAGTATTTGACAGACTATAGATTGTGGGAAAACAGGCAGATGGTGAGAAGCCAGCTGGAAAAGGCAGGGAATCTGTTAAAACAAGTGGCGGGAGAAGTATTAAAATACCGCCCTATGGAGAGTAGAAAGAGCAAGCTTCTGCACCGGGAGCTTGCCGCGGAGGGGATCGGCGTGTCGGACCCCTGTTACATAACGGGGGAGGAAGGCAGAGAACGGCTTGCCATGATCCTGAAGGTGGAAAAGGGAGGCGCGGTGCCGGCGGAGGAAGTGGTGAACATGATCTCCGTGCTTTTGAACCGGCGGATGGTGCTCTCTGCCAATTCTCCCATGCTGGTGGAGAGAACGCCCCATACCTTCTGCCTGGAGGAGGAGCCGAGATATGTGATGCTGACCGGGTTTGCCAGGGCGGCCAGGGAAGGCGCGGTCACTTCCGGAGACAGTACTTTGGTGACATACCCGGAGAGAGGAAAAGCGGTGGTATTATTGTCCGACGGCACCGGATCCGGGGAGCAGGCCGGCAGAGACAGTGAGCGGGTGCTGGAATTGATGGATAAGTTCTTAGAGGCGGACTGTACGCCGGAGACTGCTGCCTCTCTGGTCAACAATGCTTTTTTCCTCATGGGAGAGGATGACAAACACCCCACCCTGGATATGGGGGAGATCGATCTGTATAACGGCGAGGTGAATGTGACGAAGATCGGCGGAGCGGTATCTTTTCTGAAAAGAGATAGAGAGGTGAAGGTACTGCAGTGGGAATCCCTTCCCCTGGGGGCCGTAAGGGAGATCGAGGCATGTTCCATCCGGGATACCATGCAGGAGGGAGACTTTCTTGTCATGATCTCCGACGGGGTAGCGGATGCGTTCACGGAGATGGATTACGAGAGAGGTCTGTGCGCCTGCCTGGGGGAGATGCGGGAGCAGAATCCCGGGGAACTGGCAAAACAATTGCTGCGAATGGCCATCATTGCAGGCGGAGGCCATGTGCGGGACGATATGACGGTGGCGGTGGCCGGGATCTGGTGTGCCTGCAGCTAGGAATGGGTGCAACGGCTTTACTTTTTGCAGGCTATGAGATAGAATGGATCATAGTACGCTGCTTACTGCAGCATGGTTTGGCAGGGAAATATGAAATACGGTAAAGATGATACTACCTTCGCTGTGGAGAAGAAAGTTTTCGCCGCGATGGAAGAAAAACAAATGATCCTTCCCGGGGATACAGTGGTCCTCGGCGTATCCGGAGGGGCAGACTCTGTCTGTCTCTTCTTTGTGTTGCTGGCATATCGGGAGAAGGTTCCCTTTTCTATGAGAGTGGTCCATGTTAACCACGGTGTTCGCACGGAAGCGGTGGAGGATCAGGCTTATGTGGAAAGTCTTTGCAAGCAGTTTGAGATCCCTTTTCAGGCAGTCTATGAGAATATTTATGAGGTAGCAAAGGCGGAGAAATGCTCCCCGGAGGATGCGGGACGAAGAGTCCGCTACAAGGCATTTTCCCGGGAAGCGGATCAGTATCCTTCCGCTAAGATCGCCGTGGCTCACAATGCCAATGACAGGGCGGAGACTATGTTGCTAAATCTCTTCCGGGGAAGCGGTATGCGTGGACTGCGCAGCATCGAAGCCACCAGAGACCGGATCATTCGCCCCCTGCTTACTCTGGAGCGTTGTGAGATCGAAGCCTATTTACAGGCAAGAGAGATCACCTGGTGTACCGACGCCACCAATCTGGAGGATCTCTATACCAGAAATAAGGTGCGTCACCATATTTTAGACTATGCAGGGCAGGAGATCTGCGACAGGACCGTGGTACATATGAACCGCACCGCGGATGTGATCGCCGAGGCGGAGGATTTTCTGACGGATATGACCGAGGCGGCGCGAAAGCATTGTGTCAGAGATGACGCGATCGAGGTAAGTTCCTTCCTGGAACTTCACAAGGCAATTCAGAACAGACTATTGTTGCAGCTTCTGGAGGAGAAAACCCCCTACGGCAAGGATATCCGGGCGGTACACATCGAGGGTGTGAGGGAGCTTTTTACCAGGGACGGCAACCGAAGCATTCAGCTTCCTTTTGATATCTGCTGCAGAAGACAGTATGGAAAAGTATATATTACAAGCGGCGAGGCGGCGCAGGGAGATGGACTGATGGGGCCGGAACTGCTCTTCAGTGATTTTGGCTATGAGGAAGGCGGAGAGATTCCCCAAAATCAGTATACGAAGTGGTTCGATTATGATAAAATAAGAGAGTCTTTGGATGTTCGCACCAGACAGGTCGGTGATTATCTGACAGTGTCTGACGGTAAGGGCGGCGTGATACATAAGTCCGTCAAAAAATATATGATCGAAGAAAAGATCCCCGAGGAGCAGAGAGATCGGATCTACCTGCTGGCGGAGGGCAATCATATTCTTTGGATCATCGGATACCGTATCAGCGAATATTATAAGATAGGACCGGGTACTGAACATATTCTGCAGGTAGAATGCAGAGATCGACAATAAGAAAAAAGGGCATTGTGCTT
Source organism: Acetatifactor sp. (assembly GCA_024403365.1). Classification (GTDB taxonomy): domain Bacteria; phylum Bacillota; class Clostridia; order Lachnospirales; family Lachnospiraceae; genus Acetatifactor. The sequence goes on along the minus strand of JAKSRX010000002.1, from coordinate 20,048 downwards.
CGGCACGGAACGGAGGAGAAAATGGAAAAGCATCATGTTGAGGTTCTTCTGACAGAGGAACAGGTAGACACAAGAATTCAGGAGATCGGTGAAGCGATCAGCAGAGACTATGCCGGCAAGGAAGTTCATCTGGTATGTGTACTGAAGGGCGGCACCTTCTTTACCTGTGAGCTGGCTAAGAGGATCAGTGTTCCCGTAACTTTGGACTTTATGTCTGTATCCAGCTACGGCAGCGATACCAAGTCCAGCGGTGTGGTTAAGATCGTAAAGGATCTGGATGAGTCTCTCACCGGAAAGGATGTTATCGTAGTAGAGGATATCGTGGACAGCGGAAGAACATTAAGCTACCTGCTGGCAATGCTGCAGGACAGAGGACCTAAGTCCTTAAGACTTTGCACACTGCTTGATAAGCCCGACAGACGTGTAGTGGATGTCAATGTAAACTACACCGGATTCCAGATTCCCGATGAGTTCGTAGTAGGCTACGGATTGGATTATGACCAGAGATATCGTAATCTCCCTTACATCGGAATCGTAGCATTTGATTAATTAGGAGGATTACAGAGCGTGAGACAAGAAAAAAGAGGCTTTGGCTCCGGACTTCTTTTAGTCTTGGTATTATTGGGTGTATTTCTGCTGCTCAGCTCTTTGAGCAACAACAGAACAGCAGCCCAGTATTCCAGAGATAAACTGATCCAGGACATGGAGGCCGGAAATGTCACCGGGGTGAAGATCCAGATGAATGCGGAGACTCCCACCGGTACCCTCTATGTGAATCTGAAGGACGGAACGACCAAAATACTGTATGTGTCGGATGTGAGGGAGGCGGAGAGCCTGCTTCGCGACCACGATCTGGACCCTACTCTGTATGACGTAAAGCGTCCCAGTGTTTTTGTGACCACGATCTTACCCATCTTGCTGACTCTCGGCACCTGTCTGTTCATGTTTATGATGCTGTCAGCCCAGGCAGCAGGCGGCGGTGGAGGCGGCAAAATGGCTGATTTCGGAAAGAGCCGCGCGATCCTTTCTAAGGGAGATAAGCAGATCACCTTCAGTCAGGTGGCAGGTCTCCAGGAGGAAAAGGAAGAACTGGAAGAGATCGTGGAGTTTCTGAAGGCTCCCGGCAAGTTCAATGCCATGGGTGCCAGAATTCCTAAGGGTGTTCTGCTGGAAGGCCCTCCCGGAACCGGTAAGACCTTGCTTGCAAAGGCAGTTGCCGGCGAAGCGGATGTAGCATTTTTCAGCATTTCCGGTTCTGATTTCGTAGAAATGTTCGTCGGCGTCGGTGCTTCCCGTGTGAGAGATATGTTCGCAGAGGCCAAGAAAAACGCTCCCTGCATCATCTTTATCGACGAGATCGATGCGGTGGCAAGACAGCGTGGTACCGGTATGGGCGGCGGACACGACGAGAGAGAGCAGACTCTGAACCAGTTATTGGTTGAGATGGATGGTTTCAGCGCAAACCAGGGCATTATCGTCATGGCAGCTACCAACCGTGTGGATATCCTGGATCCTGCGATCTTACGTCCCGGCCGTTTCGACAGAAAGGTCACCGTAGGTGCCCCCGATGTCACCGGTCGTGAGGAGATCCTGAAGGTCCATGCCAAGAACAAGCCCCTGGCAGAAGATGTAGATTTGAAGCAGGTTGCGCAGACCACAGCGGGATTTACCGGTGCGGATCTGGAGAATCTGATGAATGAGGCAGCCATCGGTGCAGCCAAGAACGATAGAAAGTTCATTATTCAGGATGATATCCGCAAGGCCTTTGTAAAAGTAGGTATCGGTGCGGAGAAGAAGAGCCGTGTGATCTCCGATAAGGAGAAGCGTATCACCGCTTATCACGAGACCGGACATGCGATCCTGTTCCATCTGCTTCCCGATGTAGGACCTGTCTATACCGTATCCATCATTCCCACCGGTCAGGGTGCAGCCGGATATACCATGCCCCTTCCCGAGAAGGATGAGATGTTCTTAACCAAGAGCCAGATGCTCCAGAATATCATGGTTTCCCTGGGTGGAAGAATCGCAGAGGAGATCATCTTCGGCGATATTACCACCGGTGCTTCCAGCGATATCAAGAAAGCTACCAAGGTGGCAAGAAGAATGGTTACCACCTATGGTATGAGCGACAAGATCGGTGTGATCTGCTACGATGACAACGACGATGAAGTATTTATCGGTCGTGATCTGGCCCACGCCAAGGGTCACAGCGAGATGATGGCAGGTGAGATCGACAGAGAAGTGAAGGATATCATCGATGATTGCTACGCAAAAGCCAAGGCTATCATTCAAGAGCATGAGGATGTATTGCATTCCTGCGCAGCTCTTCTGATGGAGAAAGAGAAGATCGGTCGAAGTGAGTTTGAGGCTTTGTTCGAATGCTAGTGAAAGTGTATTGGTAATAGTTTACAAATGATATTTGTGAAATATTCACAAAAACAGCAATGACCTTTTGTAAAGTTTGTGTATTTTGAGAATATGCAAAAAACATAGGCGATGCTATTATACTACTTGTAACCCCCCCAATACATTATATAGTTTTTTGCTATACCCCATAAGAAATACCTTCTCTAAAAGGACAGTCACCCCATGGCTGTCCTTTTAACTTGCTTAAAAATAAAATATGGCTTTTCCTTGCCTTATAGGCAGCGAATTTGGTAATATGACAGTAGTTATGGGAAACTTTCAGGGGAGTAGAAGAATAGATATTATGACACAGAAAAAAAGAGAGCATATTATTTTATTCCTTTATCTATCGGCTTTTTTGATCCTGGCATGTACACTTGCGTTCTTCCAACCGGTGTCGGATACACCGCCGCTGTATGGAAATCCGCCGGATGAACATGCCCGCATTTTGATACCGCAATTTATCTGTAACCACGGAACCATACCCACAGGATTGGAAGAGGAAGTCAGAATTCCGGGGTACGGTTTTTCCTACGGACTTTATAACGTATTTCCTTATATTCTGCAGGGATATACCATGCGTTTCGTGCATCTGTTCACCGAATCCCAGCGGATCCTGCTGTACAGTGCCCGGGGAGTCAACATTCTGTTCGGCTTTTTGATGGCGTTTGTGGTGTATCTTTTGGGCAAGCGACTTTTTAAAGACGACCGATTTCGATGGCTGTTTTGCTTTGCGGTCATGTTTTTGCCCCAGAATATCTTCATTCATACCTATATCAATACGGACTCCTGCTGCCTGTTCTCCACATCCATGATGATCTACGCGCTGGTATGCTGCTATCAGGATGGGATCAATAACAGGAACAGTTTATGGATGAGCGGGGGCATTATACTCTGTGCCCTGTCCTACTATAATGCCTACGGATATATCTTAAGCTGCATCTTCTTGTTCGTGGCTTATTTTATTCGGAAGAAAGATGGCAAGCTCACCCTGGATCTGAAGGAGATGCTGCGTTGGGGAATCAGGATCAGCTGCATCGTTCTTCTGGGTATTTCCTGGTGGTTCATTCGTAGTTATTTTGTCCTGGACGGTGATATCCTGGGCTTAAGCACAAGAGAAAAACTGGCTGAGCAGTTTGCGGTGGAGGCCGTCAATCCCCTGACCATGAAGACCTATCAGGAAAAAGGATATACTCTGCTACAGATGTTTTCTGAGAATCACACCATGATCATAGCCTTTTACAGTTTCGTTGCGGTATACGGTTCCATGGCTATCTTCGCTAGCAGATGGATGTATTGGAGCTATGAACTTTTCTTCGGGCTAGGCATCTTGGGTTGCCTGCTTCGACTTTGCTTTATGAAAAAGAGAAGACAGATCAGCGGGAAGGAATGGTTCTTCCATCTGAATATGCTGTTTTGTATCGGAATGCCCTTGTTTCTGATGATCTATTATGCCTATACCATGGATTATCAGCATCAGGGACGGTACCTGCTTCCGGCTCTGATCCCGTTTATGTACTATATGGTGAAAGGCCTGCAGCAGCTGACACTGATCAAGAAAGGGAAGTTCGCGTTCCCTGAGGGACTGATCCGTGCGGCTGTGATCCTCAGCATTGCGGGATTGGTATTTGTGGCAGGATATATGATTTATGTACGTGCATTGCCGATCTACTTACAGACCGGAGTCATTTAATAGAGGCACGTAAAGTTGGAGATAAGATGAAAGAACGTATGAAAAACCTGCAGCCGAGAGCGGTATATCTTATCATTGCTGTCGGATTTCTGATCTTACATTTCTTTTTCAAAGCCGGGACCCATGATGATGCATGGTTCGCCACCGCGTTGGATGAAAAGGGATTGTTTGAATTTCTAAGCTATCGATATATACATTGGACCTCCCGATTACCCATCGAGGCAGTCATCGTTTTGCTGGCCAGATGGAATCCTTTGATCTGGAGGATCTGCGATACCTTGATCCTTCTGTTGCTGATCTATGAGTGCAATACCCTTTTCGGTAAGAAGAATGCGGCTTCCATAGCGCAGTTTGCAATGCTTTTGCTGCTTCTGCCGATCCTGATGATGAGTTTCGCCGGATGGGTCGCAACCACCGCCAACTATTTGTGGGCCATCACCATCGGTATCTATACCCTGCTTCCCGTCAGAAAGTGGTTTGGCGGAGAGAACCTGAAAGGTTGGGAATGGGTCTTAAGTTGCCTGGCTTGTGTCTTTGCCTGCAGCCATGAGCAGATGGCGGCAGTGCTGGTGATCGGTTATGCGTTGATCGGTGGGTATGCATTGTACAGCAGAAAAAAGGTACCGGCGATCCTGATCGTGTACGGCTTCATTGCCATCGGTATGATGATCATGATCCTCTTATGTCCCGGCAACGCGTCCAGAAGTGTGATCGAGACCGAAACCTGGTTTCCGGAGTTTGCAGGATTCTCTTTGGGAGATAAGTTCGTCACAGGAGTGCTTACCACATTTTCCTTCTTCATTTCCTGCGAGGAATACAATCTGATCTTTTTGTTCCTGGTCTGCGTGCTGGTATTGGCCGTGTGGGATACCGCGGAGAAGCGCATCCTGCGTTATATCCCGCTGTATGCATTCGTTGTGACGGCGATCTGGGGACTGTGCGGAAGAGTTTTCGTAAATCTGGGACTGACCACCAGGATCTACTGGGTGGGACTGCTTCAGAATGTGCGGATCTCCTCCATGAGCGCTTACAGTGCCGGTCATATCTTCTTAGAGTGTCTGGTATTTCTTTCCGTCATTGCGGCAGTGATGGTATCACTTTACTTAGTCTGCGGCAGGACTTTGGAGTTTTTGTGTGCGGCGATCATTCTATGCGCGGCTTTCTGCAGCAGAATGATCATGGGAATGTCTCCCACGGTGTATGCATCCGGTTCCAGAACCGCCAGCCCCGCTTGTATTTTCATGCTGGCGATCGCTTATCTCTGCGGACAGAAGATCGGCAAGAAGAGCCTGAGAACAGGGTATTATATAATCTATGCGAGTGTGTTATTGGGCAATATGGTAGGAACGTTCCTTTAAAAAAGGAAAGGTGGCCGGGAGAAATCCCGGTCATTTTTGAATAAGTATTGAATTTGAAGGGTATTTTCAGTACAATAAAGGGTAAGTTTATAGTTGGGAGATATAAGTTGTGGAAGAAAAGCTTAATATCGAGAAGATCCGATTGTTAGACAACAATCGTAATTATATAGCGAACATGCGACCGGTTTTCAACAGACGTGCTCTTTTCTCGGATACCACCGAGGAGTACCTGATTCCTGCGGAGCCGGCTCCTTTTGAGACTGTCAAGATCCGTTTCCGTACCGCTAAGTTTAACGTGGACAGAGTGCTGTTAGTGAACCGCGGTGAGAAGTATGTCATGAGTAAGAAGGAGAGCGATAAGCACTTCGATTACTATGAAGCAGAGCTGAAGCTGGAGGATAAGAAGGAGACTTATTACTTCGAGATCCAGTCCGGTAAGCTGCAGGGCTTCTATGATACCAGAGGTCTGGCGCATGAAGTCAATGAGTACTATAGTTTCGTGATCCTTCCGGGATTCAAGACTCCTGCCTGGGCCAAGGGCGCTGTCATGTATCAGATCTATGTAGATCGTTTTTGCAACGGCGACAAGTCCAATGACGTACTGACCAATGAATATTGCTACATCAATGAGCCTGTACACCGCGTGGAGGATTGGGACCGTTATCCCGCTAAGATGGATGTGCGTGAGTTCTACGGCGGTGACTTGCAGGGCGTACTGGATAAGATGGATTATCTGCAGGATCTGGGCGTTGAGGTCATCTACTTTAACCCCCTGTTCGTATCTCCTTCCAATCACAAGTATGATATTCAGGACTATGATTATATCGATCCTCACTTCGGCAAGATCGTGGATGAGCAGGGTGAACTGCTTCCCGACTGGCAGAAGGAGAACCGTTTTGCTACCAAATATATCAATCGCGTGACCAATAAGGCCAACCTGGAGGCCAGCAATGAGCTGTTCATCAAGGTGGTAGAGGAAGCACACAGAAGAGGCATGCGCGTCATCATGGACGGCGTGTTCAACCACTGCGGCTCCTTCAACAAATGGTTGGATCGCGAGCGTATCTATGAGAACGCGGAAGGCTATGAAAAAGGTGCCTATGTCAGTGCGGACAGCCCTTACAGAGGTTATTTCGAGTTCAAAAATCAGGGACAGTGGCCTTACAATCCTTCCTACGACGGCTGGTGGGGGCATGACACTTTGCCCAAGTTGAATTATGAGAGTTCCAAGGAACTTTTCGAGTATGTACTGCGCATCGGCAGAAAGTGGGTATCACCTCCTTTCAATGCGGACGGCTGGAGACTGGACGTGGCAGCAGACTTAGGTCACAGCCAGGCTTATAACCATTTCTTCTGGCAGGAGTTCCGAAAGGCAGTCAAAGAAGCCAATCCAGAAGCTATCATTCTTGCAGAGCACTACGGTAACACCAGAGAGTGGCTGCAGGGCAATGAGTGGGATACCGTCATGAACTATGACGCATTTATGGAGCCCGTCACCTGGTTCCTTACCGGTATGGAGAAGCATTCCGATGATTTCCGTAAGGATATGCTCGGCAATGCAGACAGTTTCTGGGGTGCCATGAGGCATCACAGCTCCAGTTTCTCTATGCCCAGCTGGCAGGTGGCCATGAACGAGCTTTCCAACCATGATCATTCCCGATTCCTGACCCGTACCAATCACAGAGTGGGCAGAACCGATTATGCAGGTCCCCAGGCAGCAGAGCAGGGCGTCAACAAGGCTGTGTTCCGCGAGGCTGTGGTAATGCAGATGACCTGGACCGGTGCACCTACCATCTACTACGGCGACGAGGCAGGTGTGTGCGGATTTACCGATCCCGACAGCAGAAGAACCTATCCCTGGGGGCGTGAGGATCATGAACTCATCGAGTTCCACAAGAAGATCATTCGCCTGCGTAAGGAGAATACAGAGCTTCGTACCGGTTCCATAAAATACGTAGACAAGGATTACAATTATCTGGCGTACGGTCGATTCAATCGCAATGGTCAGTGCCTGATCTTAGTGAATAACAACGATCACGACATCGAGAAGACCATCCTCGTATGGGAACTGGGAACACCCAAGCACGGCGTGATGAGAGCCATCCTTTGGACCGATGAGAACGGTTACAGCGAGGGACAGAGCTACACAGTCGTCAGCGGACGAATCTCCATCCGCCTGCCCAAGACCTGTGCGGTTATTTTGAAATACTTTAAAGAATAAAGAAGAAAGAGGAGTGGCGGATCCCCGGATTCGTCACTCTTTTTGAGGGAAAAGACATGAACAAAGATCTGACGGTGGGAGAACCGAAGAAAGTTTTGTGGTTATTTTGTCTGCCCCTGTTCGGCAGCGTCATTTTTCAACAATTGTATAATATCGCAGATAGCTTTGTGGTAGGCAAATTCGTAGGTGAAAATGCACTGGCCGCGGTGGGAAACAGTTATGAGATCACCCTGATCTTCATCGCCTTTGGCTTCGGCTGCAACATCGGCTGCTCCGTTATCGTGTCGAGACTCTTCGGCACCAAGGAATACGGACTGATGAAGACCGCTGTCTACACCTCCCTGATCGCCACCGGTGTGGTGTGCGCCCTGTTGATGCTCTTTGGTATTCTGGGCTGCGGCACAATGCTTTCTCTGATCGATACCCCGGCGGTGGTGTTCGCAGATTCCAAACTGTATCTGGATATTTACGTCTGGGGACTACCTTTTCTGTTCTTTTATAATGTGAGTACCGGTATTTTCTCTGCGTTGGGAGATTCCAAGACGCCCTTCCTTTTCCTGGCAGTGTCTTCCCTGTCGAATATCGCCATGGATGTATTCTTCGTTCGCTCCCTGCATATGGGAGTGGCAGGTGTAGCCTGGGCCACCTTTATCTGCCAGGGCATCAGCTGTGTGCTGGCGGTATTCTTTGTGTTAAAGCGTTTGCGCGGCATTCAGACCGCGGAGAGACCTGCGCTGTTTTCTTTCCCTCTTTTGGGAAAGATCGCCGTGATCGCAGTGCCCAGTATTTTCCAACAGAGCTTTATTTCTATCGGAAACATCGTGCTGCAGAGAAACATCAATGGGTTCGGCCCCTCTGTTATGGCGGGATATTCCGCAGCCATCAAGTTAAATAACCTGGTGATCACTTCCCTCACCACCCTTGGAAACGGTATCTCCAACTATACCTCCCAGAATCTGGGTGCTAACAAGCAGGAGAGGATCCGGGAAGGTTTCAAGGCCGGTGTGAAGATCGTGTGGATCATCTGCATTCCCTTTGTGCTTCTGTATCTGGGGGTGGGCAGATACTTGGTCTACCTGTTTATGAAGGATATCACCGGAGAGGCTATCGATACCGGTGTGATCTTCCTGCGGATCGTGTCACCCTTCTATTTCATTATCTCCATCAAACTGGTGGCGGACGGCATTTTGCGAGGTTCCGGAATGATGGGCAAATTTATGATCAGTACCTTCACGGATCTGATCCTGCGAGTGAGTCTGGCTTTTGCCTTCTCTGTGCCTTTCGGTTCTACAGGAATCTGGTGCGCATGGCCTATCGGCTGGTTTATCGGTATGGTTCTGTCGGTGGCTTTTTACAGGACAGGACCCTGGAACAGACGAGTCTTGCAAGAAAACAGATAGTGCTTGCATTTTTATGATGTGTATGTTACAATCACATACTGTCAGGGCAAATACCTGATTATGGATGGGTTCCCGAGTGGCCAAAGGGGACAGACTGTAAATCTGCTGCAAATTGCTTCGGTGGTTCGAATCCACCCCCATCCATTTGTGTTGTGAAGTGGCTCATTAGGGTTCGCCCGGGAAGAAGTCGTCACAGCACACTTTTTTTAATCGCTGGCATGGCGGAATCGGCAGACGCAAGGGACTTAAAATCCCTCGGTGGCAACACCGTACGAGTTCAAGTCTCGTTGCCAGCATAAGATGTGCCCCGAGAATTTTCTCGGGGCATCTTTATTTTGTGTAACATATTCAGGAGGAATTTATGATTCGACATACCATACCCGAGGATCTGCCGGAGATCTTTGAGATCTATGCATATGCCAGGGAGTTCATGCGTCGTAGCGGCAATCCCAACCAATGGGGTGACGACTGACCTGCGGTAGCGGCCATCGAGAGAGACATCGAGAATCGGAACAGTTATCTGGTAACGGATGAAGCCGGAGAGATCTGCGGCATTTTTGCCTTCCTCATGGGGGATGACCCCACCTATGAGATCATCGAGGAGGGCCAGTGGTTAAATGACGCACCCTACGGTGTGATCCATCGCATTGCAGGCCATGGAAAGCGAGGGGGTATTTTGGAGGAAGCCCTTGCTTTTTGTGAGCAGTATGTAGGGGATCTTCGAATCGATACCCACGAAGATAACAGGGTCATGCAGCATCTGCTGGAGAAAAATGGGTTTACAAAGTGCGGGATCATTTATACCGACAACGGAACCCCCAGACTGGCGTACCAGAAAGAGTGCGGAAAACAGTAAAATTTTGTACAAGTTTAATATTTTTGTGGAGATTTTTAAAAATAGTATGATAATAAAAGGGGATTTTTTCTACATACACTTATGTATGTCGGGTATTTGAGAGGAGGTCGCAAAAAACGGTATGTTTACGAGGCAGGAAGCAATCGAAAAACTGTTGAAAAGTTATGAGTCATACTTCAATGTGCAGAAGTGTGAGCCCTCAGAACTTCCTTTGATCGCTATCTGTGAGTTTTTTCAGCATACAGAGAGATTTGTGATGTCCAAGTCGGCAGGTCTTGGTGCCGCCGACGGAGAGGAATTCCTCTATCTGTTTGATCTGGAGCAGCTGACACCGGAAGTCTATGAGAAATGCATGGCTTTCGTGAAGGAAGATGCGGATAAGAGAGCAAACATCGGACCCGATCATATGTACACCTACGTAACTCCCATATTTATATGCGACCGTTGCGATGAGGAAGCCAGGAAGGCTCTTAAGAGTTGCCGTATTCATAAGAGCTATCGTTTCACGATCTATGGCTGGATGGATTATCATGTCGCATTGCTGGAAGCTGCTGAAGGCAGAATTTCCACGAACAGAAGCGGAAAAGTTGTAGAAAAAATGCTGAAAAAAATACTTCAGTGATAACTGAAAAAAAGAGAGGAAAGCACAAATGAATACTTTATTGTTACTTGTAATTTGTGTGTGCGTTCTGTTGACAGGCTACATCTTATACGGCAGATGGCTTTGCAAACAGTGGGGCGTGGGCGAGACTGATGAACCTACTCCTGCACACAAACTTGAAGATGGTGTGGACTATGTTCCTGCCAAGGCTCCCGTTCTGATGGGACATCACTTCTCATCAATTGCAGGTGCCGGTCCTATCACTGGACCCATCGGTGCAGCTATGTTTGGTTGGCTGCCTGTTGTTCTCTGGATTCTGGTAGGTGGAATCTTCTTCGGCGGCGTTCATGACTTCGGTGCTCTGATTGCATCCATTCGTCATAACGGTCAGTCTATCGGTGAGATCATCAATGTTAACATGGGTAAGAGAGCTAAGAAGCTGTTCATCATCTTCGCATATCTGACCCTGATCCTGGTAGTTGCAGCATTCGCATCTATCGTAGCATCCACCTTCGGCGCAACTGCCGTTGACGGTGTGATCGACAAGGCAGCAAGTGCTTCCACTGCTTCCGTAGCAATGGTATCCCTGCTGTTCATCGTTATTGCGATCATCTTCGGTCTTTCCGTATATCGTCTCAATGCTCCCATGTGGATCTCCACTATCGTAGGTATTGCAGCGATCACCGCTTGTATCGCAATCGGTATGAATTGGCATCCTATCTACCTGACCTCCAAGACCTGGATGATCATCGTAGGTATCTATATCGCAATCGCATCCGTAACTCCTGTATGGATCCTGCTTCAGCCCAGAGATTACTTAAGCTCTTTCCTGCTTTATGCAATGCTGGGCATCGCTTTCATCGGTGTTGTAGGTGCTCATCCCAATATGGATGCTTTCCCTGCATTTGCAGGTTTTGCTGTTGATAACGGCAATGGTATCCAGTATCTGTTCCCTGTACTTTTCACTACCGTTGCATGTGGCGCTATCTCCGGTTTCCATTCACTGGTTTCCTCCGGTACCACTTCCAAGCAGCTGGATAAGGAAAAGGACGCTAAGCCCATCGCTTACGGCGGCATGCTCCTCGAGTGCGTACTTGCAATATTGACCCTGTGTGCTATCGCTTATGCTTATAAGTGGAACGCAGCTAACCCTGATGCAAAGCTTGCAGGTGCAACCGCGATCTTCGCAGGTGGTATCTCCAAGATGGTAGCAACCATCCCCGGCTGTGCAGGTCTCGAGAAGATCCTTTACACTCTGCTGGTTCTTACCTATTCCGCATTCTGTCTGACCTCCCTGGATACTGCAACCAGACTTGCAAGATTCATGTTCCAGGAGTTCTGGCTTGAGCCCGGACAGACCACCAAGGATATCAAGGAAGGCTGGAAGAAGGTAGTTGTGAACCCTTACTTCGCAACCATTATCACCGTAGTTCTGGGTGTTGCACTTGGTATGACCGGTTACGCTAAGATCTGGGGTCTCTTCGGAGCAGCTAACCAGCTTCTTGCAGGACTTGGTCTCCTTGCAATCGCAACCTGGCTTGGCAACAAGGGTAAGCAGAACAAGATGTGTCTCATCCCTATGGCATTCATGATGGTAGTTACCATCATCTCCCTGTGCCTGACCGTTAAGAATCAGATCGGTATCATCGCAAAGGGCGGCGCTGACTGGGGTCCTTATGCACAGACCGTTCTCGGCATTCTGCTGATCATCCTGTCCATCGTTCTTGTAATCGAGGGTATCAATACTCTGAAGACCAAGAAGCAGGCATAATTCTTCTGACGCTTCAAGGGGCTGTCACCGATTAGGTGACGGCCTCTTTTTTGTGTGGATTTTTTGTTACCGCATGGCTTCGCTATCTGTGGATCAAAAAGAGAATGATAGATTGACAGTATTTTCTGTAAGGAATACAATATATAGACTACAGAAAAACTGTGTTTATGGAGAAACATAAATGGCTGCTTTCTGCAGCCATTTTTTAATGTATTCAGGAAAGAGGATAAACTATGGTAAAGCACGTTATTTTATGGAAACTCAAAGAGGAATTGACAGAGGAAGAGAAGGTTGCGATCAAGGCCGGTATCAAGGAAGGACTTGAAGGTCTGAAGGGCAAGATCCCCGGACTGTTAGAGATCACCGTATATACGGAAGGTCTGGCAAGCTCCAACGCAGATCTGATGCTGGATTCCGCATTCGAGAGCGAGGAAGCTTTGAAAAATTATGCGGTTCATCCCGAGCATGTACTTGTAGCAAACGGCAAGGTACGTCCTTACACCGCACTTAGAAGCTGCTTGGATTATATCGTTTAGTTTTCGGTTTACAAAGGATGATTTGAAATGATAACATGGTTGATCTATGCCGGAGTACTTCTCTTTTTTGAGATCGTGTTCCATTTAGGCTCCTTCGGCCTCACCGGAATGAACCCGCTGTTCGGGTTGGGATTGATCGCGGTTCTTGCCTCTGTGCAGACCCTGATCTCCGGAAGCCTCAAGGGGAAAGCGGAGAAGGTGGCTACCGGCGTGATGTTTGGTCTGGATTTTCTGTTATTTATGGCCCAGACCGTCTACATTCACATATTTGCACAGCCTTTGCTGCTGACGGCAGCAGTGATGGGTGCTGCGGATGCGCTGACCAATTATTGGAGAGATGCGTTGCTTGGACTTTGGCAGGTGACTCCCATATTGCTTCTGTATCTGGCACCTTTGGCAGCCTTGGGTGTGCTTCGCAAAAAGGGTGCCTGGGCGCCTGCGGTTCTGTCACAGCTGCAGAAGCTTCGCTATGTCTTGTTGATGGTAGTGGCGTTGGCTTTCTGTATCTGCGTGATCCTGATCGGAAATACAGCCGAGGCGGAATTCGCCGAGGATTATTCGGAATATTATGACCCCAAGACCGTCATGGAGAACATGGGTGTTCTGACGGTATCCCAGAGAGACTTGTTCTATGTGGTACAGGGACTGGCAGGCGGAGAGAAGGAACCCGGGGACGAGGATGGTTTTGTCCCTACGGCAACAGCGGTTCCCAATGCTACCCCCGCACCCACTGCAGAACCTGCTGCAAGCGGAGAAGTGCCTCCCGCAGAGACTGCGGAACCGGTACCTACACCGGAGCCGATCAATACGGATCCTTATATCTGGAACCTGGATCTGGAAAAACTGACACAACTGTCATCTGGAACCAAGGAGAAAAAATGGCTGGCGGAATACTTTGCAAATCAGCCTGCCACCAACAGAAATGAATATACAGGCATGTTTGAGGGATATAACCTGATCTTCCTGACTGCGGAAGGATTTTCCACCTATGCGGTTCGAGAGGATCTGACCCCTACCCTTTACAAGATGCTGCATTCTTCTTTCATGTTCCCGAATTATTATGTGCCCCTGTGGCAGACCAGTACCAGTGACGGTGAGTATGTCAATACCACCGGTTTGATTCCGGATGGTCAGTTCAGCATGAAGAAGAGCGCTGATATCAACATGCCCTATACGCTGCCCAAGTTCTTTGCGACAGAGGGCGTTTATTCCAGAGCATATCATGATAACTCTCTGACTTACTATGACAGAAATCTTTCCCATCCGAATCTGGGATATGATTTCAATGCCATCAAGCTGGGCGGTCTGCCTGCTTCCGAGTGGGGCAGCCATATTTTCGAGGTAGAGCACCCCAATGCATGGCCTGCATCTGACTATGAGATGATGCTCAGCACCGTACCCCAGTACGTGAACGATGAGCGTTTCCATGTATACTATATGACCGTATCCGGACATATGAACTACAACTTCAAGGGCAACCGCATGTCCTCCTGGAATAAGGATGCGGTAGCGGACTTAGATATGTCAGAAAATGCCAGAGCTTACATCGCCTGCAACATCGAGTTGGACAAGGCAATGCAGAGCCTGCTGGAGCAGCTGGAGGCAGCCGGAAAGTTAGAGAATACCGTCATCTGCCTCAGCGCGGATCATTATCCTTACGGTATGAGTGAGGAGCAGTATGAAGAACTGGCAGGAAAGGACCTCTCCCAGGGCGGAGATATGTACCGTAACTCCCTGATCCTGTGGAATGCTGCTATGGAAGAACCCATCGTTGTGGATAAAGCATGTTGTTCCATCGATCTTTTGCCTACACTGTTGAATCTCTTCGGTTTTGACTTTGATTCCAGACTGTTCGCCGGCCGCGATATCTTCTCTACAGAGGAAGGCGTGGTGATCATGAAGGATCAGAGCTTCGTCACCGACACCGTGGATTACAACAAGAAGACCAAAGCAGCGATCTGGAAGAAGGAGATTCCCGAGGACCAGAAGGAAAGCTACCTTGAGAATATGCGCAAGGAAGTAAAGAATCGTTATCTTTTCAGCGCGTATATCCTCAGAAACAATTATTACGACATTATTCAGCAGGTAAAACTCCCCTAACTGCACAATAGGGGCGGATACTGTGCAGCTTCTTCTCTTTATTCTGCAAATACGTGATGTTATCATATGTTATGTAAAGAGGTAACACACATTTTCAAATAGAGGAGGAACTGTTATGGAAAAGAAATTACTGAAATCTGCTACCAATAAAACTCTGGTGGGTGTATGCGGCGGTATCGGTGAATATCTGAATATCGACCCTACCGTGGTACGTCTTGCATGGGTGCTGTTCAGCCTGGCAGGCGGAGCCGGTGTTCTGGCATATATTATCGCAGCATTGATCATTCCAGAGGCATAGACAGAAGAAAACAAAAGGAAGAGAGGCCGAAGGACGAAACAGTCCCCGGTCTCTCTTTTTTTATGGTTACATTTTGTGACATTATGTGATATATTAGAACTGATATGTTTTTCTCAGAAAGGATGCATATAGAATGGGTAAATTGATCACGTGTCCGAATTGCGGTGCAGAGTTTGACGAAGAACTGAAAAACTGCCCCTATTGCGGCTCCACAAACATAAAAGGTGCAGAAAAAGAATACTTTAAAAGGCTGGAAGGTGTCAGACAGGATATGGAAGACCTGCATGATGACGCCGGAGAGGCAATGAGATACGAGGTTAAGAGACAGGGTAAGAAGTTATGGATCCTTTTCCTGGTGTTGGGAATCTTCGTATTACTGATCATCGGTCTGATCATGTGGGTGGACAGACCCAGCACTATTGATTACAAAGAGAGTTATGCCTGGAAGGCGGAGCATTTCCCGGAATTGGATGCTTTATACGAGGCGGAGGATTACGATGCTTTGATGGCAAAGTATTATGAGTTGATCGCTCAGAAGGGCAATTCCATGTATGAGTGGGAGCATTGCAATTTCATCAGTGATTATGCTTCCGTCTATTTTGTAATGGATTCCCTGCGTATGGAGAAAGAAAGCGGCTCCCTGGGATACAGCAACAGCGGACTGTTCACCGATGAGTGGATGGTCAAGGGCCTGCGCGTCAAGAACAAGGATGAACATTACTATACCGACAGAGAGTGGGAAGTATTGCTGCCCGGAATCGAAGTGGTAGAAAAGGATTTCGATGCCAGATGGCACATGTCACCGGAAGATTATGATCGATTCTATGAGAGCCTGGTAAAATACGGCGGATGGTCAGTAGATTACGAAATGGCGCGTGACTATATCAAAAAGTGGGAGAAGGAGAATCAGTAAATGAAATGTGAATTTTGTGACGGCACATTGAACCTGGAAGATGCCGTATGTCCCCACTGCGGACGGCCTAATACACAGGCCCAGAAGCACATTCAGGACATGAAGAGATACCAGGGCGAATTCGAAGAGACCAAGGAATATGTCAAAAAGAAGACCGAAAGCTACTCACAGGTAGTGGTTCGTGTGGTGATTCTGGGTATCATGCTTTTGATCACCGCTGTTTTCTTCATCCTGGGTGCCAGTGCCGATTCGATCAAGAGAAATCAGAATATCAAAGAGGGCATTAAGAGATTCGATGAGTATTCTGCGATCCTGGACGGATACCTTGCAGAGGGCGAGTATACCAAATTTAACGCCTTCATGTCAGAGAAGGACCTGAGAGTATATAGCTCATACAGAGACAGTAATCCTTATACAGAGCGTTATTCTCACATTCGACCTATGGTAGAGTGCTATATCAATGCTGTGGACAGCATCGAAAGATATGTGTTCGAGAGTTCTTCTCATGGCACCAATACGCTGGAAAACATGAACGAAAATCTGGATTACTTCTACAAGCGTACCGTCACTCTGGAGACCTACTATTACGGCGAGGAACCTACAGACGAGGAGAGAGAACTTGCGGAGAAACTGAATTATAATATGAAGTGGATCCTGTGCACTTATTGCGGCCTGACAGAAGAAGAGGCAGAAGAACTGCCGAATATGACAAAGTCCAAGAGAGGCGTGCTGCTCGAGGAAAAGAAGGGGGAGGTAGAAAGCGATGAATAAGAATGTTCAGTATACTTCCGCTCGTCCTTTGAATAACGGAAGAGCACCCAAGCCTGTGAAGCGTCCCGCTGCTGTGGTATTGGATGTGTTGATCGTGATCGTAGGTATCGTGATGGCACTGAGTTTCCTGATCATGTTTATGATGTTCCGCGACACGAAAACCCTTAACTATAAGAGCTATTCCTTCCAGTCTGCCATGACATATGGGGAGTACTCCCGCATGACCCGTATGGCTAATACCAATCGTATGACCGACAGTTACGTAGGCCAGGGCGAGTACGAGGAATATTATGCGGTAGCCGATTACTACGAGGCAGAGTTCTATTGTGTCGTATTTGAGAAAGCCGGCGATACCCAACAGGCAGCTGCATGGGCTGCAAAGAGAGACGCCGCAGCGAAAAAAGCACAATTCTATGATATGGAATTAAAGAAGATCAGTAAGCGTCTTCGCGGAGGAGAATAGGGTTTCCAATTATTTCTTCCTTAAAAATCCTTAATAAATTGGACAAAAAACATAAATAGCGTTAGAATAAAGAAAAATATGGTTCGAAAGGAATTGCATATGAAAAAGAAGGTATTATCTGTATTTCTGTTGGCAATGACAATGGGACTTCTGAGCGGTTGCGGCGATCTGATAGATCCTGCAGTGCCCGTTTCCACTTTGGCTCCCAAGCCTGTCATTATTGTAGAAGAATCCGAATCCGCAGAGAACAAGACTGAGTCCGGTGCACAGGCTAGTTCTGAGGTAGAGGAAGAGAAGCCCGGCGAGAAAGTCGATGCAAATCACCAGAAGGGCGGAGAGACCCACACCATCGGCGAGAGAGTCGTAAAGGATGGTCAAATGCAGAGCTGGCTTACCGGTGAGTGGAAGGATGCAGAGGTCGCACAGCGAAGAAATATGGCTGTTATGATCAATAACATTCAGGTATCCCTTCCTCAGTACGGTATCTCCAAAGCAAGCATCATCTACGAGGCTCCCGTGGAAGGACGTATCACCCGTCTGATGGGTATCTTCGAGGATTATGATGATCTGGATCATATCGGATCTGTTCGAAGCAGCCGTGACTATTACATCTACGAGGCTATGGCATTTGATTCCATCTATTGTAACTGGGGTCTTGCAAGACCTTGGGTAGAGGAACTGATCAACTCCGATCGTATCGATAATGTCAGCCAGGCTCTGGCAGGTATCAACAACGGTGCTCCCGAAGCATTTGATCGTATCTCCAGACCCGGTGTCAACATCGAGCATACCGGATATATGTTTATCAAGGGTTACAAGGATGCTGTAAAGCGTCTCGGTTATAAGACTCAGTACAGAAAGACCTTCAAGAAGGCTTTCGAGTTTGCAGATGAAGGATATCTTGCAACTTATGATGATTGCCAGGATGCAACTTTAGTATATCCCGGCGGTAAGCAGAGCAATGCCGGCGGTTACGGCAAGCACAATCCCTGCTTCGCATACAATGCTGACGACAATCTCTACTATCGTACCCAGTATGGTCAGAAGCACATCGATGAGATGACCGGTGAGCAGCTGGCTGTTACCAATATCATCTTCAAGGTTTGTGTCGGTGAAGAGAGACTTCCTGACGATCCTAAGTACGACTACCTTGCATTCGGCTGTACCGGTACCGGTGATGCTTATGTATTCACCAACGGTAAGGTGATCAAGGGAACATGGAAGAGAAGCGGAGATTACGAACCCAACCTGCTCTATGATAAGAACGGTAACGAGATCGTATTGAATCAGGGTAAGACTTGGATCTGCTGTATCTGGGATGACTATGCACAGTTTATGGAATGGGAATAAAAAGAAAATAGTTTATTTTGTTCTTGCAGCCGTAGTGCTCCTGCTGAATTTTTCAGCATGGAGCAGTGCGGCTTTTTGTGATTGGTATATTCGACACATTTTCCCCGTCTGGGTCAATACCTACGGCAGAGTGACAGGTCTGTTCCCCTTCTCCGTAGGAGAGTGGTTGATCGCGTTGGGAGTTCTGCTGTTGGTACTTCTGGCAGTGGTAATTTTGTCTCTGGCAGCAGTTCGTCTCCTTACCTTCCTTCGCAAGAAGAAAATGCCCGGAGGATTTCTGAAAGTGTGCCGGGGATATCTTTTGTTTTTCGCCTGGGCGCTGTTAGGGGTCTGCCTCATTATGACATTGAATTGCACGATCCTCTATCATGCTTCCACCTTCTCCCAGACATACTTCGGAGAGGAGAAGGGAGAATATGAGGCGGAGGAACTGATCAGACTCTACAATATGGTTGCGGAGAAGTGCAATACATTGTCGGAGACTATAGACAGAGACGGCAGTGGTAAACCTGTCTATGCAGGCAATATGGCGGCCACCGCCAAGAGAAGCATGCAGAAGCTTGGACAGACTTACGACCAATTGGACGGATGGTATCCCAATCCCAAGCCTATGTTTTTCTCTGATTTTATGTGTCAGCAGTATATGGCCGGATATTACTTCCCTTTTTCCATGGAAGCAAATTACAACGATGTGATGTATATTCCGAATAAGCCTGCCACCATGTGTCATGAATTGGCCCATCTGAGAGGCTATATCTATGAGGATGAGGCGAACTTTATCTCCTATCTTGCCTGCATCGGATCCGGGGATGACTTCTTCGAATATGCAGGATATCTGAGTGTGCTTGGATATATCAGCGGGGATGTGATGCAGTTGATGGACAAGAATCCGGCTCTTTTTGACAAGAGTCACGAAGAGTTTCCTTTGATCGATGTGCTGGATCAGGTCTTTGCCGACGATATCTTCGTGGAGCAGGAGGAGTGGGATCGCATCAACGGAAAGGCTCTGATCGATACAGAGGTGGTGGATAAGGCCGCGGATGTATTCATTGATACCAATTTGAAAGTAAACGGAGTCTCTGACGGTAAGGTGAGTTATAGCAGAGTGGTGAAGCTTTTGCTGCAGTATTATCGAATCAATTCCTACTGATTTTGCAGGAAAAATATTTTTCAAAAAATATGAAAAAAGGGGTTGACTTTTGGAATAAGACAATGTAGAATAAGCAATGTTGTGACGCAAAGGATTTACGTTACGGGCCCAGATAGCTCAGTTGGTAGAGCAGAGGACTGAAAATCCTCGTGTCACTGGTT
>JAKSRX010000019.1 GCA_024403365.1 Acetatifactor sp. | reverse complement strand
CCAGGAAGAGCTGGGGTCTTGCCAGACGGCATCTGTAAATACTGTGCTGTACATCTCCCACCATGCTGTAATTATAGTTGCCCTCGCTCTCTCCGCTGATGGCGCGAAGCAGGGACTCCTGCACCAGGTTGCTGTCCTGGTACTCGTCGATCAGCACCTCTGCAAAGTGCTTTTTATATTCGCGTGCCACGTCGCTGGGAGTGACACCGTCCTCCTGCAGCAGAATATCCAGCGCAAAATGCTCCGCTTCCGCAAAGGTAAGGATCTTCTTTTCTCTGAGTTTCTCTGCCATGCGGCGATTGAATTCCAGGGTCAGATCGATCAGTGTCTCCACAGGCTTCGCACACTGTGACGCCTGTCGCGCTGCCAGTTCCAAGGGCGTCTTGAAAAAGTCCTCCGCAGCCTTTCCGACACTCTTCTTCAATTCATCTCTGCGCTTTTTCGCCAGTTCTCTCTTTTCCACGGACACGGACGGGTCTGTGGCGGAGGAAAGCTTACCCCAGGCGAAATTGCCCAGTGTGGCAGCAAACTTCTCCAGAGAATCACACTCTGCCAGTCTCTCCATTCGTTCCAGGTCCTCGTCGACACACTTGCCGTACATATGAGGTCCGTCCGGCTCCTCACACAGGGACTTCAGCTTCTGCATCTTCTCAAGCCAGCCCTGTGTCATCTGCTTCAGATAAGCAAGCAGGTACGCACCGCTTTCGGACTGTTCAAAAGGAGCGCCCTCCGCCGGATCATAATCTTTTTTGCGCTCTTCCAACCATTTCTCGGGCTTCGGGAAACTGTCCGCATAGGCTGCCAGTTTCAGGATGTCCTCTTCCAGCGCTGTTTCTCTGCCACCGGGGCAGAAATATTCTACACAGTAACGGAATGCTTCGTCTCCGGAAGCATAGGCGTCCTCAAAAAGTTCCGCCATCACATCCTGCTGCAGCAGTTTGATCTCCCCTGCATCCGCAATGCGGAAAGCGGGATCCAGACCGATCTCATGAAAATGATTGCGAAGCAGGAACAGGCAGAAACTGTCTATGGTAGTGATCTGGGCATTGTGGATCAGGGTCGCCTGTCTCTGAATATGTTCGTTGTCCGGTTCGGCTTCCACACGTTCCGCGATCCCTTTTGCAATTCTCTCGCGCATCTCCGCTGCTGCCGCATTGGTAAAGGTTACCACCAGCAGTTTGTCGATATCCACGGGCTTCTCTTCATTGCAGACCATGTTGACGATTCTTTCCACCAGCACTGCGGTCTTACCGCTTCCTGCTGCCGCGGACACCAGTACATTGCTGTTTCTGGTATCGATGACCTTCTGCTGTTCATCCGTAAATTTGATCGCCATATCAGTCCTCCCTCCTTTCCTCTATCGCTTCTTTTATCTTCTCCATGGCTTCGTCCTTCTTCATGGTCGGAAGGCTGCGCATCTCACAGCCGGGCATGGAAGTTTCAAAGCCACATACATTTTTATAGGCACAATAATCACAGGCAGTCTTTTTACCTCTGCCGTATGGATTCAGGGCGATGTTTCCGGCTAAGATGCTCTTGCCGATCTCCACCATCTTGCGGGTCACAAACTGAGACAGCACCTTCAGATCCTCCTCAGCAAGGACAGAAGATGTTGCGGAAAAGCTGCCGTTCTTGTTGATGCTGACAGGGATCACATCCGAACCGGTCGCCACATTCTTATCCAGTTTCTGTGCGATGCCTCTCTCGCTGTTCACCACACCGGTCATGCAAAGCTTCTTGGCAATAGCCGCCTGGATCTCCGCATCACTCTTCTCCGTCTCCTCATCCACCGTAGGATCATCGATATGGTAGTACAGCATGGCTGCAGGAACGATCTCCTTATGGGGATACTTCTTAGCCAGCGTCTCCATCGCTGCATTCATATAGACTACCAGCTGAAGCTGCAGGCCATAGTACAGGGCAGCCAGATCAAACTGGTGCGAACCGGACTTGTAGTCCACAACCTTTACATAGATTGCCTCGTCGTCCTCCAGCGTATCCACACGGTCGATTCGTCCGCGCAGGCGCATCTTCTCTTCCTCGGACAAAGTGACATTCACGCTGTCCATGCTGTCTGTAAAGTGGAAGGACATTTCATAGGAAGCAGGCAGAAATTCTCCCTTCTTCAACTGCTCCTGCAAAGTCATCACCGTTCTGGTCATGATACGGGCCATTCTCACAAGGGCATACTCATTACGCGCGCTGCTGTAAAGGATCGTGCCGCCGTAACTTGCCGCACATTCCAGCACTGCCTTGCGCACCTGAGTCTCCGCATACTCCGGAGTGAAATCGAACCAGGTATGACCATGGTCGGAAAGTCCTTTCGCAAAACGCTCCAGCACCTCGTGATAGACATTTCCCAGATCGTTTCGCTCGAAGGAAAATTCCTTTCTCTCCTGCAGGGTGAGACCGTACTCCAGGAAATGACTGTAGGCACACTCCGCAAAGGACTCCAGTCTGGTGACACTGTTCTGCAAATACTTTCCGTACAGTGCCTGGGCTACCGCCTTGGACAAAGCACCTTCCTTGTATCGTTTGAATGCCGCCTCTGTCAGGAAGTCCTTGGTCTCTGCCAGGGCATCCTGTGAGAAAGCATGATAAATGGTCAGGATCTCCTTCTCTCTCTCCGCACTGACAACACCTGCCGCGTAGTCTCTGAGGCCCTCCGCCAGGTAAGCCGCACCCTCTCTGGCAGTGACGATCTGGTCGATGGCGCTTCGCATCTCCGGGAACTGCACCGCAAGTGTAGGAAAGAGCTTCTTCACAGTATCGATCAGATAGGCGGGGCGCATACTTTTACCGCTGCTGTCGATCTTGGAATAGCTTAAGTAAAGCTGCTCGGAAGGTTTGGTCAGATTCAGATACAGGTACAGTCTCTGAATAAACATCTGCTGTCTGGGACTGGGTGCCAGTTCCACATCGGACTCCCGCAGGAACTCTCTGTCCACGTCGGAGATGATACCGCCCTTGGATGCGTTCTTCGGGATGTTTCCATCGTTTACGCCCAGGACGAAAAGCACCTTGATCTGCTTCAATCGGGTACGCTCCAGGTCACCTACCAGTACACGGTCCACATTCTGAGGAATGGTACCGACTTCGATCTCGCCGAAGCCTGCCTCCAGAATGTCCGCAAACTCTCTGAGGGTGATGCTTTCCTCTCCCAAAAGCTCGTAGATCTGCTCCAGCAATTCCATGACCAGACGATAGATCTGAGCATACTCGCGCTCTCTGGTAAGCTGTCCTTCCGTCTTGAAGGCAGCCTCAAACACAGCCAGTTTCTCCTGGACTTTGTTCTGAACCAGGAACTCATATAACTGATTTACATATTCCTTCGCAGGCTCTCCCTTCTTCAGACGAAGCATAGATACCTGGTTTAACAGACGCTCACGCAGTTCATTGATCTGCGCCAGCTTCTCCTCCGCATCCTCTATCTTACGGGTGAAAAGCTTCTGATATTTGGAATAGCCGCGAATACCGGCAGCCATAATATAATTTTCAAAAAGATCCACTTCCTCCGGGGTCATATCGGCCATACCGCTTCGCAGATAGCGGAACACCGCCTCGTAAGAGAAATCATGGAGGAACAGTTCCAGCGCACTCTTAATAAACTCCACCATGGGATTGAGCACGATGCCTCTGGTCCTATCGATGAAGCAAGGGATCTCCATGCGCTCAAACTCTGTCTCCACGAAGGGCGCATAGGCTTCCATATTGCCTACCACCACAGCGATATCGCGGTAACTCATACCCTGCTCTGCGATCAGTTCCTTGATCTGCAATCCGGTCTGACGCACCTCGGACTTAGGATTCAAAGCCTCGAACAAGGTGATATCGCTCTGCTCCTTCTCATAAGCTTTCGCCCCGAATCGGAAGAGATTTGCCTCCAGATGAGCCAGCGCAGGCGCACTCTTGAATCGTCCGTTCTCGGACTGTACGAAAACATCCGCATCTCTGGGCACCTTAAGATCTGCTGCGATCTTGGACAGATCCGCTGCGGTCTTTTTGCTCAGATGGAACAGTTTCTGCTCGCCGTCGTTGTTATTCGGGTCATCTCCCACACCCAGTGTCAGGACGACGATCACCTTATCGCAGAGTCTCATGAGTTCCGACAATACTCTGTACTGAATGGGGGTAAATCCGGTAAATCCGTCAAATACCACCACACCGTTCTGCAAAAGCTTTGACTTATGCAGGGAACGGCACAGTACATCCAGTGTCTCTTCTGTGGTAATGAAGTTTCCCTGAATATATTCCATGAATCCCTGATAGATCACCTGCAGGTCACGCAGTTTCTGCACCAGGGCACCGCGCTTTTTCGCATAGTCGATGAGCTTACTCACGTCAGTTGGTGCGATGCCGTACTGCATGAATTCGGAGATGGCGCTCTTCACCTCATGGATATAGCCCTGCTTCTGCAGGAAACTTCCCAAAAGGGGCATCTCCTCCTTCAGGTCTGCTGCCACCTTCTGCAGCACCAGACTTTTGCCGGTGTCATCCAAAACAGGGATCTCCTCACGACCCACCTCTTCCATGATGCGGTGATTCAGACGTCCGAAGCTTAAGACATCGATATTCATAATGCCGCCTGTCGGGCTCAATGTGACCAGATCCTTCTGGGTCTGCATGGTAAACTGATCCGGAACGATGATCAGGAAGTTCTTCCCCGGTTCTTCCGCTGCCCGACGAATGGTCTCATTATAGACTTGTGTGCTCTTACCGGACCCGGAGGGCCCGAATACAAACTGTAAACTCATGTGTGTTCTCCATTCACGCTGCTGTCACAAGGATACTATCTGACGTAGAAGGATCTCTCTCCCTCTACCAGAGGTATCACTTTGGTCTCAATGGTGTCGATGACGATGTAATCACTGCGGTTGATCAGCACCAGCATTTTGTTGATGGCTTCCTCCGTACCCTGGGCCTCCATCTCCACGGAACCGTCCCACTCGTTCTTCACCCAACCGGTGATACACATCCCGTTGGCTGCGTATTTCGCACGATACCGGAAACCGACGCCCTGTACTCTGCCTGTAAATCTGAAATGCTTTCTAACCATTCTGCTCTACCTCGTCTGATCTATTATGCGGACACTACATGTGTCATAAAACTCTCTCGATCACTGTTTCCGCCATTTTTTTGCGTTTTTTCATACCTCCATTATACACTCTTCTCCCCCCGTCAGTAAATACTATTGGTGCTGTGTCCTCACCTGTGATATAATCGTCTGAAGTGAAACAAATCCTGTAATCAATAGAGGTGACCCCATGGCTTTTGACGGCGTAACCATAGCAAATGTAGTAAGTGAATGTAAAAGAGAACTCATCGGCGGCAGAATGTACAAGATCGCCCAGCCTGAGGAGGACGAACTCCTTCTGACCATCAAGACGAACTCCGGCCAGAAAAGACTCTTTCTCTCTGCGGGTGCTTCCCTGCCCCTGATCTATCTCACCGATACCAACAAACCCAGTCCCATGACTGCCCCCAATTTCTGTATGCTGCTGAGAAAGCATCTGCAGAACGGACGCATCATGGATATCACCCAGCCCGGTCTGGATCGTATCGTGCGTATCGAGATCGAGCATCTGGACGAGATGGGCGACCTGTGCCGCAAGACACTGGTCATCGAGATCATGGGTAAACACAGCAATATCATCTTCGTGGACGGCGACGGCACCATCATCGACAGTATCAAGCGTGTCTCCGCCGCTGTCAGCTCCGTCCGTGAAGTCCTGCCCGGCAGACCTTACTTCGTGGCTCAGACTCAGGACAAACTGGATGCCTTCACCACCGAATATGCTGCCTTTCATGACGCTCTGGCTGCAAAGCCTCAGCCTGTCTTTAAGGCCCTCTACGGCAGTTTCACAGGCATCTCCCCGGTTTTGGCTCAGGAACTTTGCCACCGTGCCAAAGTGGAGGCGGAGCAGCCTACCGCAGCTATGACAGAGGACGACTATCGTTCCCTCTTTACCGCTTTCGAAGAGATGGTGACCTGCATCCGGGAAGAGCGCTTCACCCCCAACGTGGCTTATTCCTTCGGCAAGCCGGTAGAATTCTGCGCCATCCCTCTGACTCTCTACGGATACGGACAGACAATCTCCTCCGACTCCAAAGACCGAACCGTTAACTACGATTCCATGTCCGCTCTTCTGGAACAGTTTTACGCGGAGAAAAATACCATCACCCGCATCCGCCAGAAATCCGCAGACCTGCGCCGCATCGTGCAGACCGCTCTGGAGCGCAATGTCAAGAAATACGATCTGCAGCTTCGTCAAATGAAGGATACCGAGAAGCGAGACACCTACCGCGTCTACGGCGAGCTTCTGAACACCTACGGCTACAGTGCCGAACCCGGTGCCAAAAGTTTCGACGCTCTAAACTACTACACCAATGAGATGGTGACCATTCCTCTGGATCCCACCCTCACCGCCACTGAGAATGCAAAGAAATATTTCGATAAATACAGCAAGTACAAGCGTACCTTTGAGGCTCTCAGCCAGCTCACCGAAGAGGTAAAGGCTGAGATCGACCACCTGGAGTCCATCAGCGCCGCTTTGGATATCGCTCTTCATGAGGAAGACCTTGCAGAGATCAAGGAAGAGCTCACCGAGAGCGGATATATCCGCAGAAAGGGCGGCGGTAAGAAAGTCAAGATCACCAGCAAGCCTTTCCACTATCTTTCCGGCGACGGCTTCCACATCTATGTGGGCAAAAACAATTATCAGAATGATGAACTGACCTTCAAGTTCGCCACCGGCAACGATTGGTGGTTCCATGCCAAGAAGATGCCCGGCTCCCACGTAGTGGTAAAACTGGGAAATGCCACCGAACTTCCCGACCGTACCTTCGAAGAAGCAGCCAAGCTTGCGGCTTACTACTCCAAGGGCCGCGATCAGGAGAAAGTGGAGATCGACTACATCCAGAAAAAGCATGTGAAGAAGCCCGCGGGTGCCAAACCCGGTTTCGTGGTATACTACACCAACTACTCCATGGCCATCGACAGTGATATCTCCGGTATCCAACTTGTCACCGAATAAAAAGCAAAGCTCCGAGCCAGTTTCCTGACCCGGAGCTTTTTATTGTGAAAGGAGAATACTGTTGTCACTTTTTTCCATCAGACTCTTCTGCCCTTGGATCTCTTGGCATGGTCCTCACGGATCTCCTTGAGGCAGTCATCATCGTCCATCATATCGCAAGCTGCCATGGGAGACGCGCAGGCGCGGAATTTCGCTACTGTGTTACCAAGCACTTCAAAGTTCAGTCTGGTTCCTGCGCTGTCGCACTGGTAATTGGCCGCGCGGCTGGCACCGATGCCGAATCTTCCTGCCACTTCCACTGCATCGATATTTGCACCCAGGAAGATGAACTCCCAGTGCTTCTCCGCTTTCTGCTTCTCTACCAGTTTCTTGACCTTATCGTAGGAGAACTCCCGGCTGGCATTCTCCATGCCGTCCGTGGTGATGATAAAGATGGTCTTGTCCGGTCTGTCTTCCTCTCTTGCATATTTGTGGACGTTGGCGATGTGTTTGATGGCGCCACCCACTGCATCCAGAAGAGCGGTACAGCCACGCACATAATACTGCTTGTCTGTCATAGGCTCGATCTTGCGCAGGTCTACTCTGTCATACAATACCTCCTGTCTGTCATCAAAAAGCACGGTGGAGATCAGTGCCTCGCCCTCTTCCTTCTTCTGCTTCTCGATCATGGCATTGAAACCTCCGATGGTGTCAAGTTCCAGTCCGCTCATGGATCCGCTTCTGTCCAGGATAAATACGATCTCAGTTAAATTCTTGTTCATAGTCATTACCTCTCTTTTCTTGATTAAGCATTGCTGCTGTTTCTTTGTTTCTGAGGCAATAATATCATACGAAGAAAAAAATAAGGTCGCCACGAAAGCGACCTTTGTTTTTTCTAAAAATTATGTTGTTACACATTTGCGCTATAGGCGATCCTGCCTTCATCCGTAAAAACTTCCAGATATCCGGTGTCATAGATCTCCTGTACCGTGCAAGGTCCTGCGATGCTGCGAGGGATCCTTTTGTCCCCGATCACCAGATGATCTCCTGCGTTCTCGATGGGGATCTTACAAGCAAGAGATCGTTTCTCTCCTACCTCCAGAAGATACCGGTGACAGTACAGATCCTCCGTCTCCTCCACAGGCTCCCACACCGGCTTCTGGCACAGATGGATCTTCTCTCCGTCACGCACCAGAGATAGTTCTCTTGCCAGTGTCATCTTGCCGAAATACTCCGTAGCGGTGTTTCTTCTGGCATCGTTCCAATCCTCTCCCCAGCCAAGAGCCAAAGGCTTTGGACTGTTGGCGAAGGTGACCATGGCATAGTTGTCCTTGCCGTGATCCAACAGCATCGTGCCATCAAATTCCTGCGGGTTCACGAAACGCTTTCCGTCGAAGTCTCCCACGAAATACTGCATCACATGGCTTTCCTCCGAAGCACCTTCCTCCGTGAAGATGGCGCTCATAGTGAGCACATATTTTGTCTCTCCCTCCAATGTGAGGGGGTATATGTCCGGACACTCACACAGTCCTTTCAATCCCACCTCGCCATGATAAAAGGCACCGGTATATTCCCAGTTTACAAGATCGGCTGTATGATAAAACTCCGTTCTGTCATTCACCGCTAAGATCATACTGTATCCCCCCAGCACGGGATTGCGAAATACCTTGGGGTCTCTGAAGTCCTGCTTGAACTCTGCCGTACCCTTATGGTTCTCAATGATGTGATTGCCTGCATATTTCTCGAAATTGACATAATCACTGCTGTAGGCCATACACTGCATCTGTTCTCCGGTCACGGGGTCATGTGCCGTGTAAAATACCACCATCGCAGGCTGCTCCCCGCTTTTTTTCCCAAGAAGATCCTCTTCATCCAGGATAGCGGATCCGGAGAAAATATACTCTCTCTCCGTAGGGTAAAGCGCTATGGGTAAATACTCCCAATGCAATAAATCCTCACTGACCGCGTGGCCCCAATGCATAGGGCCCCACTTGGTGTCGTGAGGATAATGTTGATAGAATAAATGATACTTCCCGCCTGCAAAGATCAGACCGTTGGGATCGTTGGTCCAACCCACAGGAGGGGTAAAATGAAGTTTCTGTCTCGTCATAAGACTCTCCTTAGCGGTCCTTGTACTCCTCTTTGACCTGCTTCTTGTACTTGCTGTACTCGATCAGTTTCTTCACTGCCATGATCGCCGCGTACAGGATGATCAAGCTGTCGATCACGATGAAAGTCACTGTCATCCACAGGCAGGCATGGTTGTCCGCTACCGCAAATTTATAAGCGATGCTGCTTGCCAGAATGCTTCCGGCACTCATCAGGATCGTGGAAATATATGCTGCCAGATGATCGGTATAGGCAGATGCGAAAAAGGTAAACGCACCGTATACCTCGCCGAAAACAAGGGCAAATACGGTGACGATGAGATTCGCGAAGATACGCTTCATCAGGTCTTCCGGTCCTCTGTTCATCATATCGGCAGTGAAATGAATGACGATCATCGCCAGCATGGGAATACTGAACGCTATCGCTTTTTTTTTGGTCTTTTTCTTTTTATTCATATTGGTCCTCTATCTCTTACGACGCTCTGCACCGGTCTCTTTGTAGTAAGCATCCTTGCACTCATACATTCTGCGATCGGCTGCCTGCTGCATCTGAGCCATGGTCGCGTTCTCAAACTCATCTGCACCTGCGGTACCGAAAGCATACTCCACCTTTTTGATATAGGTGCCGTCGATCTCGCTGCAAAGAGTCTTCAGGGTATGATAACAACCCTGCATCTGTTCCTCCGTACCCTGCATCAGGACAACGAATTCATCGCCGCCAACGCGGAATACCTTACCGAGAGGAGCATAACATTTGGTCAGGCAGGCTGCCATTGCCGTCAACAGTTCATCACCTGCCGCATGGCCGTAGGTATCATTCTCCACTTTCAATCCGTTCAGATCGTAGCAGACATATTTCAGATCTCTCGGCACGCCGCTCGCTTCATATTGCTGCAGCGCCTCTTCATAGGCATTTCTGTTATACAGATGGGTCAGTTCATCGATCATGGACTTACGGATCAGGTTATCTTCTCTCCGCTTACTGTCATCAATATCCTGTGAGGTGAAGAATACCTTGGTCAGTTTCTGATCATCTTTTCCAATACGAATAAAGCTGAAACGCATCCAACGATTATCCACGTTGATCAGCTCGATATCGATGGAGTGCTTGCCCTCCATACGACTCGCCAATGTATACAGATTGGTGAAATCCTTGATGGCTTCCTGATGAGCCTCACAGATCCTTCTGCACATCAATGTCCAGAACAGTTCCTGCATCTCCATCTGCTTATTCTCGGATACATAATTGTGGATCACATCCGCAGCACCATACTCATAGTAAGACTGGTTCTTCAGATCCAGTACGTGCAGGGTATAGTAGATGCCTGCCATAGAGGTAAAGTACTCTACCTTCTCCTGTTCGATGGTATCCTGCAGTCTGGACTGCAGCATGATATATACCAGTACCAGAGAGATGGTTACAAAAGAATGTCCCAGCACATATTCCCCCAGGACAAGAATGGAAACATAACCCATCAACAACGGGATCATCTGATAGATCACCAGGACCAGCAGCGTCCCCTTATTGACTCTTTTGCGCACTGAAAACACCAGCACGAAATAGAAGAAGTAAGAGAAGAACATTGCCACAGCATAAAACTGATAGCCCGGCAGATAGATCGCCTATCCGTTGATGATATCAAAGGCATTTCCGGTGACCACGATCAATGCCACCGCTGCTGCCGAGATCAGGACATAACCGATCATTGCCCGGATCCTTTTCTTGATATGGACTCCATAAGAATCCAACACCAGTCTGATATAGTGCATGAACAACGCCATCGCCAACAACGCTCCCGCGCTGGTGCACAGGAACAGGAGGGCCACATACCAATATGGTTCATTGCCCTTTCTGAAGTTGTCCAGGATATGAATCACGTTCTGAAAGATCTGAAAACCGATCATTCCGGCCAGAGCGTTTCTGCGCCTGTCTCTTATCTTTGTCTCAAACAGTGTTCCGTACAGGATCACCAGACAGATCATGATGGATATCAGATCTGCCGTAAACTTATAACTTCCCATTTATCTTTTGTCCCCACCCAAAGGTATCATTAAATGCAGTTATTTTTCTTAATATACTCTACAAGCTCATCTACCTGGGTAAATGCCAATGCCACTACGGTATCAGCCGCGCCATAATAGATCGCAATACGTCCGGTCTCGGCATCACACAAGGTTGCGCAGGGGAAACATACGTTAGGCACGTCACCTACACACTCATACATGGTCTCGGGATGCAGGATGTAAGGTTTGCAGCGATACTTGACCTTCCAGGGCTCTTCCTTATCCAGGATGCATGCGCCCATATTATAGATCATACCGTTGCAAGTCTGGCCTACGCCGTGGAAGATCATCAGCCAACCATCCTCGATCTCGATAGGAATGGGGCCCGCGCCTACCTTGGTCCATGCCCAGCCTCTGGTCGCCAATACATGAGGATGCTCGCCCCAGTGGACCATATCGGGAGACTGGCTGATGAAAACGTCACCGAAAGGAGTATGTCCGTTGTCGGAAGGACGGGAGAACATCAGGAACTTGTCATTGATCTTCTTGGGGAACAGGACACCGTTTCTGTTGAAAGGAATGAAAGCGTCGGGCAGTCTGTAGAAGGTCTTGAAATCATAGGAAAATGCCACGCCGATGGTAGGTCCCTTGAACTTCTCAAACTGTGCACACCAGGTCACATAATATTTGCCGTCGATGAGACAGACTCTGGGGTCATAACCGTCGGCGGTTCCCACATAGTCACCTGTCTTCTCGTCATATAATTTCAGAATATCGGGTTCGATATCCCAGTGGATCGCATCTTCGCTCTTGCCCAGGAAAAGGTGTGACTTCATGCAGATATCGTCACTTCTGAACACGCCCACGAAGGCGCCGTCCTTTGCGATGACTGCACTGTTGAACACGCTGTTTGCTCCGGGAATGGCATGTCTTTCGATGATGGGGTTGGCATCATAGCGCCATACTACATCCGTACATCCTGCAGGTCTTTCCTGCCAGGGAATATTAGGTAAATTTTCTCCGATAATCATTCATTTTTCCTCCTGAAACTATTGTAAGGGCATACAAACCATACTCAATATCTTTTCATTTTTGGAGCCTTTTGTCAATCATTTTGAGGCTCATTTTTTCCTGCTAGCGAATGTCATAAACACTGCTTACGTGAAGGTTGGAAGGCACGCCTCTGACGATCTTCACCCGCTTTTCGCCACCATTCAGATCAAAGAAATTGTCCTCTAAGATCATGTCGTCATTTTCATTCTGGATGCGGATGCTTTTTGCGAAAACATCGCTGCTTACCACCAGTTCGTCGCCCTCGATCTTCACCTGCAGATCAGGCTTTTTGAATCGGAAGAACTTGGGAGGACAGAACAGGACCGTTCCCTCGGAAACCACCTTGTCTCCCTCCTTCAAGCGATAGCTGACATAGTTGGAATACAGGTCCGCATCGGACATATCCAGTTTGTCCAGCCACAGGGAGGTCAGGGCAGGCACTGTCAGTTCCTCGCTGCCGCTTCGCAGGATGGCTGCCGTATTGTCTCGCAGTTCCCACTCCACCGTCACCTGCTTCTCCTGCAGAGTCTCGTTGGCTACATTCAAGGTGGCACTTTTGATCACCTCGTAAGGCTGTGCGTTCACATTCGGATCCTGGGTCAGAGTTCCCTCCTCCTGACAAGATATCATAAGGGGTGCAAAGAAACGCTTCTCGTAATAATGCAGTGCTTTCCAGCGGCCGAAATAATCGATGGAGGACCAGCTTGCTACCGGCCAGTTATCATTCAGCTGCCAGATCACGGCGCCCATGCAGCGGCCTCTGTTTCGTCTGAAATGTTCCACGCCATAGCGCATCGCCTCTGCCTGCAGAAGCTGGGATGCATAGAGCACCATATCAAAGGAAGTAGGATAGAGATATGTCTGCTCCATATAATTCATGATCTTGCCGTTAGCCGCACCGTTTCTCTGATGCTTCTCCATAGCGTAGGAGAAAATATTGCGGTCCTCCGGCTCCGTGAAGGTCTCAATAGTCTGCAGGGACGGGAAGGACTGGAAACCGAACTCAGACAGGTATCTGAAATGGAACTTGCGATACTCTGTGATGGGCTTGTTGCCATGCCATACATCCCAGTAATGCACGTCACCTCTGTTCTCATCCCCGGGCTTGTCATAAGCACCGCCGGAGGAAGGACTGGAGGGCCAGTAGAATGTCTGAGGACTGTAGGTCTTCACCAGCTTGGGAATAATATATTCAAACAGTTTGATATAGTCTGCGTATTCGGTAGGATCTGAGATCCAGCTGTTGCCGGGCTCGGCAATGAAAGACTCGATCTCGTTGTTGCCACACCACGCACCCAGGGACGCATGATGGCGGAGTCTTGTGATATTGTCAATGATCTCTGCTGTGACAGTCTCTTCGAACTCTTCGGTCAAATTATAGACCATGCAGGCAAACATGAAATCCTGCCATACAATGATACCCAGCTCGTCGCAGATATCATAGAAGAAGTCATCGGGATAATAACCGCCGCCCCACACACGAATGATGCTGTGATGCGCCGCCTTGGCATCCAGCAAAAGCTTGCGGGTCCTCTCCGGTGTGATACGTCCCAGAAGATTATCCTCCGGTATATAATCCGCACCCATGGCAAAGATCCTCACGCCGTTTATCTCATGGCAGAATGATTCGCCGTATTCATCCTTCTCTCTGACCATAGTCATGGTACGCAGACCGATCTTACGTGTCCAGCTATCAACTGCTTCCTCTTCGCAGAGAAGTTCTACCTTGACGGTATAGAGGGGCTGCTCGCCATACCCGTTGGGCCACCAGAGTTTGGGCTGTTCGATCCAGACACTCTCGGGAGTGGTATAAATCTGTGCTTTGCCTTCCGGATCCGTGATGGTCACCAGATAGGTCTCTGCCTTGCCTTCGTCTGTATTCACGGCAAAGTCCAGTCGTACCCTGCCGTCTTCATGATATTGCAGGATATTTATGTCATGGATCCGCTGCTTTTTCACTCCTACCAGAGATACCTCGCGCCAAAGACCTGCATCCGGCAGTCTTGCGCCCCAGTCCCAGCCGAACATGCAATGTGCTTTTCTGAGTCTGGGAGCTCCGCGCATGGCATCGGGAACCGCATTGATCTTCTTCTCTTCGTAAGACTTTGTAATATACTCTGTGGGAGAATAGAAATGTACCAGGAGCTGATTGTTCTCAGGCTGCAACAGCTTCGTCACATCGATCTCCCAGACACGATGCATATTGTTCGTCTCGGCGATCAGCTCACCGTTCAGATAAACAGAGGCCAATGTATCGATACCGTCAAAGCGAAGCAATACTTTATCGCAGTCTGTTAAAGTCTCGGGACTGTCAAATCCTGTGACATATTCGAAGTCATTGTCCATCAGTTTCAAAGCCGCCAGCTCGTTGTCTCTCCAGAAAGGATCTTCCATCTGTCCTGCTGCCAGCAGATCTCCGTACACGGAGCCGGGCACCGTTGCCGGAATATACTCTCCGGGCTCACCTTCCACGGGAAGTACACGCATCTTCCAATTGTCTCTTAGAGCGATCTTCATACTCTTCCTCCTAACTTTGCCATGATTGCGCAGCAATCGTGGCGGTTCGAAATATTCACATTTCACTTTACACGATCTGCATTCTATCGGATCAGGCAAGGCAGGCCATGCTCTTCCAACTGAATGTCCAGTTCTATCATGTCATAGATCTCGTTCTCAATAAAATATCTGAAAATAATGTCTGTCTTGTCGCAAGGGGACAGAGCGTAACCTGCTCTCGCCAGCAGATCTCTGGTCTCGTCCAGGTTCAGCTTCGCTCCCACGCACAGACACATTGCGGTGATCTTGTTGGTATGGTAATCGGGATTGCTCTTGAGCTTCGAGAATACCTTCTTGTCCACGATGGCGCGCTTGTACACCTCTGCATTGGTCATACCTTTTGCTTCGATCAGATACAGAAGGTACTGGGAGAAGGTGTCTGAAAGATGCTTCATGCGCTCCTCCAAGGCACTCTCGTGTTCTTCGTCAAAGTCGATGTCCACAGCTTCATCATCGCAAGACACTTCATAGCTCTGAATAGGAGGTAGGGCAGACCCTTTCGCCGCTGTGCCTTCCGCCTTACGACTCTTCGCCAAAAAGTCGGCAAAACTGCGCTTCGGCTTTGTCTGAGCGCCGTTACTATGCACAGGTTCAGACTTTGCCACCGGTCGGGCAGCTTCCTTCGGAGCCGCGGGGGATGCCATCATTGCCGCACCCATAGACTGTGTGGGAGCAGCACAAGGTCTGGGAAGCTCCTCTATGTAGTAGATACTGATATACCGGTCCAGATCCGGGTATGCAAGGCTCCCCGGAGCGGCCTGTTTTCTTTCACTTTTTTTCTGCAGATACTCTGCAAGATACTCTTCTGTGTTCTGGTTTTCCATGGTCTACTCCTGAATCAAAACAACCACTGACTGTGCAGGGACGGTAATAATATCGTCTGTATCAACAAGTACCTGCACGGGAGCTACTTTCTCGGGCTCCTCGATACTGTTGCAATCATCTCCTGCTGCATTCAATACAAGCATCTTAACCTTTCCGGCCTTCACTCCGTCCAGTTTAAGGCTTGCTGCCTCTTCTCCCGCATTGATCATTTTGACATAAGTCTTTCCGGACCGGCTGTCCATGGATGCGGTGAGATACAGTTTCTTCGCCTCTGCATCCTCATCACAGGATACGGGAAGCAGTGTATCTCCGGTATAGCAGGCATAGATCTGCTGCACATAGTAACTGGGGGTACCGTAGGCCTTCTCACTGTCAAACCAGATCATATCAGGCTGCCACTGGGTGTAGCCGATACGTGCAAACAAAGGTGCATAGGAAGCCAGCAAAACCACATCTGCATTTCTCTCAAGGCCGGTCATAAAGGCTGCCTCAGCCAGGGCTGCGCGGAAACAGTTTCTCTTGCCCATCGGCGCTTCGGGATAGATATGGCAGGCATACTCTCCCGCAAACACCTTATTCTTGCGGGAATAGTTATCATACATATGTACATGCTCATAGAGCCAGGTATCAGGTACATAATAGTGTTCGTCTACTGCGTAGGCATACTCGGGACGCTCCTCCAGGATAGGAGTGTAATGCTCCCAGGCTTTCTTGTGTCTGTCGGTCTCCACATCGGGGCCGGCGGAACCGAGACACTTGATCTCGGGATATGCCTCATGAATGGCCTTCTCGAAGCACTGATAGCGATAGAAGAAGTCTACTTCCTCCGTCTCCCACTGCTCGTTACCAATGCCGATATACTCCAGGCCGAAAGGTTCGGGATGACCCATCTTCGCACGCAATGCACCCCACTCGGTGTCCACAGAGCCGTTGCAGAAGGTGATCAGATCCACCGCATCCTGCACATATTCCTGAAACTCAGGGCTGTCACTGGGCACCAATTCTCTGGAATGATACTGGCAGGCAAGTCCTGCATTCAGTACGGGAACCGCCTTACATCCCAGGTATTCACAGAGTACAAAATACTCATAAAAACCTATGCCCAGAGTCTGATTGTAATAAGGCCAGGGACTGAGAACCAATTCGGTGCCGTCATTGTTATGCACCGCCCAACGGTTCCAGTTTGCCTTTCTCTCTTCCTTAGGACCTACCGTCTTTTTCCACTGATAACGATTGGTCAGCTGGCTGCCCTCTACCACGCAACCGCCGGGGAAGCGTAAGAATCCGGGCTGCAGTGCCTTCAGAAGTTCTGCCAGATCCTTTCTGAAAAGACCGCAGACTGCATCGGTGGGCATCATGGAGAACTGATCAAAACAGATCACTGCAGGCTCAAGGAATCTTACGGTAAAGAGTCCGCCGTGTACCGCTTTGTCACTGACCACTGAAGTACGATACTGTTTCCAGCAGTCTCCTTCGATCTCGATGACCTGGCTGCCGGCCAGGGTCTCACCGCTCTCGGACAGGACACAGATCTCTACCTTACCTTTGCCCTTTGCATAGAAGGTCACATCGCAGGCAACATTTGCTTTCATGTAGATTCCGTCGTAAGCCTTATTGCTAAAGCCTTCACCGGCTCTGCAGACTACCGCACGCAGGTAATGAGGATTCACCTCATTCAAGGGAGCTTCCTCATGGATATCCAGATAGGTATTGCCGTTTACGGGATAAGGATTCCAGCCATAGCGATAGGCCGGAAACTGATAATAATTTGCAAAGCTTCCGCGGCACTCCAGGAATTCAAATCCGCGGTTCTCCAGCATCTCTGCGTGAAGGCCGCCGTCCAGGCCGTAATTGATATCTTCGAAAAACAGACCGAACATATCGCTCTGGATGGTCTTTGTATTTTCTCTGCTGATACTGACTTTCATATTTATTCTCCTTCTTTTGTCCGCACATGGTAAAAAGGCTGACATTGTTGACATTGATTTTCTTCGGTAAATCCTTTGCGCTCTGCTTCCTCCAGACTGTCGAACAGGATCTGGTTCTTCTCCACCGGAAGGCTGTCACAGGTCGCAAGGTGTAATTTCTGATTTCTGGTGTTGCCGACGTACACGGCGCCGTCGGGAGCTTCTCCCGTGGGCCACTTTTCACCCTTTTCTTTCTGGGTCTCGGTCTCTCCGCCGGTGATCGCCTCGGATGCTGCCATGCCCGTCTCTCCCGGCTTCCCGGTCTCGGAGGGAGCACAGTTCCAGGTCAGGGTCTTACCGTCGGAAGTGACGATCACGCTGCCCTGTTCATCGGTACGGAAGACTTTGCAGCCGGACTCCCTTAACAGGTCCAGAACCTCTGCATGAGGGTGTCCGTAAGGATTGCCCTCTCCGCAGCTGATCACCGCATACTCGGGAGACATGGCCTCCAGAAAGGTGCGTGTGGTAGAGCTGGCACTTCCGTGATGTCCTGTCAGGTACACATCCGCATCCAGATCGACTCCCGCATCCACCAGATCCTTCTCGGCACTTTTCTCTGCATCTCCACAGAAGAGAAATCGCTTCTCCCCGTGGGTAAGCAATATCACCAGGGAATTGTTATTGCTGCCTTCGTATTCTCTTATAGGACCTGCCACCGTAAACTCTGCGGATCCCAAGGGAAATACATCCCCGGGCTCCGGGTGCGTCACCGGAACACCGATGGCATCTGCCATATCCAAAACATCCCGATAAGTGTTCGCGTCGCTGTCCTTGTTGGAAAGCAGGATCACCTTCGGCTCGAATTTATAGATTGCTACATCCAGACCGCCCACATGGTCTCCGTCCGGATGAGAACCGATCACATATTTTAGTTTCGTTACGCCCTGCTTCTTCAGATACATCTGAATCAGGGTACCCTTTTCATCCCGTCCACCGTCTATCAACATAGCCTCGCCGTCGCACAGGACCAAGGTTGCGGCGCCCTGTCCTACATCGATATAATGCACGCTGAGCTCCGTCAAAGGCTCCGGGACAGTGCTTCCCGACTCGGCGCTACTAGGTATCGATTCCGACAGAGTAGATGACGCAGTCGCCTGTGCTTCCGAGCTCTGTACCACCTGACTCTCGACGGGGGCAGGGGCAGTCTCTTGCTTATGTCCGCATCCACCGAGGCACAAAAGCAGCACAAGGCAGCTGATCCATATTCTATTCTTCATAGGCACTTACTCCTACTATTCTTCTCCGTTGCTAAGCACCACCGTCAGGTAATCATGTCCAACTGCCTCCAGGAAGGTTCCGAACACGTCTGCTGTTTTCAGTCGAAGGCTGGAGGTGTTGATACAGGGGTGGCAGCCGAATAAGTCTGATCTCAGCACATCCTCATCCACCAACAGCTGTACCCGGTTCTCTTTATCATTCATCAGTCCCAACACGCTCACCGATCCAGGTGTGATATCCAGAAATTCCTCCATGAAATCAGCCGTGGCAAAGGACAATCTCGCACTGTTGATCTGATGGGAGATCTCCTTGGTCTTGAACTTCTTGTCCTCTCTGATCATCAGAAGATAAAATTTCGTCTTCTGGGAATTACACAGGAACAGATTCTTGCAGATGACGGCAGGCGCCAGCACCTCGTCGATGGCTTTGCAGGCCTCCATGGTCTCTGCAGGTTCATGGTCTACCCGCTCATATTCTATGCCCAAAGCATCCAACAGATCGTAGGTTCTGATCTCTTTCTCCAGGCGTCCCTCACAGGATGAAGGGCGTCCTTTTTCAAGTGTCAATTTCATGATTTCGATCCTCTCAAAATTCTTTTCATAATCCATTCTATTATAACAGAATCCGCTTCTTTTGTACATCCGTGAACCCTCCTTACAGGCAACAAAAAAGACGGCCGACCCACACGATCGACCGCCTGATTTTTATGTACTTACTGCTGCTTCTGGATCTTGGTCACTTTCTCGGTTCTGTGAGAGAAAGCATCCCAGTTTCTGTTCAGACGAAGCTTGTTTTTATCCATGTAGGAGTTAGCAGTTGTTGCCGTGAAGACGCTCTTCATCTTGCCCTTCATCACGCCGCCTACGATAAAGCCGATGATCAAAGGAATCACAATAAACTTAACGATGATACCGGCGGGGCTCATAGCTGCATGGCTTGCGAAGGAGATAACGCCCATCAGCGCTTCCAGTGCCAGGATCACACCGATGACGATCTTCCAGTACTTGCCCATATCCACAGGAAGGTCACCTACCATCTTACCGCTCTGGCCGTTCATGGCGAAGAGGAAGTTCTTGTCGTTCCACTTGGTAGCAAGCAGCCATACGGGCATCAGTGCATAGGTTACCTTGCCCTCGGTGATCACGGTATTGGAATGCTCCACGTTTACGGAATCATAACCCTTTACGGTATCACGCAGCATAGCCTGGAAAGTATTCTTTGCTCTCTCCTGAATACGGGGAGAATTGTCCTCTGCGCTTACGTCATATTTATCTGCCATAAAACCTGCCAAATATGCCTTGGAGAAGGTCTTCATCTCGGAATAATCATAAGGCTCAATGGAATCCATCAGATCATCAGGCATCTTGGAAGAACCGTCTGCAGGGATCTTCTCAAATGCAACTTCACCGGCACGGCTAACCTTGTAGTGCTCGGTAATAGTAACTTTCTCGTCTCCTCTGGTCTCGGTTCTCTCCTTGGTTGCTGCATAGTTTGCGGCACCCTTGGCAACACCGTCATAGAGCCAGAAAGGAACATACACACCCTTTACCTCTTCCAGGTGATTGTTCTCTGTAAAGGACTTGGGCAGCAAAGTCTTGCCCTTGCAATGCTCCTGCAGTTTCTTTACCGCATCGCCCTTGGTCAGTTTGAAGGGCACTACATACTCAGGCTTCATGATACCTGAGAACTGTGCAGGAACGATGGTAGGATTGCCGCAGTAAGGACAGGAGGTCGCTCCCACACTGTCATCACAGATCAACTCTGCTCTACAGGAAGGACAGCTGTATGCTGTCATATTGTCGCCGATCCACTCCTGCTGTGCCTGCTCCCACTGATCCACAGTCTTCGCTGCTTCCTCAGCAGATGCATTAGCCTCAGCCATCATCTTCTCCATCTCTTCCACGGAGTAGGTGCTTCCGCAGTAATCGCACTCGATCATTCCGGTCTCTGCCGCAAAGTGTACGGAACCCATACACGCAGGGCAAATGTAGTTTGTTACTTTGTCTGCCATTGTTTTTCTCCTTTTCTATTGTGTCAATTCAAAAGTCCAATGATTTTCCTCATAGAACAGTTTACTGAATGGATCTGTTGCCAATCTTTCAATAAATGCTTCTCTGTAAGGCTCCATTTTGCCGTTACAGAAAATGCCGTGAGAGTAAATATAACCATCCGTTGCGTAGTCGCCCAGTGAGTTGTAATGTTTACTGAACATAAATCTAGCTCGCTCCAGATACTTGTCATCTTCGTCGGTCAGATAAATATACAAGTTATCATATTGGTTGTTATACATGTCGACGATCTCATAGATCTGCCGTACCTGTTCAAAGCTCTTGTCCAGGAACGTATCGTCCACTGTCAGATGCAAGTACACCTTGACTTCCGTATCCTGCGCATTCACGGTCGCTCTCGGTATTGCGTCAATGATCGCATCCGCCAAAGCATTATTTCTCTCTGCACCGGAGAAAGGCAAGTCGCTCTGGGACAAGGTTTTGCCGGATTCGTCCACAACAAACTGCATTCCTTCGTAGTTAAAATATGTCTCCATCGTGCCGTATTCCAGCATTGCCTTGACATAGCGGAACATATTTCTACACCGGGAAGGGCCACGGATCACAAACT
Source organism: Acetatifactor sp. (assembly GCA_024403365.1). Taxonomy (GTDB): domain Bacteria; phylum Bacillota; class Clostridia; order Lachnospirales; family Lachnospiraceae; genus Acetatifactor. Next base: position 6,867 of record JAKSRX010000019.1, on the reverse strand, counting down.
CATTTCCCTCCAGAGTATATTCTGCTTCGGGAACGTAAGTGTAACCGACGGTCACACGTGCGGGTTCTTTTCTGTTTTCTTCAAAGTCATTTGCAGCTTCTGATTCGTAAGTGCTGATGGTTCCTCGCAGGATCTGAGTTCCGTCATCCTCCTCATAGGCATATTCTTTCGCAGAAATATGATATAAGGACAGACCTCTGTAGATGCTGACATTGGGCCAGTAGTCCATCAGATGCCGCAGCATTCCATTACTCAGTTCGTCTTTCCCAAGCATGACCGCGATAGATGTTTTATCTTTCACGCCGCCGAAAGCGTAAGGTATCTCCATTGCATCCAGTCTCTTTTTAGCGGTAGCTATATTATCGATCCAGGCGCCCTTTTTCACTTCGCTATTGGTGGTATAGAATGTGCAGACACGATCTCCTGTCATCTCAGATACCGCCACCTGGTATTTTCCGGGCTCCTCGCAATTCGCGGGATCTTCCCACTCGAAGGGCACCTCTATGTTGTAATAAAAGCCCTGGCTCAGTGCAGGATGGGTCAGATTATAATAGGTCAGTTCCGCCCAGACCGGATCATCCACATCTTTGTTGATCAAATATATGGTTTTTCCGTTGTCCTCGAGCATGATCTCGTAGAAGTAGAACCCACTGGAGGCCTTCACATCCTGTCCCCAGAGAGGTCTATCATATTCCGCAATGATTCCGCCCTTACGCTTCACAAATTCATCTGTCATGGTGATCGTAAAGATAGGATATTCTCCCTCCAAAGGAGCTTTGCGCCAGTTAAAATCATCCTTGGTTCCCCATTCCAGCGTGATGTCTTCAATATCGCTGCGGTCTACTCCCACATATTCTTTGGGTTCTCTGGTGATCATCACATTGACACTATCCTCGTCGAAGATGACTGTCCACATAGCTCGTGCAAGATAACACCTAAGAGCTACCTCTACATCCATCCCTCTGAAAGCTTCTCTCGGGATCCAAAGATCCAGTGTATCCGTACCTTCTGTCATGCGATAGTTTCCATCACCTGCCAGGATCTCAACTCTTCCCCGGATGATCTCCTTCGCTTCCAGGAAATCTTTGACTCCCATTTCCTCATGGGCTGTCAGTGTCACATGGACCATATCCGCTTCCGGTTCTATTTCTACCGGGACGACACTTTGGGACGGATCTGAGCTCTCCACCACAACAGAGGAAGAGCTTTCCGTTGATTCTACGATATCGTCTGCCTCATCATCCCGAAACAGGACGATCAAAATGATCACCGCGATCAGCAAAAGCAAGCAAATGGCTGCGGGGATCAGATATTTTTTCAGTTCGGGTTTCTTCTTTCCGGAAGTTTTCTTCTCAGCCAAAGGTACATCCGAAGATTCCGTTGTCGCCTGGACAGGGTCTGCTTCGGTGACATCTCGGCAGATACCGATCTCCTTGGCACCCGAGATCTTATCCAGCGCCGTAGCACGGTCTTTGTATCGATTGAAATAAACTGCCTGCAGACGATTCAGACGCATAGCCATGCCTTCCGGCAGCTCTACGTCTTCCAGATAAACCAAAAGTCTGGGCTTGTTCTTATCCCTGGCATAATTCAATTCATCCTTGCAGTTGTCCGACTGCAAATAATTTGCGGAGATAAATGCTATCACATAACTACAGCTGTTCAGATTCTTAGCAATGGTCTCGTCCCATTCGGTACCGGGATCAATGCCCTCATCGAACCAGCAGCGGAATCCTCTTTCCGTCAGATCTGCGATGATCGGCAGGACGCGTCCGGAATCCTTATGGGAATAGCTGATGAAGATATATGGTTTATCTCCCCTATAGCAGGTTACTGTATCCATAAACCCCTCCAATTCTGTTTGCAGGCAAACAGATTGTCGATCTACTGTTTCTCAAAAGTATATTTTCTGCTCCAGCAGGCCTTCTCGCCGGGCTTCAGTGTAGCCTTGAAGAACATCTCGGGAGAGATGACATCTCCTACGCTCCAGACAGTGACCTTATCTACGGTAAAGTCATCAGTCTCTGTTACCACCAGACCTTCCTTCAGGTCGGTGAGCTTCCACTGATAAGTATCTACGGGCTTCATCTGCTCCTTCCCGAAAGCATACAGTGCGAACACCATGCTCTCCTCAGACTTGGAAAGGCTGCTGCCGTCAGAATAGAAAGGAGTACAGATATCCAGCGTCTTGATCTCACCTGCAGGGATCTCCAGACAAGGAATCTCCAGACGGTAATCTCTGTTCACCTTCTTGCGGTTCAGAGTGATGAAGTTATGGCAATATTCCTCGAAGGTAAGTTCCTTGCTTCCGGTATTGATGAACTCGTAAGCAATGGTCAGTGTGGTATCCTCCAGGGTGATCACCTTTCTCTGTTCCATAGCATAGCCGCCGCAGGCTACATTTCCGGAGCCGAAAGAGATCTGATTTCTGGTCTCTGCCACACCCACAGGATAATCCTCACAGGGATAACTGTTCATGAAATAGTAAGGTTCTTCTGTTTCCTTGGTCAGCAGTCCCACGCCGAACTTGGGGAACTTCTCGCCGACAGCTACCTCTGCAGATAAGGGATCGCAAACGATCTCGCTGCAAAGACCCATTCCGCCGGAGCTGGGGCTTCCGTCCAGCATATCCTCCTGGCCTAAAAATTCATACTTGCCATCCAGGCGTACACGAGTCACAAAACCGGCTCTGTCAAATCTGCTGGTTCTGCACTCTGCATTGGGTTCTGCGATCTCTACAAGCATACGCGGGTTTTTCAGTGTATACATTTCATCCCTCCGTGGTATCGATTTTCAGATCAGCAAAGAGATCCTTCATGGAGAAGGATAGGGTGTCCTTCTTTTCCTCTCTTGCATATTCATAGATCGGGTTCAGTTTCAGTTCCGGTTCCCGCTTCAGTTTTGCGAAAAGCAAAGCTGTGTTGCAGGCATCCGTCAGGCCGTCATGGGCTCTGCCTTCCTGGATGATATCCGCCGCGATCATGGCTTCCTCCAGGCTGTACTGTCTCTTTCTTTTGATCTTCTCTGCGAACAGTTTCTGGGCATCCACCCAGTGCTCCAGCATTCCTGCCGGCACCTTGTCCGCAAATCCTTTTGCCTCGGACTCCTTTCTGATCTGAGAAGAATCCGTGTCGCTCCAGGATACCATCACGGTACCCTCGGGCAACCACTGCATAAAAATGTTCCAGGCCTCCGCCATCTTCGGTGCATTCTTCACCGCCGCATGGTCGATTCCCGTCAGATGTTCGATGAAGGAATCGATATAACCCATCTCGGGACATACATATTGGTTAAAACTGTCTGTTATTTCATAATTCTCGTCCAGAAGGGCAACGCCGATCTGGATGATCTCCTTGCCGAGACGGCTCCCCTTTTTCCTCAGGTCTCTGGGGATAGAACACATCTCGAGATCGATCACAGCATATCTGCACATACTGTATTCTCCTATGTAGTTTCCCCATACGCGAAAGGGGTTACGCCCGAAGGCAGGTTACTGGTTGCCGAGAATATCCTTTGCAATGACCTGTGCACGGATCGGGTTGATGGCACGAAGTTTCTCAAACATATCGCCCAGTCTGGGATCCTTCAGGGCACTGTAGATCCTGCAAGCATACTCTACGTGATCCTTATCATCCTTGGTATCCTTTGCAAGGCAGGCGTCGATAGCCTCTCTTGCCAGCTCCATCATATCCATGTTGCCGGTATTCTTGGAGTAGGAATAGTAACAGGTACAAAGGTTGTAGTACAGGAAGTTCTCGGGAGCGATCTGGATCGCCTTCTTCAGGGCGGTGATAGCCTTCTCCAGCCACTCGATATTTCTGGTATCCAGGTAGAAGCTGTAGTACAGTCTGTTCTGCTGGTTGTAGATGGTCTGAACAGCTTCCGGTCTCTCATTCTCAGCCTGCAGTTCCAGACTCTTACATACTCTGTGGAACAGGGTCAGGAACTCCTCTGTCTTAGCCTTCTTGGTAGCATAGGTTACCATGCTGCCCAGGAAGTTCAGCTTAGCGGTAAGACTCACGCTGCTGTCGAAATACTCGTCTGCGCTGGCGATCATCAGTTTACCTGCAGGCTCGGAGCCCAGCTGAGCAACCTTGCGGACAACGGTATCCATAAATTTCAGCTTATCCATTCTTACCTGGAGCTGAGCCATAGCCTCCTCTGCCAGAGGAATGTTCTTCTGCATCAAAGCAAGACTCAGTTTATCATTAGGGTCTGCATCGCTGGTGGCCTTGGCAGCATCACCGAGAGGCACTCCGCCCAATACGGAACCTGCAGCGGGAGCTGCGGTGCCCAGACGGTCGATCTTTCTCTCCAGACGGCTGATGCTGTCTGCAATATCGCTCAGAGTGGCACTCTTACCCTTCTCTTCGAATCCCTGATCGATCAGGGGCTCTACGAAACTTCTGATATGGTTCTGCGCCTCACGGATAGCGTAACGTCCTTCCCACTCATACTCGAAGAAACGACGGGTCGCAATATCAACGGGACACTGAGGAGTACCCTTCTTCTTCAGAAGCAGTACGGGCTTACCGGTCTCATCACGTCTGCCCAGCTCATAATATACGTTAGGGTTGGGAAGGGAAATATCACAGATACAGATGTCTGCATCCTGAATATTCTTGATAACGGAAGAGTCGATCTTGTCGTCGTTGATGAAGTGGTCACCACGACGCACCTTGATGTTATAGATCTCAAGTGCGGGAACGATGATCAGTTCCAACAGATCCTTATACTCTTCGTAGAGTTCGGTTCCTTCCTGTCCGATAGGGGAGATCACAAAACAGGTATATTCTCTCATGATTATTCCTCCATATTGTCTTTAGTTCTCTCTGTGATCGATGATTCTCTTTGCCTTCTTCTCGGTACGAGGCAGTGTTCCGATGGGAACCACGGTGATCTTGGGAGTAACGCTCATCTTGGACTTGAACAGCTCCTTGATCTTGTTGCCGGTCTGCTCGAAGTCTACACGGCCTTCCGCCTCAACGGTAACCAGGATCACGTCACGGTTCTTGGTATCATCGTGAGCGATATTGATGTTGTACTCACTGGATACACCGTCCACCAGACCAAGGATCTCTTCTACCTGGCTGGGGAACATATTTACGCCGTGTACCTTGAACATATCATCGCTTCTGCCCTTGATGATATCCAGTCTGGGATACTTTCTGCCGCAGACACACTCACCGGGAATGATACGGGAGATATCATGGGTACGGAAACGGATCAGAGGAGCACCCTCCTTCACCAGAGTGGTGATAACGATCTCACCTTCCTCGCCGTCGGGAAGAACCTCACCGGTCTTGGGATCGATGATCTCGATGTAAATGTAATCATCCCAGTAGTGCATACCGCGCTGCTCGGGACAGTTGATACCGATACCGGGTCCGTAGATCTCGGTCAGACCGTAGATATCATACAGTTCTACGCCAAGCTCTCTGTGGATATATTCACGCATCTTCTCGCTCCAACGCTCGGAACCGAAGATACCCTTCTTCAAGTGGATCTGATCCTTCAGACCGCGCTTGTTGATCTCTTCTGCAAGCAGCAGTGCGTAGGAAGAAGTTGCGGTGATAACAGTGCTCTTTAAGTCTACCATCATCTGCAGCTGCTTATCGGTGTTGCCGGGGCCCATGGGAACTGCCATAGCGCCAAGCTTCTCGCAGCCTGCCTGGAAACCGATACCTGCGGTCCAGAGGCCGTAGCCGGGTGTGATCTGAATTCTGTCCTTCTTGGTGATGCCTGCGGTCTCATAGCAACGCGCAAACATGATCGCCCAGTCATCTACATCCTTAGCGGTGTAAGGGATGATAACGGGCTTACCGGTGGTACCGGAAGAGGAATGGATACGAACGACTTCCTCGTCAGGCACTGCCTGAATTCCGAGAGGATATGCGTTACGAAGGTCAGCCTTGCTGGAGAAGGGGATCTTCTCGAACTCTTCCTGGCTGCTAATACCTGTAAAACCTGCCTCTTTGTACATTTTTCCGTAATAACTGTCGGTCTGGATCAATCTTTTGATCTGCTTGTCTACCAAAGACAACTGTACTTCATTAAGCTTCATACTCTTCTCCTATCTTTACGCCTGCAAGGAATGCGGCTTTATTGGTTTCTACAAATTTCGCAGGGACACGTCTCTCGATCTCTGCGAGAAGTTCTTCTGTGGTCAGTCCCAGTCGGCCGGTGCCGGCTGCTACGCCGAGAATAGCGATGTTGAAATATCTTGCCGAACCGAAGGGAGCACAGATCTCCTCGGCACTGGTCACGATGCACTTGCACTTCTTCTGAAGATAAGCGATCATCTCGGTTCCGTCATAACCGGTGTCATGCAAAGACTCGGTGACGGGCTTGGTGGGATCACTGTTGACGATAACGATACCGTCTTTCTTCAGGTAAGGGAGATTTCGAACCGCCTCTGCAGGCTCGAAAGCAAGGAGCACGTCCGCATTTCCCAGCGGGATCAGGGGCGCATATGCCTCACCCACTCGTACATGGCTGGTAACGGGGCCGCCGCGCTGTGCCATACCGATGGTCTCTGCGGAATGAACCGCATTGCCGGCTTCCATGGCTGCTGCCGCAATGATTTTGGAAGCAAGGACGGTACCCTGACCGCCTACGCCGCAGATCATAATGTCTTTATTCATTACAGCCACCTCCGATCGCACCTACGGGACAAAGCTTGCTGCAAAGTCCACAGCCGGTACAGAGATTTTTATCGATGGAGACTTTGCCGTCCACTGTGATCAGTGCGGGACAGCCGATCTCACGAATACACTTTTTACAATTGATGCACTTATCGCTGACGGAACACTTCTGTGTAGGCTTGGTGATGGCGATGCAGGGGCTCTTGAAGATGATGGCCTTCAC
>JAKSRX010000018.1 GCA_024403365.1 Acetatifactor sp. | reverse complement strand
ATGTTCGTAGTGGGAGGATATCTCTTCATGGAGAATATTCAGGTGACCTCGGAGCTTATCTTCAGATTCTCCCTGTTTGGCAGAAGAATGGACGGACTGATCTTCTTGCCCTTTATCTTCAGCCTGGTATTTCTGTTTTACAAATACAATAAGATCTCCAAGATCTGCTGCGGATTGAGCCTGCTGTTGATCTTCGTGAACGTGCTGATGAATCTGAGACTGGTTTGGACCGCAACTTCTCTGTTTGCAACCGTTCTGATCTTTGTACTGGTATTCGGCGGACTGGGACTGGTAATGAAGACCCTGTTTGCAAATCCTGACGGTGATCATGGTAAAAAGTATTAAGTCAATAAAAAAGAGGGCGAAGCATTTGGCTTCGCCCTTTTGTATTTTATTCTTCTTCGCCGTCTCCGTCAGTGATGAATACTTCGTTCAATGACGCCTGTGCGGCAGCTGCTTCACCGGCAGCCTGTGCTTTCTTCAGATCCTGCGCATACTCGGAATCCTCGTCCTCCTCATCGAAGAAGTCATCCACATGAATGGATTCTCCGGGAGCAGGCTCTTTCTTTTCGGGAACTTCCTTCGCCTCTTCCTTTACCTCAGGCTTAGGTTCTTCTTTGACCTCTTCCTTCACCTCGGGCTTGGGTTCCTCTTTGACCTCTTCCTTCACCTCGGGCTTGGGTTCCTCTTTGACTTCTTCCTTTACCTCAGGCTTAGGTTCCTCTTTGACCTCTTCCTTTATTTCGGGCTTAGGCTCTTCTTTGACTTCTTCCTTCACTTCAGCGGCTTCAGCAACCTCTGCTGCCTCATCTGCTTCATCAGCCTCGTCAGCTTCCTCTGCATCCGCTGCCTCTTCGGCAACTTCTTCAGCATCCTTGCGCTTCAGGGAGAAATATTTCTTGAAGAAACCGATCTTGGGAGCGGGCTCGAAGTCCTCTTCCTCGTAATCATCGAAATCATCAAAGTCATCATCGAAAGGAACCAAGTTCAGTTCGTCCTTTCTGCGGAGATAGAAATAAAGAGCTGTCAGTGCACTTGCAACAGCAGCCAGAGCGATCAGTATTTTAGCGGTTTTCTTGGACATAAGAAACTCCTTTCATCTGGGAAATATACTCATATTTTAATACGATTCCCTGTCGTTGAAAAGGGAATCTGCTACTTTTTACGAAAAATTTAGGAAATCTGTGACAGACAAACGAAAAGTGTGATACAATACTTTTCGGAGCCACATTTGTCACACAGAGGTATGAGGGTATGAATGGTAAATTCTTTGATCTGAAAAAAGAAAAACAGGACAGAATGATCAATGCTGCGATGAAGATCTTTGCTCTGCAGGGATATCGTCACGCCAGCACAGATGATATTGTAAAAGAAGCCGGCATCAGTAAGGGACTGCTGTTCCATTATTTCGGCAGCAAGATCGGTGTCTATAAGTTCATCTTTGATTACAGTGTCAGATTCATGAATCTGGAACTGCGCACCTATGTGGATTCCCGCGAGAAGAATCTGGTGGAGATCATCCGTCAGATCGAGTGCGCCAGAATGCATGTGCTGAAGGGTTATCCTTACATGCAGGAGTTCTTGAATCGCAGTGAAGTTGAGGACTGCGAAGAGGCTCTGGCTATCATCGAAGAAAAGAAAACGGCTCTGCAGGAAACCTACAGAACCGTATATGGTCAGATCGATTATGCATTGCTTCCTTCCAGAGTGGACGGACGTAAGATCCAGAAGATGCTGGAACTTTCCATCAAGGGTTTGATGGGAGAGAAGTTCCGCGATCCTTCTTACGATCCCGAGACCTTCTACGAGGAAGTTTGCGAATATCTTGATATGATGAAAACATTACTTGCTTGATTTGTAGGGATCATCGGCAGGGTAACCGCCCTTGAGCTTCTGCATACCGCGCTGGATAGCATCCTTGGAGTTCTTCCAATCGGCGTCCTTGTTGCGGTAGTCGAATTTCTCTACCATCCAGGCTACATCCTCGGAGAGGCGCTCCATATTGCGCTCCATCAGAGGGAACATGATCTGATAGAAATCCTCCTTTTCCGGAAGTGTCATCTTGGAATCGGAGAACTCACACAAGTCACCGAAGTGGGAAAGGCAGAAGCCTTTTCCATTTTTTATTTTCTCCTTAAATTCGGGATCCTGCTTCCAGAGATAGAAGAAGGTGTCCATGTAGCGGTCATAGGTCTCTGCGTAGTGGTTGCAGACATAGCAGCTCTTTTCTTTCTCCTTCACCCAGACACCGATGGGGTTGGTGCCTTCCACCTTTTTCTTAAACAGTCCGGCGGAAGCGGTCTTGCCGGGCTTGTATGCCTTGAATTCCTTCTTCATCTCACCGATCATGCGGCGGTAGTGGGTCTTTAAGATCCATGCATTTCCGAGAGTGTTGCCGTAGTCAAACATTTTCTTGAAATGGGTGCGGCAGAAGCCTGCGATGTCGGTCATTTCACGCACGTCAGCCTCCATGTAGGAAGCACTGCTTCCCAGGACGAAGTCCAGGAGATCCTGCTCGATATTTCTCTCAATAAAACAGAAAGGACACTCGTCGCCTGCGTTCACGGCGTCATTTAAGGGGATGGTATACAGCTGTTCTTTCATGTTGTCACCTCTATTTTTTACTCGGCTGAAAGCCTGCCTTTATTCTACACTAAAATGTGCGAAAAAGCCATTATTTTGTCCTTTTTTCTGTTGAAAAAATCGCTCTTTTCATAGTATAATTATTAAGGTCTATGTACCGCAAAAAAATATATAAACACCTACCATTATTGGTGAGGAAGGGAGACAAACAAAATGAAAATGATCTATGACGTAAAAGACAAACCCAAGTCCGGACAGGTAATCGTTTTTGCGTTCCAGCAGCTCCTGGCAATCATGGCAGCAACCATCGCTGTTCCCATGATTATCGGAAACGGCATGAGCATTGCGGCAGCATTGTTCGGCGCAGGCGTAGGTACCCTTGTCTATGTTCTGTTTACCAAGGCTAACAGCCCTGTATTCTTAGGATCCTCCTTCGCATTCCTTGGATCCATGGCCGCAGCTTTCGCAGGCGCAGTTACTGCAGAAGCAGGTTTCGCAGGATTGATCCTCGGTGCGTTCTTCGCAGGTCTTGTATATGTAGTGATCGCTCTGATCGTAAAGAAAGTCGGTGTTAACTGGCTGAACAAATTGATGCCCGTTGTTGTTATCGGACCTACCGTTGCAATCATCGGTCTTGGTCTTGCAGGCAACGCTGTAGGCGATCTGCAGACCGCTAACGTAGAAGGCGGCAGCACTCTGATCGCTGTTCTCTGTGGTCTTGTTACCGTTCTAGTTGTTACTCTTTGCTCTACCTACGGCAAGAAGATGGCAAGACTGATCCCCTTCATCATCGGTATCCTTGCAGGTTACATCGTTGCAGCAATCTTTACCGCGATCGGTTTCGCAGCAGGAATCGATGCTCTTAAGATCCTTGATTTCAGCCCCGTTACCAATCTGGTAGCTGGCGGTGTTACCTTCAGCACCTTCTTCTCCATCCCTGAGTTCTCCTTCGTAAAGTCCTTGAGCGGCTGGGGCAAGCTGGATGCAGGTTATATCGGAACCATCGCAGCAGCATATATGCCTGTTGCATTCGTAGTATTCGCAGAGCACATCGCTGACCACAAGAACATTTCCTCCATCATCGAGAAAGACCTTCTTGAGGAGCCCGGTCTCCACAGAACCCTTCTCGGCGACGGTGTTGGTTCCATGATCGGTGCATTCTTCGGCGGCTGCCCTAACACCACTTACGGTGAGTCCGTAGCATGTGTAGCTATCACCAGAAACGCTTCCGTTGTTACCATCATGACCACTGCTGTTATGGCTATCATCATTTCCTTCATCTCCCCTATCATCGCATTCTTGAGCTCCATCCCTTCCTGCGTAATGGGTGGTGTATGTATGACTCTGTACGGCTTCATCGCTGTCAGCGGTCTGAAGATGATCCAGAAGGTTGACCTGAATGAGAACAAGAACCTCTTCGTTGTATCCGTTATCCTGATCGCAGGTATCGGCGGACTGAGCCTGAACTTCGGTAAGATCACCATCACTTCCGTAGCAACCGCTCTGATCCTTGGTATCCTTCTGAACATCCTGCTTTCCGGTGAGAAGAAAGAGGACGAGAAGGCAGAGTAATTTGCCATAAAAAATATGATCACAAGACCGTGTGCCGATTATCGGCATGCGGTCTTTTTATGTTTTTGGACACATGTAGTATTAAAAACTACTTGAAAAAGAATAAATAACCATAAAATGTGTTAATGATAGCAAAAATGGGTTGAAATTTGTTGTAGCGCATGTTATCCTTTGAGGGTAAGAACTTGAAAGATGAAAGGTATAAAGTATGAGCGAATTGTTTCACATTGTCAGTGACGGCTCCCTGGATCTGCCGGTAGCAACCACCAAGGAGAAGGATATCACAGTAGTTCCCTTCTATGTATCCTTCGATGATGAACACTATTATAGAGAAAATGTAGACCTGGATATCAGAGATTTCTATCAGCAGATGGTAGACAAGAAGGGTGTATACCCCAAGTCCTCCATGCCCTCCACACAGGATTACGTAGATGCGTTCCTTCCCTGGGTAGAGAAGAAGGAGCCCATCATCTGTATCTGTATCACAGCGAAGTTCAGCGGTTCTATGCAATCTGCTATGACTGCTAAGGAGATCGTTCTGGAGGATCATCCAGATGCAATGATCACCATCATTGACTGTACCTTCAATACGGTCTGTCAGGGATTGTATGTTCTGGAAGCAGTGAAGATGCGTGACGCCGGCATGAGCTATGAGGCGACCATCAATAGACTACATGAGATCAAGGCCACCGGAAGAATCTTCTTCACGGTAGGAGATATGGAATATTTGAAGCATGGCGGAAGAATCGGTGCGGTTGCAGCAGTAGCAGGCAGCGTCCTCGGCATTCGCCCTATCATCAAACTGGAGAAGGGTGAGATCTTCCCCGCAGGCATCGGCCGCGGCAGAAAGCGCACCTTTGATAAGTCTCTGGAACTCCTGATCGAGTACCTGGAGAAGAACCAGTACGCTCCCGAGGATGTCAGCATCTGTATCGGTTACGGATACGATCCCGAGGAAGCAAAAGAGTGCCAGAAGGTTGCACTGGAAGTGCTTCACAGCAAGGGATTTCCCTTCGATGACGTTCCCCTGTATCAGATCGGTGCTACTATCGGTGTCCACACAGGCCCCTATCCTTTGGGCTTCGGTATCGTAGAAAAGGCGATGAAATAAAAAACTCCCAACCGCTTGGCCGGGAGTCATAGGATTTGAATTTACGGAGCTTCTGAAACGGATTTCAGGAGCTCTTTTACATTCTCAAACGCATAGTCTGCAGGATACTCCGTGTCCACCATGTCCTCGGGCTTTGCTTCGCCGGTGAAGAGGACGCAGGTGTCTACTTCGCCGTTGATGCCGCAGGCGATATCGGTGTAGAGGCGGTCGCCTACTACCAGTGTCTCTTCTCTGGTGAAGCCGGAGAGTTCCAGGCAGAGGTCTACCACCTCTCGGCTGGGCTTGCCCAGGTAGATGGGCTTTTTATCGGTGGTGGCTGTGATCATGTCGCAGATGGCACCGCAGTCCGGGATGAAGCCGAAATCGATGGGGCAGCGCAGGTCCGGGTTGGTTCCGTAGAAAGGAACGTCGGTGGTGAGGAGGACCTTGGAGACCTGGATCAGTTTCTCGTAGTTCAGCTCACTGTCGTAAGCGACTACCACGCAGTCGATGCCGTCCTCGGCAACTTCCGTGATGTTGAGATCGTTTTTGCGAAGCTCTTTTACAAAGGAGCTTGTGCCTAAAACGAAGATCTTTTTGTCTGCGTAATTGTTTTTCAGGAAGCGGATGGTCATGAAGCCGGAGGTGATGAACTGGTCCTCGGTGGTTTCCAGACCGAAGGCTTTGCGGAACTTGTCCACGTAGTCCTGACCGCTCTTGGTAGAATTGTTGGTAATGAAATAGGACTTGCCGCCGATTCTGTCGATGTAGGAGAGCAGCTCTGCGCTGCCGTCATACAGGGTATCGCCTACGGCCAAGGTTCCGTCGATATCAAACAGGAATAATTTCTTTTCGGTTAATGGAGCAGGATGTCTCATAAGGCACCTTCCTTTCTGTACTGTAATTCATTATAAGTATTTGCAGAGATTGTTCAAGCCATTACGATAAAAAACCGAAAACCGCAGGGAACAGATTACAATCGTCGCAGAATATGGTATAATATTCCCAGTTTGTGAAAGGTTGGCATGACACATGGAAAAGTGGTTGGTGGCAGCGAAAAAGGCTGATTTTCAGAAGTGGTCGGAAGAATTGCATATCAGTCCCGTGGTTGCGAGGATCCTTCGCAATCGTGATCTGACAGAGATCAGTGAGGTGCGCAGGTTTCTGTACGGTAAACTGGAGGAGTGTCATTCGCCCTGGCTGTTGAAGGACATGGACAAAGCGGTGGCTGAGATCCTTGCCGCTATCGACAGCGGGAAGAAGATCCGTGTCATCGGAGACTATGATGTGGACGGCATCTGTTCCGCCTACATATTGACAAAAGGGTTCGCCCTTCTGGGTGCAAATGTAGACACTGCCATTCCCCATAGGATCCATGACGGCTATGGTCTGAATGAGCACCTGATCGAGGAGGCAAAGGACGACGGTATCGGCCTTATCGTCACCTGCGACAACGGTATCGCAGCTGCGCCTCAAATCGCTCTGAGCAACGAGTATGGTATCGGTGTGGTGGTAACGGACCACCATGAGGTACCATTTCAGATAAAGAAAGCGGCAGACGGCAGCGAGTATAAGGAGGAGATCCTTCCTCAGGCTTTGGCGGTGGTAGACCCCAAGCAGGCGGAGTGTCAGTATCCCTTTCCCGGCATCTGCGGTGGTGTGGTAGCATACAAGTTAGTTCAGGCTCTGTGTGAGAAGAGACCCGTTCAGGAACTTCAGGAAGCACTGGAGGAATTGCTGGAGTTTGCGGCTTTGGCTACGGTCTGTGATGTTATGGAGCTGAAGGACGAGAACCGCATCATCGTGAAGGAAGGCCTGAAGAGGATCCGCAGATCACAGAATCTGGGACTTCGTTCTTTGCTCGAGGTACATGATATCGCCCCCGAGAAGTGTAATGTCTATACTCTGGGATTTGTAGTGGGTCCCAGTTTAAATGCCACAGGTCGTCTGGATACCGCGAAGCGAGCACTGGAGCTTCTGCAGAGCAGCAGTAAGGTGGAGGCCATGACGGCGGCCAGGGAGTTGAAAGACTTAAATGACAGCCGTAAGAATCTGACCTTGAAGGGTGTGGAAGAGGCGGAAAACTATATCGCAGCCCATCACCTCGAGCAGGACAAGGTCATGATCGTATTCCTGCCGGAGGTGCATGAGAGTCTGGCAGGTATCATCGCAGGCCGCGTCCGCGAGAAGTACAATCATCCGGTATTTCTTCTGACCAGAGGTGAGGAAGGTGTCAAGGGTTCCGGACGATCTATTGAGACCTATCATATGTATGAAAATATGACGGCGGTGAAGGATTGCTTTACCAAGTTCGGAGGCCATGCCATGGCAGCAGGCTTGTCCATGGAAGAAGGCAGGATCGAGGAACTGAGGCAGCGCCTGAATGCAAACTGTACATTAACGGAGGATGATTTCATCCCCAGAGTCCATATCGATGTACCCATGCCCTTAAGTTATGCGGGAGAGGATCTGGCGGATGATCTGGAGTTGCTGGAGCCTTTCGGCGTGGGAAATCCCAGACCCTTATTCGCCCAGAAGGACGTGGTGTTTTTAAGCGGAGCGCTTCTGGGAGCCAATAAGAATGTGATGAAGTTTCGTGTTCAGACACCGGAAGGAACGAGGGCTTCCCTGATCTATTTCGGTGACAAGGAGAAGTTCCTGCAGTGCCTGGCGGAGAAGTACGGACCGGAGGCAGAGGAGAAGCTTTTCTCCGGACAGGGATCCTATCCCTTGTCCGTGGTATATCAGGTGGGCAAGAACACCTTCCGCGGACAGACCGAAGTACAGTATATTATGCAGAATTTCTGCTGATAGAATAACAAAAGAAGTTAGAGGAGGAGCATTATGTTTCAGCTGTGGTTACTGTTGATTCCTGCTCTGGGAATGATCCTGCAGGGATGTTTCATTATGGTGGAGCATCAGAAAAAGTATGTGGCTGCGGATATTCTGAAGGGCAGCGCAGCACTTTGTTTTGTGCTATTCGGACTGATCGGTTATCTGACGGTGTCCAAAGATCCTGTGGGTCTGAAACTGGTCATCGGTCTGATCTTCGGTATGTTCGGTGACATTCTTTTGAACCTGCGCTTTGTGATCCGGAAGTATGCGACGAAGATCTTCCTGGTAGGTATCGTATCCTTCCTGGTGGGTCATATCCTGTACCTGGCGGCACTTGCACCTAATGCGAAACATCCTGCAGCGGCTATCCTGATCGGTGCCTGCATCGCGGGAGCGTTGCTGGTCTATGTATACCTGACCATGCAGGTGAAGGTAGTATTCAAGATCTTCGGTATCGTGTATCTCGGCGCGGTGTTTATCATGACAGCCATCGCCTGTGACATTGCCCTGACCACCATGGCGGTGAGAGATATCGTTTATGCCATCGGTGCAGTATTATTTACCCTGTCGGATGTGATTCTGATCTTCTATACCTTTGGCGGTGAGAAGTATGCCACCTTCCCTCGAAGGATCTCTAATCTTTCCCTGTATTATCTGGGGCAGCTGCTGATTGCAGGCAGTCTGTTTTTACCCTATATGAAGTAGCGATTCAGGCACGATACACTTCCGTATCGTGCCTCTTTTGCTATGGTGTCAACGCCCTGAAAAGTATATAATTATTTCAATCAATGAGGAAGACATAAGGGTTGCAAAAAAAGTGGAAAAAAGAAAGAATTTGTACTTGCGCAATCTTTGTGAAAGTGCTATATTTGATTTCCACCGGCTCATGATTCAGTGTTCTGAGGACGGCAGAGGTGCCGAAACGGAAGGAATTCCGGAGAACACACGCAACCCGAAAACGGACGAAAGTCTTTTCCTAATTCAGGGGGAATATCATGAATAATTTTTCCTACAGACCTATCAACATGCAGGCTACAGGCCAGCGAATCCGTAACTACCGTAACGCTCAGAAGATCACCGTTGAGGAGCTCAGCTCTTTCTTCGGAATCAGTCCTCAGGCCGTTTGTAAATGGCAGAGGGGTGACGCTCTTCCCAGCATCGACAACCTGATGGTGCTCTGTGATATATTCCAGGTGAGAGTTGAAGACCTGATCGTCAGAGATGACGACAGGTCTTCTCTTTTGCCCTTTTTTAAGAAGGAGCGCGAGGAATCAGGTGATATAGTCGGACACATTGCGGCATAAAAGAGGAAATGTCTGACAAAAGCACGTCTAAATTGAAAACATTCTGTTAACATTAACAACTTAACTTGTTTGTTAAGTTGTTTCGTGTTAATATTAGGTTACAAATAAAGTGAAGGGGGCGTGTCTATGAATATTACAGGTAACAGAAGGATCAACTCGTTCCTCTATCTCTGCGTGGGCTTCGTCCACCTGGTATTTCTGGTAGTTTTCTGGAAGGAAAATGTGATTCCCTTAGCGCATCTGAATATATTCAGTGTGGTATTTTATATGGTCCTGGCGCTGCGGGCATTTAAGAGGGGTCGACTGCAGGTGATCTTCAAAGCCTGCATGGCAGAGATACTGTTAGTCGCTATGTTCTCCACAGCGCTGGCAGGTTGGGAGTGCGGTTTCATGATGTATGTCATCGGTGTCATTCCCCTGGTGTTTTACATGGTATATCAGTTTGGCGCAGTCAATGTGAAAATAGCGCTTATTTTCAGCATCATATTCGGAGGCGCTGCTTATCTGACCTGGTTCCTGACCAGTTCCGGCAGCCTGAAGATGTACACCTTAAGTGCACCTTCACAGAATCTGTTGTTTCTGATGAATCTGACCCTGACCATCCTGATGATGATCGGTTATTCGGTGCTTTTCGTGGAGGCGGTCAATGCGGAGCAGGTCCGCATGATGCAGATGTACGAGCGGTTGGAAAACAGTGCCAATGTTGACGGCCTGACCAGACTTATGAACAGAAGAACATTGGATGAGTGTTTTAATCGATTCATCAATAAGGCAAAGGGCCCCGGCCTGGAGTTCAGCGTATTGATGTGCGACATCGATAATTTCAAGAAGGTCAATGATACCTACGGCCATGAGTGCGGTGACGATGTACTTAAGAATGTTTCCTCTGCACTGAAGCATTGCATCCGAGGCGAGGACCGGATCTTCCGCTGGGGCGGAGAGGAGATCCTGATCCTGGTAAACGGCGGCAAAGAGATCGCGAAAGCGGTAGGCGAGCGTTGCCTGGAGGCGGTGCGTAATACGGAGACACAGTGTAAAGATGACGTGGTGAAGGTCACCGTTACCATCGGTGTCAGCTCCTATCATCATGGGGACACCCAGGACAGCATGATAGAGAAGGCAGATAAGAATCTTTATCACGGAAAAAGAAACGGAAAGAATCAGGTTGTGGTATAATGTAGACAAATACCGCAATGAGAGGTTCCAAAGATGACAAGAGAAGAATTGCTGGCATATGGTTTATCCCTGCCGGATACTTATCAAGAAGCGCCTTTTCATGATCCGAACTGGCAGTTGATTCGCCTTCGGAGATCTAAGAAGGCGTTTCTTTGGACTTATATGAAAGATGGGCTGCTCCATATGAATGTGAAGGCTGACCCGGAGTGGAGAGATTTCTGGAGAAGCGTGTACCCTGCGGTACAGCCCGGGTATCACATGAATAAAGAGCATTGGAGCACGGTGATCTTGGACGGCTCGATTCCGGAGGAAGTGGTGCTTCAGATGATCGACGAGAGCTATCGGCTGCTGACGGACAGTCCCAGCCGCAGGATCTATGAGGCGGTGAAGAAGATCCCCAGGGGAAAGGTGGCTACCTACGGTCAGATCGCGGAATTGGCAGGAGATAAGAAGATGTGCCGTGCGGTGGGCAATGCTTTGCACAAAAACCCCGATCCCGACGAGATCCCCTGCTACAGGGTGGTGAACGCCCAGGGCGCACTTTCCGGTGAGTTTGCCTTCGGCGGCAGCGGCGCGCAACAGAAGCTCCTGGAAGCCGACGGCATCGAAGTGAAGGACGGCAAAGTAGACCTGTCCAGATACGGGATCAATGTGCAGGAGATCCTCAGACAATGAAACCACGGGTTTATTGTTCCGATTGCCAAAAGTGATAGAATTAGACAAGGTAACGACGAGAGAAAAGTTATGA
Organism: Acetatifactor sp.; assembly: GCA_024403365.1. GTDB lineage: Bacteria > Bacillota > Clostridia > Lachnospirales > Lachnospiraceae > Acetatifactor. The sequence continues at coordinate 19,314 of JAKSRX010000018.1, read as the reverse complement.
GCCACGATTGCTGCGCAATCATGACAAGGGAGGAACACGATTATGACAATGATGACTTCTGCTTATGCAAATAAAGTTTTAAGAAAACTAAATGATGATAAGGAGTTCTGGACCAGAAAGGAATCCGATGGCACCAGCTATGTGGCAGCACTGGACGAGGAGCCCATCATCCCCGATTACGATTACAGCAAGGTCGCAGCTGAGATCGCGGCTATCGACGAGAGGGTCATTAAGATCAAGCACGCCATCAACGTTGCTAACGCAACCAACACCGTTAAGGTGGGCGATGAGGAGATGACCATCGACACCATCCTGATCAAGATGGCACAACTGCAGAGAAGAAAGTACTTCCTGGACACCCTGCGTAAGCAGGAGCCCAAGGTACGTATCAACTCCGGATCTTATTCTGCAAGAAAGACCACTCCTGAGTATCGTTACATCAACTACGACCTGGACCTGATCAAGTCCGAGTACGAGAAGGTGGACGAGAAGATCGCTCTGATGCAGATGGCACTGGATAAGTACAACCAGACCGTCGAATTCGAGGTCGAGGACTAACGATCGGCCCTTCGGGGCCGTTTACCGTGCGGACCTACCCTTTTATATTAAACTTATGGTAAACCATGTTGTTATGGAGGGAAGGTTCAAAGTTATTAGTTCGTGGTTATCTTGTTATTTATTTATGGTTATAGTTCACGAGTTTTAGATTTGGAGAGAATGTGAGATTGGATCTTTAGATTCACCAGGTCTGCAGAAAACTAGCGTCAATAGACGCGGGCATGGGAGTACGGTTACCCATGCCATTTTTTATGGGCAAAAAACGAAAAACCATTCCATTCAGCCTCGAAAAAGTGTATAATATTTCTATTACGGATAGCAATTATCTGACAAATCGGAGGTTACTGCAATGGAGAATTTGAAACAGGTGACAAACCCTTATCTGCCTTCCTGGGAGTATGTTCCCGACGGAGAACCCTATGTGTTCGGAGACAGAGTTTATGTATATGGTTCCCACGACTTTTTCAACGGCGATGTATATTGCATGGGTGATTATGTGGGCTGGTCCGCTCCCGTGGACGATCTGGGTAACTGGAGATACGAGGGCGTAATTTACAGAAAGGATCAGGATCCTCACAACACGGATCTGCAGGGCAACTTGTATGCGCCGGACGTTACCATCGGTCCCGACGGCAGATATTATCTTTATTATGTACTCAGCAGCTGGGGTAATGTGTCCGTAGCAGTCTGCGATACCCCTGCCGGAAAATATGAGTTTTACGGATATGTGCATTATCAGGACGGAACCCTCTTGGGTGAAGGCAAGATCGAGGACCCTCAGTTTGACCCCGGTGTGATTACCGAGAACGGCAAGACCTATCTCTATACCGGTTTCTGCGGTTACGGCGATCCCAACAGACATGGTCCCATGTGTACCGTTCTGGGAGAGGATATGCTGACCATCATTGAGGAGCCTGTGTTTATCGCACCCAGCTCCGCATACAGCAAGGGCAGTGACTTCGAAGGCCATGAGTTCTTCGAGGGACCTTCCATCAGAAAGCGCGGCGACACTTACTACTTTATCTATTCTTCCGTTAAGTTTCATGAGCTCTGCTATGCTACCAGCAAGAACCCCAAGGAGGGCTTCAAGTATCAGGGCGTCATCGTCAGCGGCGGTGACTTGGGCATCGACAGCTACAAGCCTGCGGATATGTGCGCATATTATACTGCGAACAACCACGGCTCCATGGAGAAGATCGGAGATGACTGGTATATTTTCTATCACAGACATACCAACGGCACCAACTACAGCCGTCAGGGCTGCTTTGAGAAGTTGAAATTCCGTGAGGACGGAACCATCGTGCAGGCGGAGATGACTTCCTGCGGCAGCGTGGCACCCCTTCGCGGCAAGGGTGAGTACCCTACCTACATTGCTTGTAATCTGTTCAATGACATCCCTGTGACCTATGTACCCTGGTCCGGCTGGATGGATGACCGTTTTCCTAAGATCACACAGTGGGGCAGCGACGGTGATGAGAATTACGGATATATCGCAAACATGAGAAACAGTGCCACTGCAGGATTTAAGTATTTCGACTGCAAAGGCATCAAGAAGGTGACCATCAAGACCAAGGGTTACGCTAACGGTCAGATGGAGATCCGTACCAAGTGGGACGGTGAGTCTCTGGGCAGCATTCCCATCGGCTATGCGAACGTATGGCATGAGACCACCGCAGAGATCGAGATCCCTGACGGTATCAATGCATTGTATTTCACCTTCGCAGGTACCGGTTATCTGCAGTTTGCATCCTTTACATTAGAGTAATTGACGGAAAGAAGAGAGCGAAATGAGCGGAGAATTGATCAAGCCCACCGAGGAACTTCGAAGCGAGAGCAGTGAAGTGTCCGCAGTGGAGATGGATAGAGTGACAGAGGTGCTTTGCCCTACCGGCGTAAGTCTTCAGAGAGAGGATGTCGCATATCCTGTCAAAGAAACATTTACTTACGCATCCACTACCTGCGGATGCACCAGGACAGCCAATATTCTGCTGCCTGCGGGTTACAGTACAGAGAAGGAATACCCGGTGCTGTATTTCCTCCATGGTATCTTCGGAGATGAAAACAGCATGCTGGGAGATCCCAACAACAAGATCCCGGAGATCCTGGGAAATCTGACAGCAGAGGGGTTACTGCCGGATGTGGTGGCTGTTTTCCCGAATATGTATGCAAGCAGCGATCCTGCCTTGAAGCCCGGCTTCGCGCAGGAGTCCATATTACCTTATGATAATTTCGTAAATGATTTGGCTGCAGACCTGATTCCTTATGTGGAGGCACATTACAGTGTCAAAAAGGACAGAGAACACAGAGGCCTGGTAGGCTTCTCTATGGGTGGCAGAGAGACCCTGTTCATCGGAACTACCCGTTCCGATCTGTTCATCGCCTGCTGTGCCATTGCACCGGCACCCGGTGTCACACCCGGTAAGGACTGGGCCATGGAGCATCCGGGACAGATGAAGGAAGAGGAACTGGTAGTCAGACAGGCGGCAGAGTACCCGCTGAAATTCCTGATGGTCTGCTGCGGCACCAAGGATAGTGTGGTGGGCAGATTCCCTGCCTCTTATCACGAGATCATGACACGAAACGGCGTGGAGCATCTCTGGTATGAAGTGCCGGAAGCCGATCACGACAGCAATGCTATCAGAAGCGGTTTTTATAATTTCCTGATCAGGTGGTTAAAGTAGTTTTGACAGAGGGGGTAATTATGCACAAGAAAATAGCAGTCTACGCCAACGGATGGAGCCCGGAAGCTTTGACACGCATTTTGGAAGGCGTGGGGAAGTATACCGCCGGGAAAGAGTATGACATCTTCGTTTTTACCAGTCATGCTTCCTACAGCAGTTATGACTTTGTAAATCATGGGGAACTGAATATTTATAAGTTGGGACAGATGGAGGACTTTGACGGTCTGATCATCTGCTCCAATATGTTGAACTCCGATTCCACGGTCATGGAGTTGTGTGAGAAGGCCAAAGAATTGAAGGTGCCTGCGGTCAGCATCGGTATGGACATCGAGGGTGTGCTATACGCTGAGGCGGACAATACCGTCGGCATGTATCAGTTGATGGAGCATCTGGTGACGGAACATCAGGTGAAGAGAGCCGTTTATATCGGCGGTACGCCGGACCATGTAGATTCCATAGCGAGACTTCGTATCGCCGGAGAAGTGCTGGCAAAATACGGTCATACCATAGAGGACAGCGATATCTATTATGCGGACTGGGGCTATCAGAAAGTCATATCGGCGATACAGTCTATTGTCTCCGATCAAAAGGGTCTTCCGGATGTTATCATTTGCGCCAATGATTATACGGCACTGGCGGCCTGCTCGGAACTGGAACTCCATGGATTGCATGTACCAGAGGATGTGTTGGTGACCGGATTCGATTACCTGGAGGTAGGCAAGTGCTTCTATCCTTCCATCACCTCCGTGGAACAGGACTATTTTTCGGTAGGTTATCGTTGCTGCGAGTTGCTTTTTGGAGAGGGGAAGAACGGAGAGACCCGCAAGATCAAGGCACCTTCCAGAATGGCCCTGGCCGAGAGCTGTGGTTGTAAGGGCGAGATCGATTATGAAGAGAAGCGTCATCAGTTCTGTAGGATGTCCTATGTGGAGTCTCTGCGTGGAGAATTGTTGAATCAGATGGAGCGTTCCATTGAGGACGGTATCGGCAATTCCGTGGACTATGAGACGTTGCAGAGAAACCTGCGCAGACATTATTTGTCTACACACCTTTTCGAGGGCGAAGAATTCCATTTGATGCTGGACAGCACCTACTACAGCAATCTGCAGGAGGATGACAGCGGCCTGCATCTGGAGGAATACGACCCTGAGATGGATGTGCTGGTGAGCCTGAAAAACGGCGAGATCCTGGAGCAGAAGATAGTCAGTAGGAAGCAGTTGATCCCCGGATACGACGGAGAAGGCCCCGTGCATACCTACTGGTTCCTTCCCATTCACATCGACCAGTTCAATCTGGGCTACGTGGTTGCGGTGGACAGACCGCTGTTAGTACAGAGTGGTATGTTCTATTCCTACGTGGAAAGACTTCGCCAGGAATTGCAAAAACTGCGTGTCACTATGCGTTTGGATACCATGAATAAGAATCTTACGGCACTTTATAACAAGGATGCCATGACCGGTCTCTATAACCGTTTCGGTTACGAAGGCCTGGCGATCCCTATGTTCAAGCGAAGCCTGAGCATGAAGGAGAATCTGACGGTATTCTTCGTAGATATCAACTATATGAAGAAGATCAACGATCGCTTCGGACATTTACAGGGCGATATCGCCATTCAGATCGTGGCAAATGCCATCAAGTACAGCCTGCGCAAAGACTGGATCGGTATCCGTTACGGCGGTGATGAGTTCCTGATCATTGCTTCCCAGGGCGAGGAATCGAAGGCGGAAGAAATCAAGCAGGAGATCCATCGATTTGTGAAGACGGAGAAAGAACACCGCGATCTGCCCTATGACTTAAGCGTCAGCATCGGCTATGTGATCACGGATCATCAAAGCCCCATGACCATTCAGGATTACGTGAAAGAAGCGGATCAGGGCATGTACGAGATCAAGAAAGCACTGCATGCGAAAGATGATCAAACAGAATAAAAGACTATGAGGAAGGATCACTCGGACGGTGGTCCTTCTTTTTTGCAAAACTTTTTTCAAAAAATGTATTGACACCTGCCTGTTATAGGTGTATATATAACACATAAACAGTTGCAACGACATACAGCAAAGAGGAGGATAAACTTGAAGATATTACAGAGTTCGGGAACCCCGATCTATCAACAGATCTATGAACAGCTGAAAGAGGATATCCTCTCCGGAAAATACACGGAGGGTGAATATCTGCCATCCATTCGCGGTCTGGCTCAGGACCTGAAGATCAGTGTTATCACCACCATGAAAGCCTATGAACAGCTTCAGAGTGAGGGACTGGTAACAGCGGTACAGGGTAAAGGGTATTACGTGAATGCCCAGAACAGCGAGATGTTAAAGGAGCAGCATATGAGAAAAGTAGAAGAATCCCTGCTGGAGGCCATCAGAGCCGCAAAGATCGCAGGTATGACAAGAGAGGAACTGCAGGCCACCCTGGAAGCTCTGCAGGCCATGGATGAGGAATAAGGGAAGTTTTGAGGAGATAGTGAGATGACAACAGAGAACGTAGTGATCGGAAAGAATCTGGTCAAAAAATATAAAGGATTTGAACTGAATGTAGAAGATCTGCAGATCCCCAAGGGATTTGCAACAGCGCTGATCGGTGAGAACGGTGCCGGCAAGACCACCCTGCTTAATTTGATGTCAGGCATTCGCAAGGATTTCACCGGTGAGATGAAGTTCTTTGACGAGCAGCTGGATTGCTTCGATGACAGTATCAGAGAGCGCATCGGATATACAGCACCCACCAATCTGTTCCTGCCTCAGTGGACCATCAAGCAGGTAGAGGAAATGACAGAACTGCTTTTCGAGGGTTTCCACGCGGATCGTTTTCAGGAACTGATCAAAGAACTGGGCATTCCTGCAGAAGCCGGCAAGAAGGTAAAGGAGTTGTCCGACGGTAACAAGATGAAGCTGATGATCGCCAACGTGCTGGCAAGAGATACGGAGCTTTTGATCCTGGATGAGCCCGCTTCTCCCATGGATCCTCTGATGCGAGATAAGCTGTGCGAAATGTTCCGCGAGTATCTGGCAGAGGGAGAGGGTAAGAGAAGCATCTTCTTCTCCACCCACAACGTTGCGGATATGGAGAATGTTACCGATTATGTACTGCTGATGGAGAAGGGTAAGATCGTTGAGACCGGATTCGTAGAGCAGTTGAAAGAGAAATACATACTGATCAAGGGTGAGACGGAAGATTACGACAAGGTAAAAGAGTACATCATCGGCGGCAGCAAGAGCAAGTACGGTTTTGAAGGCCTTTGCCTCAGCGAGGATCTGGATAAACTGGCAGGCGTAAACGTTGCAGCCGAAACTCCTACACTGACTCAGATCTGCGTCAAGATCATGAAAGAATATAGCTCCCTTCAGAGCAAAGGAGAGCAATAATATGAGAGCGTATAAAGCATATACACCGAACTGGTACCATGTACTGGTATGGGTGCTCTATCCTCTGGCTGCAGTGCTCTGCTGCTATTTGATGCAGGCGGGAATCCTGGGGCGAGCATATACATTTTATATTCCGGAGGCCATCCTGGGTGTGGCATTGTGTGTCGTGGAAGTGTTCTTCGATGCCTTCTCCTTTGGAGGGATCTGTTCGAAAGAATATACTTTCCGAGAGTATTTTAAGATCTCAAAGAGGGGTGCGGGACTGTTCAAACAGATCCTGACACTGGATATCATACGAAGGATCCTGTTATTCATCAGTGTATTCCTTGCGAATCTCGCAATCGGCCTGGCACTGGGTCAGGAGATCGGATGGGGAGATCTGGCAGAGACCTGCGGGTATCTGTTATGGAACTATCTGCTTTGTTCCATCGTGATCTTCATTACAAGATATACCAATCAATTGATCCTGTGTATGTGCGGTGCTTATTTCTGCATGGTGTTCGGTGCTCTGCTTCAGACGGTCATAGTAGTATGGATCCCTGTGCCGGCAATAGTTTTGATCCTGGTGCAGTTGGCAGCAGCGATCATATTCGGTATCCTGACGGTCAGAGCCCCGATGAAAAAGATGGAGGGAAGTTTTTATGATACTCAAAGATCTTAAGTTTATCTGCAAAATCATGAAATCTAGCTTTGAAATTAAGAAATTCCTTGTATGGGGAATCGGATTTATGGCACTGGCTGTAGTGCTCAGTTTACTGCCGGTGGGCGTACCTGCCTATGGCTTTTTGCTGGCAGCGATGGCACCGATCATGCTGTTCCAGGGGTATATGGGTCTGAATTATTTCAGGATCGTTCAGGTGTCTCCCCGCTGCAAGGATATGCTCACAGGAACGCTGAGCACTGTAGTGGTCGCTATGGCCTTGGGCGGATATGTTGTCGGAGCCTTGCTTGCATATTTGAGAGCCTTGCTTGGATATGACACCTTTGAAAAGGCCGGTGCAAATTGCTTGCTGATGGCGGTCGTGATGGCAGTCCTGCTGTTTTATTTTCTGATCAGCTACAGATGGTTCATTGTATCCGTCGGGATCCTGTACGTACTGATGATAGTGGGTGCGGTTGGTCTGCAGGTACTCAAGGTACAGGAAATAATATTGAACAGCGGTATCGGCAACTGGGGTGTCCTGATCGGTGTTGTCCTGATCTGTGTGATGTGGCTGCCCCTCAAAGGATTGGCAGAACTGATCTATAAACGCCCTCTGGATCCCAAGGCAATGGGAGCTATGGCAAAAAATCAATTGGTATAAAGAAAGAGGTAAGTGATGAGTGAAGTAATGATGGAAGAAAAGAAAATAGGAACAGGTGCCAAGGTAGGTTATTTCTTCCTGGCTATCGTTCCCCCTATTGTATGTCTCGTCATGCAGATCCTGTGCATGATGGTCCTGCTGTTCGGAAAAATGATAATGGCTATCGCAGGCGGAAGTATTGATCCCAGTTCACCGGGATATATGGATGCGGTCATGGAACTGACCCAGAGCGTTGCGATCCCCAGTGTGCTTTTTTATCATATCGTAGGTACCTTGCTTTTCGGTCTCTGGTACTATCTGTGTATGAATAAGCCCCGTAAGAATGCTGTGAAGCAGGCTTTCAAAAATGTGACCGCCAAGAGCGTTCTGGTTGCAGTCGGTTTCGGCGTTCTGCTGTGCTTCCTGTCCAACGGAACTCTTCCCATCGACCAGGCACTGATGCCTGCAACCTATGAGAAGTACGTTCAGCTGATGGAGGCAGCAGGCATGGGCGTGGAGCCTATGGCTATCATCGCAAGCTGCATCCTGGCTCCCATCGGTGAGGAGTTTATCTGCAGAGGTCTGACCCTTCGTTTCGCACAGAAGGCGTTTGGCAAGTTCTGGATCGCTAATATTATGCAGGCATTCCTGTTCGGCGTGATCCACGGCAACCTGATCCAGGGCATGTATGCTTTTGTCATCGGTCTGTTCTTGGGCTGGATCACCAAAAATTACAAGTCCATCATCCCTGCGATGCTCCTGCATTTCACCGTAAATTTCTCCTCCACCACCTGGGTCGGCTTGGTTCTGGAGAAACTGTTCGGAGAGGACATCCCCGGTTTCGGCGTAGGAATCGCTATGGTTCTGGTACCCCTTGTGATCATGCTTCCCATCGTGATCAAGGAAGGAAAAAAGGCTGTGTAAACAGCCTTTTTTTATTGCCAATTAGGTGGTTTCATCTTACAATAAGAAGAGTGATCGCCGAAGTGAGGCGACTTACACAGGAGGACGATTTTTTGGAAAAAAGAAAGATTTTGAGCAATAAGCTCTATTTATATCTGACGGAATTTTTCGCAGGTATGTCTGTCATGGCAGTGGAGCTGGGAGCAAGCAGATTGCTGGCACCTTATTTCTCCTCATCTCAGATCGTATGGACAATTATCATCGGTACCATTATGATCGCCATGGCACTGGGCAATATCTACGGCGGACGTGCTGCAGACAAGAACCCTAACCCCGACAGATTGTACGGCCGCATCATCATCGCATCCATCTGGACTGCTTTAATTCCGGTACTGGGCAAATATATCGTCATCGGTATCTCTGCCATCATGATCTTCTCGGTGAATAGCAACTTCCTGATCTGGGCGGCTTTCGCGGCATGTATGTTGATCTTTGTATTCCCCCTGTTTCTGCTGGGTACGGTTACACCGTCTCTGGTAAAGTACACTGTGGATGACCTGGAAGACAGCGGTAAGACGGTGGGTATGTTGAATGCATCCAACACCATCGGAAGCATCATCGGTACCTTCGTACCTACCTTTGTTACCATCCCTGCGGTGGGCACTTCCGTGACATTCCTGATCTTTGCGGGGATCCTTCTGTTGTTGGCTCTGGTATACTTTGCCAGTTCCAAGAAGAAGTCTGTAAAAGCGATGGTTGGTATCATCATTTTCGTGGTCAGCTGTTTTTTCGGCAGCTCTGACAGCTTTGCTTTCTGGGAAGATGACCTGACCTACGAGGGCGAGTCTGTCTATAATTATCTGCAGGTCAAGGAGGATGACAGCAGAGTATATCTCTCCACCAACGTTCTCTTCGGCGTGCAGTCCGTGTATGTCAAGAATGACGGCCTCACAGGAATGTATTATGACTATGCCTGCGCAGCACCGTTTATGGCTGATGTAAAGAATAAAGAAAAGTGCGACATCCTGATCCTGGGTATGGGTACCGGAACCTATGCCACACAGTGCAACCGATATCTGGATAACTGCGTCATCGAAGGCGTGGAGATCGATGAGGATATCACCAGACTTTCCAGAGAATACTTTCACCTCTCTGAGGAGATCCCGGTATATACCTACGACGGCAGAGCCTATCTGAATGCCGTAGACAAGACCTATGATGTGATCATGGTGGATGCATACCAGGATATCACCATTCCCTTTCAGATGTCCTCCGTGGAGTTCTTCACACTGGTGAAGGAGCATCTGAACGAGGGCGGCGTGATGATCGTCAATATGAATATGCGCGGCCGTGAGGAAGGCAACATCAATCAGTATCTTGCTGACACCATTGCTTCCGTTTTCAGTGAAGTGGTGACTGTGGATGTGAGAGGCTCTTCCAACAGAGAACTGTTTGCAAGCAATAACCCTGCTTTTCTGGAAGTAATGGAGCAGAATGTGGCAAAAGAGCAGGATCCGAACCTGCGCGCCATGATCGAAAAGGTGGCTGCAAACCTGACAGCCTATGAAGCCGGAGACCGCATCATGACCGATGATAAGGCACCGGTAGAACTTCTGGGCATGAGCGTGATCGATGACCTCATTGCGGAGGAAGTAGAGTATTATAAAGGAATTTACGAAGAAGAAGGCCTGAAAGGGCTGATAGAGCATTTGCGATAAGCGAAGGCTGAGGAGGAACTATGGAGGAATCGGTGATGAAGGTAAGAGAACATCTGGAATATCCGGAGCTTACCATGTATCAGATGGTGAAGAAAATGGCGGAGTCCGTTCCCGAAGAACCTGCCGAAGATTTTTATGGAAAGAAGATCAGTTTCAAGGCACTTTTGGGGCGCATCGACAGAGCTGCCAAGGCTTTGTATGATCTCGGGGTGCGAAAAGGGGACGCGGTGACCATTTGCCTGCCCAATATCCCTCAGGCACTGGATTGCTTTTACGGATTGAATAAGATCGGTGCAATTGCTAATATGGTGCATCCTCTGTCTGCGTACAAAGAGATCATTTTCTATCTGAATGCTTCTCAGAGTAAAATGATTCTCACGGCGGATCTGTTTTATGAGAAGGTTCGACAGGCTGCAAATGAGGCGGACCATCCGGTGACTGTTATGGTAGCCAGAATGCAGGACGAACTGAATCCTTTCCTGAAGGCAGCCTTTGTGATCAAGAAGGGACATGAAGTGCTGAAGTATCCCAATGTGGAGGGAGACCTGCTCTGGAAGAATTTGAATAAAAAGACAGAGAACATCGAGGACTGTCCCGAGAGCAGTTTCGATGCAAAGAGAACGGCAGTCATTCTTTACAGCGGCGGCACCAGCGGTGTGCCCAAGGGGATCTGTTTGTCCGATCTGAATATGAATGCCTGCGCCCTGCAGGCAAAGGAAGCCATCCAGCAGGAATTTCGCAGCGGTCTGACTATGCTCAGCTGTATGCCTATTTTCCACGGCTTCGGCCTCGGTATGAATATTCATATCGTGCTCATTCACGGCGCCTGCTGCATCTTGATGCCTACCTTCAATATTAAGACTTACACAGAAATGTTAGTAAAGAAAAAGCCCAGCTTTATCGCTGGCGTTCCTACGATCTTCGAGGCTCTTCTGCATATGCCGGATCTGGACAATGTGGACTTGAGTTTTTTACGCGGAATGTTCTGCGGCGGAGATTCCCTCTCCGTGGAACTGAAAAAGAAGATCGACGAGTTTCTGGTTGCTCACGGTGCGGATATCCAGGTGCGTGAGGGATATGGCCTTACGGAGTGTGTAACTGCCAGCTGTCTGACACCCAGAGATGAGAGCAGACCCGGCAGTATCGGACTTCCTTTCCCGGATACCGTGTACTGTATCGTTAAGCCCGGTACCGATGAAGAGGTGCCCAGAGGCGAGGAGGGCGAGATCATTTTGACAGGCCCTTCCGTAATGCTTGGCTATCTCAATGATCCGGAAGAGACTGCACAGACCCTGAGGACCCTGGCAGACGGTCGCGTATGGATGTACACCGGAGACCTGGGATACATGGACAAGGATGGATATGTCTATTACAAACAGAGGATCAAGAGACTGATCATCACCAACGGTTATAATGTGTATCCCGGACAGGTAGAGAATGCCATCGACAGTTGTCCCGAAGTATCCTACAGCTGTGTCATCGGCGTGAAAGATCCCCGCAGAATGCATCGTGTCAGAGCATACATCGTCTTAAAGGACGGTGAGGTGGGTGATGATGCCATGAAAGAGAAGATCATGGCTCGCCTGAAGGAGAGCGTTGCGGGCTATGCCTTGCCGAAGGAGATCATTTTCCGCGAGGAACTGCCTAAGACTCTGGTGGGAAAGGTAGCCTACCGCGTCCTTGAGGAAGAGGCAAACGCAGAGGAAGCATAAGTACAGAGGACTGGAGGATAGAAATGGAAGAGAAGAGAAAACGCAAGTTTGGAGACAGAAGAGACGGCTGGTGGGTGAAGGATACCACAGGATTACAGGTGATCATGACCCATCTGATGCCGAACCGTACCGACTGCGAGGTGTATCTCCATGAGAGCATCGATATCACGGAACTTTTGAAATATATAGATAGAAAGAATGCGGAGCATCCCGAATACAAGACCACGCTTTTCCACTGTATTATCACGGGACTGACCAAAATGGTGCACGAGCGACCCAAGATGAATCGTTTCATCCAGGGCCGCAGGATCTACGAGCGATACGATATCAGCTCCAGTTTCGTATGTAAGAGAAGATTTACGGACCATGCAGAGGAAGCATTGATGGTATTGGTGCCTAAGATGACGGACACACTGGATGATGTGAGCCGCAAGATCGTGGGCGAAGTACATGAGACCAGAAAGAGCGAGCACTCCACCGGCGGCGTAGATGCACTGATGGACTCTCTGGCAAAGTGGCCCAGACCGCTGCTGATGGCTTTCGTAAAACTGATCCGCATCCTGGATTTCTGGGGCGTGAACCCCAAGGCAATCACTGAGGGTGATCCCAACTATACCACCATGCTTCTCAGCAATCTGGGCAGTATCAAGTGCCCTTCCGTATATCATCATCTGAATAATTACGGAACCAACAGTATCATGATCACTGTGGGAACCATGTATAAGGATGAGGTGCTGATGCCTGACGGCAGCAAGGAGATCCGCGACCTGGTAGACATCGGCGCTACATTGGATGAGAGAATTGCGGACGGTTTCTATTTTGCAAGAAGCCTGAAACTGGTCAAACATATCTGCAGCAATCCCGAGCTGCTGGATCGTCCCATCGGAGAGCCCAGCGGATTCGATTATAAATAAGTAAAGAGAGGAGTCTGAGTATGGGATTTTTTAAATCAGCAGCCGAAAGAGAACTGGATACCATCATTGCCCGCATCAATATGAATATGTCCAACAACTATAAAGATGCAGCCCAGGAGAACTTAAAGGAACTGGAAGCAAAGTTCGAGGAGCTGTGTGCGGAGGGCAAACTGAAAGAAAAGCAGAAGGCACAGTATGCCAGTCTGGTGGATACCTATCGTATCAGACTCACCGGTTATACCCACAAAGACCAGAAGCCTTACTGGACCTGATGCGGAGTTTGTTATGAAAAGAAGGAAAAATGGAATGAAGGGCTTCCTGCTGGCATTGTCCGCGGCGGTATTTCTCACAGCCTGCGGAGAGCCGGCACCGAAGGCGGAATATGTGGAGCCTGTTAAAATAGAAGTAAGCGCATCGGTATCTGCCGAGAAGGAAAAGATAGAAGAAGCCGAGCAGACCTCTGCAGCGGAAGCTACGGCGGAGCCCACACAGGCACCCACACCGGAACCCACGGCAGAGCCTACACCGGAACCTACTGAAGCGCCCACACCCAAACCTACCGCTGCGCCCACGCCTGAGCCGACCACCGTGCCTGCTGTAACGAAGACACCGGCGGCCCCCAACGGGTTGATCGTGGTGATCGATCCGGGACATCAGAAAAAGGGCAACAACGATCTGGAACCGGTGGGACCCGGAGCTACAGAGATGAAGAAGAAAGTATCCTACGGAACCAGCGGAAAGACTTCCGGACTGGCAGAGTATGAGCTGACGCTGGCAGTCTCCCTGAAACTGGAGCAGGAACTTCTTTATCGCGGCTATACCGTCATCATGACCCGCAGAGATCATGACGTAAATATCAGCAACAGTGAGAGGGCACAGATCGCCAACGATGCAGGAGCCAATGCCTTTATCAGGATCCATGCGGACGGCTCTGATAACACTTCCGTGAACGGAGCTACCACCATCTGCCAGACATCGTCCAATCCTTATAACGCAGCGCTGGCACCGGAGAGCAAATCCCTTTCCGAGAAGGTACTGGACGGTCTGGTGAACGAGACCGGCTGCAAGAAACGTAAGGTCTGGGAGACTGATACCATGAGCGGTATCAACTGGTGTCAGGTGCCCGTCACCATCGTGGAGATGGGATATATGACCAATCCGGAGGAGGATCTGAAGATGGCGGATGAGGACTATCAGAACAAAATTGCGATAGGAATCGCCAACGGAATCGACGATTATCTCCGGTAAAAGTACTTTTTCTGTGATAAGTATTAAAATAATCTAAAATTTTGCTTTGCCTACTTGCAAAAATACACGCTAAATCATACATTTATGCTGAGCAGTTTATTGGCAGTTGTTTTACTGGAGGATATAAGATGACAAAGGCAGAGATCTTGAAAAAAGAGATTCTCAGACAGTATCGCAGCGTGAGACAGTTCGCGATTGAGATGAACATTCCCTACAGCACCCTGGTGACCGCACTGGAGAGAGGAATCGATGGCATGGCATACGGGACAGTGATCCGCATGTGCGAAAAGCTGAATCTCAACCCTGTGGATTTTTCCGCATTGGAAAGAGATGCCTCTTTGGGAGCACAGCTTCTGGAGAACCGCGTGATGCAGTATTATGTGAAACTGAATCAGGCAGGCAGAGACAGGATCGTGGAACTGATGGATGATTTCGCTCAGCTGGATAAGTACAAAGCGAAGACCAAGAAGACCAAATAAGAACCGAATGATGAAAGGCGAAACGGACGGAAACGTTTCGCTTTTTTCACGGGTAGGACCTCAAAAGAAAACTGAACAGGATTGTGAAAATAATTGTTGACGGAAGGACCACGCTATGATATAGTATTCAAGCGAGATAAGATTTAGGTCTTTTTTTTATGCTTAAAAAACGAGTGGAGGTAGCGATATGCGTACAAAAATTACATTAGCTTGCACCGAGTGCAAACAGCGTAACTACAATACTACCAAGGATAAGAAGACTCATCCTGATAGAATGGAAATCAAGAAGTATTGTAGATTCTGCAAGACACATACAACGCACAAAGAAACCAAGTAATCATCCGCTCCTTAATAATAAGGATTTATTTTTTGGAGGAAAGAAATGGGAGATTCCGCAGAAAAGCAGAAGCAGAAGGGCCCCGGTTTCTTCAGCGGGGTGAAGGCAGAGTTTAAGAAGATCATTTGGCCGGACAGAGACAAAACCCTGAGACAGTCTGTTGCAGTTGTTGCAATTTCTGTAGTGGTTGGCATCATGATCGCAATTATCGAATATGTTGCAAAGTACGGTGTAAACTTCTTAACATCAATTAAATAGCGAGGGCGATTGTATGGCAGAGGCAAAATGGTATGTTGTTCATACCTATTCCGGATATGAAAATAAGGTCAAAGCCAATATCGAGAAGACCATTGAGAACAACAAGAACCTGGCTGAGCTGATTCTGGAAGTCAGAGTTCCCCTGGAAGAAGTTGTGGAGATCAAGAACGGTGCGAAGAAAGTCGTACAGAGAAAGATGTTCCCCGGCTATGTTCTTCTGAATATGGTTATGAACGACGATACTTGGTATGTTGTTCGTAATACCCGTGGTGTTACAGGCTTCGTAGGTCCCGGAAGCAAGCCGGTTCCTTTGACCGAGGCAGAGATGAAGCCCCTGGGTATCAAGAGCGGTGACAGCGTTTCCATTGATTTTGTCGAGGGAGACAGCGTTTCCGTAGTGGCAGGTGTCTGGAAGGATACAATCGGTATTGTTCAGAAACTGGACCACGGCAAGCAGGCTGCTACGATCAACGTAGAACTGTTTGGAAGAGAGACTCCTGTAGAGATCAGCTTTGCAGAGCTCAGAAAACTTTAATCTGATATTTCCCGGCAGCAGTCGGTAAATATACTTGGGGCATTCGCCCCGGCAACAAAGTGGGAGCAGGAATGTACACAGTACATAGAACCTGCGCCGAATCGCCGTTAATCAGCGCGGTTTCCGCCGCCGTAACGGCTTACCACATTATAGGAGGTGCCAAAATGGCAAAGAAAGTTACAGGCTACATCAAGTTACAGATCCCTGCCGGCAAAGCAACACCGGCTCCCCCTGTTGGTCCTGCATTAGGCCAGCATGGTGTAAACATTGTTGAATTCACAAAGCAGTTCAACGCAAGAACAGCAGACAAGGGCGATGTTATCATCCCCGTTGTTATTACTGTATATGCAGACAGATCTTTTAGCTTCATTACAAAGACTCCCCCTGCAGCAGTACTGATCAAGAAAGCATGCAACATTAAGTCCGGTTCAGGCGTACCTAACAAGACCAAGGTCGCTACCATTTCCAAGGATAAGCTTCGCGAACTCGCTGAGCTTAAGATGCCTGATTTGAACGCAGCTAGCGTAGAAGCAGCTATGAGCATGTTGGCAGGTACCGCACGCAGCATGGGCGTTACCGTAGTAGAGTAACTGATAATAACTACAATTGGGAGACAACAAATCGTTGTCGCTAGAACCTAGGAGGTAAAAGAATGAAACATGGTAAGAAATATGCCGAGGTTGCTAAGCTTGTAGATCGCGCTACTTTCTATGAGCCCGCAGATGCAATTGCTCTGGCAAAGAAGACTGCAACAGCTAAATTCGATGAGACCATCGAAGTACACATCAGAACCGGTTGTGACGGACGTCACGCTGAGCAGCAGATCCGTGGCGCAGTTGTACTGCCTAACGGAACTGGTAAGACTGTTAAGGTTCTGGTTTTCGCAAAGGGTGATAAGGTTAACGAGGCAGAGGCAGCTGGTGCTGACTATGTTGGCGGTGACGAGCTCATCCCTAAGATTCAGAATGAAGGTTGGCTTGACTTCGACGTTGTAGTAGCAACCCCTGATATGATGGGTGTTGTAGGACGTCTGGGTAAGGTTCTCGGACCTAAGGGCTTGATGCCCAACCCCAAGGCTGGTACCGTAACCATGGATGTAACCAAGGCTATCAACGATATCAAAGCCGGTAAGATCGAGTACAGACTTGACAAGACCAACATCGTGCATGTTCCCGTTGGTAAGGCTTCTTTCACTGAGGAAGCTCTTCAGGAGAACTTCAACGCACTTATGGATGCTATCGTAAAGGCTAAGCCCAGCGCACTTAAGGGTCAGTATTTAAGAAGCATCACCTTGACCAGCACCATGGGTCCTGGCGTAAAGGTTAGCGTAGCTAAATTCTAATTAAAGCAAAAAAAAGATTAAGAGGTGTTTTACGGAGGGCTTTTTGTGTGCAAAGAACTGTTCTATAGGACAATAAAATTGTTAGAAAAAAATTGCAGAATAACTTGACAGATCGCAAGATGTATGATATTCTGCTTTAGGTCGTAATGACTGAGCCGAAGACAGCAGGCCCGAAAGGGTAAGTTCGAAAGACGCCTGCCGAGGAAAGAGTTTTAGTTAAGACTTTTAACCTTCCTGTCTTCAGGGAGGCTTTTCTTTTATAAAGCTCCTTTCGGCTGGGGAAAACCCCAACACAATTCTATAAGGAGGTAAAGAAATGGCAAAGGTTGAATTGAAACAGCCCATCGTAGAAGAGATTTCTGCTAAGATCGCTGACGCGCAGTCCGTAGTACTTGTTGACTACCGTGGACTTACCGTTGAGCAGGACACCGAGCTTCGTAAGCAGCTCCGTGAGGCTGGCGTTACCTACAAGGTTTACAAGAACACCTTCATGACTCGTGCATTCAAGGGCACAGCATTCGAAGGACTTGCTCCTTACCTTGAGGGACCCAGTGCAATGGCACTCTCTACTACAGATGCAACCGCTCCCGCAAGAGTTCTTGCTGAGTTCGCTAAGAAGGCTAACAAGCTTGAGATCAAGGGTGGTGTTGTAGAAGGAAATGTATACGACGCTCAGGGTATGGCAGCAATCGCTAGCATCCCTTCCAGAGACGTACTTATTTCCAAGTTGCTTGGCAGCTTGCAGAGTCCTATTGCAAACTTTGCAAGAGTCGTTAACCAGATCGCTGAGAAGCAGGCTTAATCGTAAGCAAATATCGAAACTAACAAATTATAATTATTAAATGGAGGAAAATTAAAATGACAGCTCAGGAAATTATCGAAGCTATTAAAGGTATGACCGTTCTCGAGTTAAATGATCTCGTAAAGGCATGTGAAGAGGAGTTTGGCGTATCTGCAGCAGCAGGCGTTGTTGTAGCAGCAGCTGGCCCCGCAGTAGAAGTTGAGGAGAAGACCGAGTTCGACGTTGAGTTGACCGAGGTTGGTGCAGAAAAGGTTAAGGTTATCAAGGTTGTTCGTGAAGTAACCGGTCTTGGCCTGAAGGAAGCTAAGGACGTTGTTGACGGCGCTCCTAAGGTTGTTAAGGAAGCAGCATCTAAGGATGAGGCTGAAGACATCAAGAAGAAGCTCGAGGAAGTTGGCGCAAAGGTTACCCTTAAGTAATTTTGCCGATCGGCTGATTGTTTTTAAAACCAAAGCGGTTCCTGCAGAAATGCAGGGGCCGCTATTTATTCGTTATACACACTCTGTGTTTTTTGGGCGTTCTGCCCGGTTCAAAATCTTTTCTCAAATTTCAAAAAATACCCCTTGACCTATTGACAGCCCTGTGATATTATGTATGATGCGCTATTGTGTTGAGCTATGCCTTTTTGCGCTCAAAAATACGTATTTTTAGTGAAATTAGGCTTGCATCAAATCTGAAAGAACGGGGTGAAATGTCGATGGAAAAAAACAGAATACGTCCGGTGGCCGGTTCCAGGGTTATGCGTATGAGTTATGCAAGACAGAAAGAGGTTCTTGAAATGCCCAATCTGATCGAAGTTCAGAAGGACTCCTATCAGTGGTTCCTCGATGAGGGATTGAAAGAGGTATTTGATGATATCTCTCCTATTGCAGACTACAGCGGATCTCTGAGTCTCGAGTTTGTAGACTTTGAGCTGTGCAAGGACGATGTGAAATATTCTATTGAAGAATGTAAGGAAAGAGATGCTACTTATGCTGCTCCCTTGACCGTTACAGTTCGTCTGTACAACAAGGAGAAGGAAGAGATCAGTGAACATAAGATCTTTATGGGTGATCTTCCTTTGATGACCGAGACCGGTACCTTTGTGATCAACGGTGCTGAGCGTGTTGTTGTATCCCAGCTGCACCGTTCGCCCGGTGTGTTCTTCGGTACTTCGATGCACTCGAACGGAACCAA
>JAKSRX010000017.1 GCA_024403365.1 Acetatifactor sp. | reverse complement strand
CCGGTAACGATATGCGTTTCTACTACGAGAGAGTAGAGAACAGCCGTAACTTCGCAAACAAGGTATGGAACGCTTCCCGTTTTATCATGATGAACATGGAAGGCAAGGAGGTTACCGCTCCCGCAGCAGGTGATCTTCAGCCTGTAGATAAGTGGATCCTGTCCAAGCTGAACACCCTGGTTAAGGATGCTACCGACAACATGGAGAACTTCGAGCTTGGTATCGCTGTTCAGAAGGTATACGACTTTATCTGGGATGAGTTCTGTGACTGGTACATCGAGATGGTTAAGCCCCGTCTGTACAATTCCGACGACACCGTAAGCCAGAACGCTGCACTGTGGACCCTGAAGACCGTTCTGATCGACGCATTAAAGCTCCTTCATCCTTATATGCCTTTCATCACTGAGGAGATCTTCTGCAACCTGCAGAGCGAGGAAGAGTCCATCATGATCAGCAAGTGGCCCGAGTACACCGAGGCACGTGCTTTCGCAAAGGAAGAGAAGGACATCGAGATCATCAAGGAAGCTGTTCGCGGCATCCGTAACGTAAGAACCGAGATGAACGTAGCACCCAGCCGTAAGGCAAGCGTATTTGTAGTCAGCGAGGATGAGGGCATCCTGTCCACCTTCACAGAAGGTAAGCTGTTCTTCGCATCCCTGGCATACGCAAACGAAGTAATGATGCAGAAGGATAAGGCAGGCATCCCTGAGGACGCTGTATCCGTAGTGATCCCCGGTGCAACCCTCTACATTCCTTTCGTAGAGCTGGTTGATATCGCTCAGGAGATCGAGAGACTGAAGAAGGAGCAGAAGAGACTGGAGGGCGAGTTGGCACGTGTAAACGGCATGCTTTCCAACGAGAGATTCATCTCCAAGGCTCCCGCTGCCAAGATCGAGGAAGAGAAGGAGAAACTTGCAAAGTATACTCAGATGATGGAGCAGGTAACTACCAGACTTTCTCAGCTGCAGTAAGTTGATCGCTTTGTAAATAAGCTCAAATGACAGACCGCTTTCCGGACAAAGGATCCGGGAAGCGGTTATTTTTTGCCTTGCAAAACAGGGGAAGGTATACTATAGTACAGTCATTACCATAGTATGAGGTGTCATATGGAAAGACAGAACATTACGACCTTTGAAGAGGCAGTGAATTACATTTATGGGATCCCGAAATTTACGGGGAAGCATTCCATGGAAGATACAAAAGAATTCCTGCATGCATTGGGAGATCCTGACCGAAAACTGAATATCATTCATATCGCAGGCACCAATGGCAAGGGCAGTGTTTGCGCCTACCTGCGCTCTATTTTGGAGGCAGCAGGCAAGAAAGTGGCAATGTTTACCAGCCCTCATCTGGTGGATGTGAGAGAGCGCTTTGTGATAGACGGGGAGATGATCTCCAAGGAAAGCTTTCTGGATGCCTTTCACAGGGTATACGAGGCTGTTTTCGACGGGAAGGATACCTGTGACTATCATCCCACCTTCTTTGAATATATTTTCTTTATGGCAATGCTTCTCTTTGCGGAGAGCGACTGCGACTTCTGTATCCTGGAGACCGGACTGGGCGGCAGACTGGATGCCACCAACACCGTGGCCCATAAGCTTCTGTCCGTTGTGACCCATATCAGCCTGGACCATGTAGAATATCTATGCGATACCGAGGAAAAGATCGCAGCGGAAAAGGCAGGCATCTTTCAGCCCGGTGCGCCTGCGGTATTCTGGAACACTTCCGAAGAGGTCTCCCGCGTATTTTGGGAGAAAGCCGCGTCCCTTGGGATTTCTGCAGCCTGCGTGTCGAAAGAGGACTATGCCTTCTTAAGTTTTGCACATAAAAGCATTGATTTTTCAGTTTGCACTCGGTATTATAATGATATCAGACTGTGTGCGAAAACCGCTGCAACCTACCAGATGGAGAATGCAGCTCTGGCCGTGAGAGCGGCAGAAATACTGGCGCACGAGTCCGAAAAGCCTTTTACCCTGACTGCGGAGCAGATCAAAACAGGTGTGGAGACCTGTTTCTGGGCCGGCAGAATGGAGGAGGTAAGACCTGAGGTATATGTGGACGGCGCCCACAATGAGGACGGTGTCAGAGCCTTTCTGGAGGCAGTGGCACAGGACGGACATGAGGGCGGCAGAAGTCTGATGTTCAGCGTAGTAGCGGACAAGGACTATGAACCGATGATTGATAAAATGGTACGGGCGGAGCTGTTCGACAGGTTCTACCTGGCCCATATGAAGAACGGTAGGGCGATCTCCGGAGAAAGATTACAGGCTTGCTTCGAGAGATACCCGGGACTGAGACTGCAGGTGTTTGAGACCTGCGAAGAGGCGTTACGAACCGCCCTGTCAGAGCGTAAGGAGTCCGAGAGACTCTACATTGCGGGCAGTTTGTATCTGGTCGGAGAGATAAAGGAGTTATTGAGAGATGATCAATTTTGAGGAAGAACTGAAGAAATTTCATCCCAGTTTGGAAGTAGATGAGGCAGAGGCTGCTATTTACAATCAGGATCTTACAGATCTGGCAGACCTGCTTGTAAAGATGATCCAGGAGTCCGGAGAAAAGGCAGAAGAGGTTTAATCTATGTATTGCTATCATTGTGGTGTGCTTCTGTCCGAACAGGATTACTGTACCGCCTGCGGAGCCGATGTGTCTTTGTACAAGAAGATCATGGCTGTATCCAACCTCTATTACAATGAGGGTCTGGAGAAAGCTAATGTCAGAGACTTATCCGGCGCGGTTGCAAGTTTGCGACAGAGCTTGAAATTCAACAAAAATAATATCGAGGCCAGAAACCTGTTGGGTCTGGTCTATTTTGAGATGGGTGAGGTGGTCTCCGCTCTGAGTGAGTGGGTCATCAGTAAGAACCTGCGCCCCGAGAAGAATCTTGCAGATGATTTTATTGCAAAGCTGCAGTCCAATCCTTCCCGTCTGGATGCCATCAATTCCACCATCAAAAAGTATAATCAGGCACTGAATTACTGCCGCCAGGACAATAAGGATCTGGCAGTGATCCAGTTGAAGAAGGTGCTCAGCATCAATCCCAGATTCATTCGAGCACACCTTCTCTTAGCCCTTCTGTATATGGACAGCGAGCAGTGGGAGAAAGCCAACCGTGAGCTTCGCAAGTGTATTGCCATCGACCGCAACAACACTCAGACCCTTCGTTACCTGAACGAAGTTGAGCTGATGCTGGTTCCCGATGACGGAGGCAAAGTCGGCGGCAAGAATGCCAAGGCGCCCAAGAAGGATGAGGCTGTTCGCTATATCAGTGACAATGAAATGATCATCCAGCCCATCAATGTGAAGGAACCCAAGGGCACAGGCCTTTCCGCTCTGCTTAACATTGCCATCGGTCTGGTGGTAGGTATTGCTGCTACCTTCTTCCTGTTGGTTCCCGCAGCGGAGAACAAGGTCCGCAGCGAGTCTCAGACAGAGATCGCACAGATCAGTGCGCAGATGGATGAGAAGACTCTTCGCATCCAGTCCCTGGAGAGCGAGAACAAGACCCTTACCCAGCGGGTGAAGGATCTAGAGACCGAGATGCAGGGATATGTGGGCAAGACCGGAGATATGAGTGCATACGACGGATTGCTTACCGCAACCAGCGCTTATCTGGCAGACGGCGACAAGATGGCTTGTGCAGACGCTCTGGAAACCATTTCCCAGACCGTGAATGTGGAGGAGGCTTCCGAAGGCTTCCAGGCTTTGTACCAGACCATTATGACATCCATCGGACCCGGCCTGTATGAGCAGTTCTACAATCAGGGACATGATGCTTATACCGCAGATGATTTCGAGACTGCCATCACAGCATTGACCAGAGCCACAAAGTATGGCACACCCAATCAGGATTGCTATTACTTCTTAGGACGTGCTTACCAGAAGCATGGAGATACCGAGGAAGCAAAGGATAACTACAACAAGGTATTGGAGTTGTTCGGAGGTACCGATCGCGCCAAGGATGCCAAGAAATTCCTGGACGCTTTGGGAGATTAATATAAACGTACGAAAGATAAGGACTTGCAGATTATTGCAGGTCCTTTTTGTGTGCAAAAATTTATGTTGGGGGTGTACATGGAACAAGTGTTGGAAGAAGAATTCCGGGTGATCGACCATTGTCTGATGGTGAGACTTCCGGAGGAGATCGACCACTACAAGGCGGTCTATATCAGCGAACGCGCAGACAAACTGCTGCTAAGAGAAGATGTATTTCATGTGGTATTCGACTTTGAGGATACCAGATTTATGGATTCCTCCGGGGTGGGGATGATCGTGGGCAGGTATCGCAAGATATCCTGCTTCGGCGGCAAGATCTATGCCATTCATGCAGACAGGCAGATCAAGAGGATCCTGAAACTGTCGGGATTGGAAAAAATCGTGGAGGTACCGGGAACATGAGAAACGAGATGGAAATAGTATTCGATGCCATAGCAAGAAACGAGGCATTGGCCAGGGTGGCGGTAGCCTCATTTGTGGCGGGGTGTAATCCTACGCTGGAGGAGATGGGAGATATCAAAACGGCGGTATCGGAGGCAGTGACCAATTCCATCATCCACGGGTACGGAAACCTTGCCGGTTATACGGGGAACCGCAGGCTGCCGGAGGGAAAAGAAGGATTCCATCCGGGGAAAGTGAAACTGCATTGTCTTTTAGAGAGGGGCATTCTACATATCGAAGTGTCGGACAACGGCAAGGGCATCGAGAACGTGGAGAAAGCCATGGAGCCTTTGTTTACCACATTGCCGGAACTGGACAGATCCGGAATGGGGTTTGCTTTTATGGAAGCCTTTATGGATGAACTGGAAGTGGAGAGTGAGCCGGGAAAGGGCACCCTGGTGCGCATGTGCAAAAAGATGGAAGCCGGGGACTGGATAGGGGAAACATTGTGACATGGAGGAGACATCGGTACTGATCGACAGATCACAGGCGGGAGAAAGGGAAGCAAGAGAAGTACTGATCGAGAACAATCTGGGCCTGGTCCGGTCCATTGTCAGAAGATACCGGGGACGGGGCGTGGAAGAGGAGGACCTGTTTCAGATCGGAACCATCGGACTGATGAAAGCCATCGATAAGTTTGACTTGTCGCGGAATCTTCAGTTTTCCACCTATGCGGTGCCCATGATCGCCGGGGAGATCAAGCGCTTCCTGCGGGACGATGGCCCTGTGAAGGTGTCACGGATCATCCGGGAAAACGAGGCAAAGATCCGGTGCTGCTCCCGAAAACTGCGGGTGCGTCTGGGGCGGGAGCCTACCATCCGAGAGATCTGCGAGGATGCCGGACTTTCCACAGAGGAAGTGGTGGAAGCCATGGAGGCTTCTGCAACGGTGGAATCCCTTTACAGTGTGAGCTATTCAGAGGACGGCAGTGAATTGACCCTGGCGGACCGTGTGGTAGGGGGAGACAAGGGTAGTGTAGGCATGCTTTCCACGGCGGTGGGGAGTCTGGGGGATCCGGAGAAGGAGAAAGTATTGGATCATATGCTGGTGGCGAAACTGTTGTCGGACCTGTCCGAAGAGGAAAGGCAGTTGGTGACCTTGCGGTATTTTGCGGATCAGACACAGGTTCAGGTGGCGAAACAGCTGGGGATCAGTCAGGTCCAGGTGAGTCGCCTGGAGAAGAAAATACTGCGGGGAATGCGATCCAGGGCGCTCTGAAAGTGAGAGCCTTAAGTTTTTATAAATTCTTATATTTTCCACTTTCCCGCCCTTGGATTTTACGATATCATAGGATACAGGGAATATCAGTTTGGGGAGCGATGGATCTATGAATTTACCTTACGATGAGAATGAAGAAATAGAAGAAATAGAGAGAGAGAAGGAAGAGCAGAGAGCGCGGAAGGAAAGAGAACGCAAACTCAAGGAGGCCAGAAAGCAGAACAAGGCGATAAATGCCGGTCAGAACAGCGATGTGCTGAAGGTGTTCCTCTGCATGATGGTATGTCTCCTGCTTTTGGTGGCGCTGATGTACGGCGGTCTTCTCTTGTTGGAGCGAAATCGCGCAGTGGCGGAGAACCCGGATGGTGGAGATACCTCCCCCGTGATCTCTACCGCTATCGTATATACCCAGGAGGAGATGGAGGCCAAGATCGCAGAAGCGGAAAAGGCAGCCATGAAGCGAGGCAGCGAGAATATGCTGGATACCATGAAGGTGTCCTTTGCTTCCGGCATGTCTACCATCGATATCCTGCGTGCCATGTATCCGGATGATCTGGTAGTGGGAAGCGGCGGACGCTTTTATTTCCACCCTATCGACCGGTCTCTGAGACAGAACGAATTGGTCGCAGAGAATCTGAGCATTCTGGAGAGCGGTGAGTATCAGTACCTGCAGGACGGTGCGGTGATCTCTCACAAGGGTATCGATGTCAGCAGCCATCAGGGGGCCATCGACTGGAATCAGGTTGCGGCGGACGGTGTGGAATTTGCCTTCGTCAGAGCGGTATTCCGCGGTTACGGTTCCGGCAAGCTGGTGGAGGACGAACAGTTCGACGCCAATATGCAGGGTGCCATCGCGGCAGGCGTAAAGGTGGGCGTGTATGTATTCAGCCAGGCTATCAACGAGGAGGAGATCCTGGAGGAAGCAAATCTTGTACTGGAAAAGGTAGCAAATTACCAGCTGGATTGTCCCATCGTTTTCGACGTGGAGATGGTCAGCGGTGATGGCCGTATGAACTATCTGTCGGCGGAGGAACGTACCTCACTGGTACTGCTGTTCTGTAAGACCATTGAGGAGAGCGGTCACAGAGTCATGATCTACCACAATACAGAGATGGCGGCAGTGAAGGTAAATATCGCAGCACTGGAACAGTATGATAAGTGGTATGCCTCCTACAGCAGCAAGATGTTCTACCCCTATGAGTACAGAGTATGGCAGTACTCCGACAAGGGTAAGGTACAGGGTATCAAGGGAGACGTGGACATGAATCTCTGCGTACAGCCTGTGTGGGAATAAAGTGAAAGAAAATGCCCCCGGGGTGCTTCGGCACTCTCGGGGGTTTTTGTATGCCCCGGCATAAAATGGCTGTATTGGGGGATGCTGTAAGCGGAGGCGTGTGATGTGGAAAATGATATGGATCAGTGTGCTGGGAGCAAGTTATGGTCTGCTCTCGGCAGCAGGTGTATTTACGGCCCTGGCAGCAGTGGGCTTGGTGCCGAGATTTGCGGGCAGGACCCGCACGGTAGCATATGGTCTGAAGTATGAAAGCATGGTGGTGCTGGGAGCCGTCACGGGTTGTATCTTCAGTGTCTTCGACCGATATTGTCAGATCGGAGCCTGGGGGAGACGACAGTTTCCCGGGATGGAGGAAGCGGTGGTGGCGGCAGGGATCCTGGGACAGATCTGTTATGGATTTTTCGCGGGATGTTTTGTGGGCTGTCTTGCACTGGCTATTGCGGAGATGCTGGACAGTATCCCGATCCTGGGACGGCGCATCGGGTTTCGACAGGGCATCGGCATCGCGGTTTTCAGCATGGCCTGCGGAAAGCTTGCGGGAGCACTGTTTTATTTTGTATTTGGACTGGAGAGGACCTGTCTATGACGGAGAAGAGGGTGTATCTAAAGTGTGACCGCACCGTGCAGGTGCAGGGACGGGATGTATTTCTGAAGGAGCTGGGAGAAGTACAATGCGGGGATGATGCTTTGCGTGCGAAGCTGAAGGCAGTGAAGTTGTATTGCTTTCAGCCGTCGGAGAACAGAGCGGTCATCAGCGTCCTGACTGTGATACGGGAAATGGAGAAGGTCTGCCCGGGAATCTGCGTGGAGAATGTGGGAGAAGGTGACATCCTGGTGGAGAGGGTCACGGCGCCCCAAAGAAAAGGCCCCGCGCTCCTTTTTAAAGTAGTGTTCGTATCGCTGGTGAGCTTCTTCGGGACCGCCTTTACCATCATGGCTTATCACAATGATATCGGTATCCACAGGCTTTTCGTGGAAGTGTACCGGATCTTTATGGGGGTGGAGCCTGTGGGGGTAAACCCGCTGGAAGTCTCCTATTCTCTGGGACTGGCGGTAGGGATCCTGGTCTTTTTCAATCATGTGGGCAGGAGGCGGCTGACCCCTGACCCTACTCCCATCGAAGTCAGTATCAGACAGTATGAAGAGGACGTGGACAAGACATTGATCATGCAGGCTTCCCGGGAAGGAAAAGAAGAATAGTACTTCACCACAAGAAATGAATAGAAAGAAGCAGTTTGAAATGGTACAATATACACAAGAGAAAAACTTCAAGAGGAAGTGTGAGATGAACGAACAGAGAGTAGAAAGAGTTTTGGCTAAGATGGAGGAACTTTCCTTCCGTCAGCTCCTGATCACGGACCCGGCATCGGTCTATTATCTCCTGGGACATTACGAGGAACCCATCGAGAGATTCTGGGGATTATTATTGAAGGCAGACGGTACACGGGCGGTGGTGAGCAACAGATTGTTTGTGCTGCCGGAGGTAAAGGACGCAGAGATTCTGTGGTATGCGGACGGTGAGAGCGGTCCTGCGAAACTATTGCCTTTTCTGGATACAGAGGAAGCGCTGGCGGTGGACGGTACCATGCGTGCAAAGTTCCTGCTGGAACTGATGCAGAGAAAAGCGGCAGCAGGCTTTACAGATGGCTCCGAGGTAATGAAACAGGTTCGCGCCTGCAAGGACCCCGAAGAGCAGGAATGGATGAGAGAAGCCTCCCGTATCAACGATGCAAGTATGGAACGGTTCCGCGGTTTGATCAGGGAAGGTGTTACCGAGACAGAGATCGCGGAGCAGATGTTAGGTATTTACAGAGAGTTGGGAGCGGATGATTATTCTTTTGAACCCCTGGTAGGCTTCGGAGGAAATGCGGCAAACGGACATCACAGCCCGGATCAGACTGTCCTGAAAAAGGGTGACTGTGTGCTTCTGGACGTGGGCTGCAAAAAGAAGGGCTTCTGCTCGGATATGACCAGAACCTTCTTCTTCGGGGAACCGGATGAAGAGAGTAAAAGGGTGTACGATACCGTGCTGAAGGCGCAGCTGGCGGCGGAGGCGGCCATCCGTCCCGGCGTGGCACTAAAGGACATCGACAAGGTTGCAAGAGATGTGATCACAGAGGCAGGGTACGGCCCTTATTTTACTCATAGATTAGGACACTTTATCGGAATGGATGTCCATGAGGCGGGAGACGTATCGGAGAGTTCCGACCTGATCGCCAAACCCGGCATGATCTTCTCCATCGAACCCGGTATCTATCTGCCGGGAAAGGTAGGAGTGAGGATCGAGGATCTGGTGCTGGTGACCGAGACCGGTGTGGAACTTCTGAATCATTACAGCAAGGAACTGACCATTCTCTAAAGGATCGGTATATTCCCAGAGATATGGCACATACTGTTTCCGAAAGCCGTGGATGCGGCGAAGGAGGCAGGTATGGCGGAGACAGAGAAACAGAAACAAAGACGAGAGAAAGAATACAGCGAATACACCAGGGAAATGACACCCACCCATAATCTGTGGCTTCAGCTTCGGAAAGCCTTTCTGGTGGGTGGTATCATCTGTTGTCTGGGGCAGCTTTTGATCAATGCGGCTGTAGACCTGGGAGCGGACAAAGGTACGGCGGGCAGCTGGTGTTCGTTGATCCTGGTATTTCTTTCGGTAGTATTGACCGGTCTGGGAATTTATCCCAGAATCGCAAAATTCGGCGGAGCAGGCACCCTGGTACCTATTACCGGGTTTGCCAATTCCATTGCTTCCGCAGCCATCGAGTACAAAGCGGAGGGACAGGTCTTCGGTGTGGGATGCAAGATATTCACCATTGCCGGACCGGTGATCCTTTACGGGATCTTCTCCAGCTGGCTGATGGGCCTGATTCTTTGGATCGGGAGAATGTTGGGACTGGCTATATAGTAGTCAAACAGGCGTAGGATCTACAAACAGATCCGAGCCTTTACATAAGAGGGTAAAGATATGATGTGGTTTTTCTTAATATTGGGAGCATTGCTTGCCTGCATTGCATTCATTGTGTATCTGGTGAATCGCTTCGGTAAATTCCGACTGCTTAAGAAACTGGCGAGAGGCAAGAAAGGACGGTTACGACTGCTGGCTTTTGCCACCGTGGCAGTGATCTTCCTTCTGCTGGTGGTGACCATCGATATGTACAATGCGGTGATCTCCGTTCTGCATTTGGGGGTATTCTGGATCCTGTGTGATCTGGCAGCAGGGATCCTGAGAAAACTGCGTAAAAAGGATGGGGTACCCGGGGACAAGCCCTATTACAGCGGTCTGGCTGCGATCCTGATCACCATCTGCTACTTGAGTGTGGGCTGGTATCTGGGGCATCATGTGTGGGTCACAGAGTATGAGATGCAGACAGACAAAAGCGTGGGAGATCTGAAGGTCCTCTTCTTCGCGGACTCCCATATGGGTACCACCTTCAGCGGAAAAGAGTTTGCAAAGCAGGTGGAACTGATGAATGCCCAGAATCCGGACGTGGTATTGATCGTAGGAGATTTCGTGGACGATGCTTCCTCCCTGGAGGATATGCAGGATGCCTGCGAGGCACTTTCCGGACTTCGGACTACATATGGCGTATATTACGTCTTCGGCAATCACGACAAAGGCTATTATGCTTCCCGCAGGGGATATAACGATGCCCGGCTGGTAGCGGAACTGACCCGAAACGGTGTGAAAGTCTTAGAAGATGAGACGGAGATCATCGATGGCCGCTTCGCACTGATCGGCCGACAGGATAAGGAAGTCAGAGACCGCGCACCCATGGAGGTGTTGACAGAAGGGCTGGATGATAGCCTCTATTCCATCGTTATGAATCATCAGCCCAATGAGTATGATCTGCAGGCAGCCAGCGGTGTGGATCTGGTGCTTTCCGGACATACCCATGGCGGACAGATGCTTCCCGTGAACGAGGTGGGTAAATG
The DNA here is from genome assembly GCA_024403365.1 of Acetatifactor sp. Classification (GTDB taxonomy): domain Bacteria; phylum Bacillota; class Clostridia; order Lachnospirales; family Lachnospiraceae; genus Acetatifactor. The sequence goes on along the minus strand of JAKSRX010000017.1, from coordinate 19,835 downwards.
GACCGGCCTGAACGACAGGACTTACGGTCATGAGAAGCGGGACAAGACGGACTTTATCGTGACCTCCGGTATCTCAGCCTGGGCCATTAAATTCAAGACAGGCTGCAAGTCAGAGATCGTAGTGGTAAATATTAAGGATTGATTAAGATAGGCGTTTCCTGTTGACAGCGGGAAACGCCTATGTTAATGTCTAAGTGTATTAAGAAGCATAATACACTCGAAACACGATGATATATGTTTTTTCAGAAGGGAGAAGCTCTATGATCGTTTTGGATTACAGAGACAAAAGACCCATATATGAGCAGGTGGTGGAGAAGCTGGAGCGCCTGATCGTCAGCGGCGCTCTGGAGCCTGACTCCAAGATGCCCAGTGTACGAAGCCTTGGCATGGAACTTTCCGTGAATCCCAACACCATTCAGCGTGCCTACACCCAGTTGGAGCAGGAGGGTTACCTCTATGCGGTGTCCGGCAGGGGCAATTTCGTGGCACCGGAGAGCGAGTGGCGCGAAGGCAAGAAACGCAAGGTTCTCACCGAATGGGAAGAAGTGACGAAGAATGCGAAGGAAGCCGGCCTCAGTTATGAGGAACTGGCTGACGCTTTGAAAGAGGCGTTCGGAAAGGAGCAGTCATGATTGAAGTAAAAAACATCAGCAAAAACTTTGATGATATAAAAGCCATCGATCAGGTAACGGCCCACATTGATGAAGGGCATGTGTTCGGTCTGATCGGTACCAACGGAGCAGGTAAGTCTACGTTCCTTCGTATGGTTTCCGGCGTGCTGAAGCCGGACGGAGGAGAGATCGTCATCGACGGAGAGCCGGTCTTTGATAATCCTAAGATCAAGAGCGAGATCTTCTATATCTCCGACGATCAGTTCTTTTTCCAGACAGGAAATGCTCTGGATATGATGAAACTGTATAAGAGTGTATATCCGAACTTTGACACGGAGAAGTTCAAGTCTCTGATGGAGAAATTCGGACTGGAGACCGGCAGAAAGGTAAGCACCTTCTCCAAGGGCATGAAAAAGCAGCTGTCCGTGATCCTGGGCATCTGCGCAGGCACCAAATACCTGCTCTGCGACGAGACTTTCGACGGACTGGACCCCGTGATGCGTCAGGCAGTGAAGGCACTCTTTGTTAAGGAGATCGATGAAAGGGGCTTGACTCCCATCATTGCTTCCCACAACTTGAGAGAGCTGGAGGATATCTGTGAATACGTAGGATTGCTTCACAAGGGAGGCATTCTTCTGGAGAAGGATATCGACGATATGAAGTTAAACATTCACAAGATCCAGTGTGTTGTGAAGACGGAAGAGATGCTTAACAAGATCAAAGAGGGACTGGACATCGTCACCATCGACAACAGAGGTTCCCTCTATACCATAACCGTCAGAGGAAAGAGAGAAGACGCGGAAAACTTTATGGAGGAGTTGGATCCTACATTCTATGAGCTTCTTCCTTTGAGTCTGGAGGAGATCTTTATCAGTGAAACGGAGGTGAAGGGATATGACGTCAAAGCGCTGCTTTTCTAGCATGATGAAAGAGAATATGCGCCATCAGATCTGGCTGGTGGTTTTGTCCATCCTGGGCAATACCCTGAGTATGCCTGCATTGTATCTCCTTACTGTGGGCGGACAGGAAGTTTTTGATAACAGGTATGCTCTGGCAGCCCATGAGGTATCCGGCTTTGCCACGACACAGTTTATGATCCCTGCGGGAGTGATCGCTCTGATGGGATGTCTGATGGTAGCGGTGAGCGGTTTTCAGTATCTTCACTCCAGAAAGAAGGAGGATCTGTACGAGAGCCTTCCCATCCGGAGAAGAGATCTGTTTCTGGTAAACTGGCTGAACGGTTTCCTGATCTGGTTCGTGCCTTTTGTATGCAACCTTTTCGTCATGTACTTTATGGCTTTTGCAAGATACAGCCGAATGAAGAAAAACTATTTTGCATATGAGATATATAAGAGGGCGGTCAACGATGTGGAATGGCTTACCGGACCTCAGTTTTTCTGTAAGACTATGTTGACCGGTCTGGCGCTGGTCCTGGCCTTTCTGGTGGTATATAACCTGGTGATCCTGGCTATGACGCTTACCGGCAACCCCATCAATACACTGGCGGTTGCAGGTACCATCGGCGTCGGCGTGATCGGATTCGTGGGATTGTTCAATGTAATGATCCAGTTATATCTGGAGACCTGGATGGGTGAAGTGCCATATGGAAAGATCGCCATTCTTTCGCCACTGGCTAATCTATATCGATTGGCAGTGTTTCAGGCACATTCAGCACCCACAGCACTGTATGTCAGAGTGCTCCTGGAGAATCTGCTTGTGGCTGTCCTTCTCTTTGCGGCGGCTTACCTTTGCTATCTGAAGAGACCTACCGAGATGGCAGGGCAGGGACTGAAGAGTAAATATATGCGTTATCCGATCCAGATCCTGGTGACAGTGTGTGCTATCATGGCCGGTTGGATCCTGATGACTGCCGTGGTGGAAAGCTTTGGCAATGAGGAGTTTGCAGCTATCTGGGCTATCCTCGGCGGTCTGTTGGCCGGAGCCTTTGTATTCGGCGTGCTGGATATCATTTTCCAGCTGGACTTCAAGGCATTTTTCAAGCACAAGCTTTTGATGCTCTGTACCGTGGCAGCGGGATTGCTGTTCTGCATCGGTATGGCTACCGACCTGTTCGGCTATGACAGTTATCTGCCGGACAAAAACAATATCGCGGAGATGTCACTTTTTTCAAATGACCATTCCAGCTATGAACGTTATTGGGCAACCAACCCTGAACTGAAGGAACTGCTGGACCGCGAGGCAGGCATCAAGGATCAGGATATGATCTATGCCCTGCTGCAGAAAGCAGTAGCACCTGTAGACTATAGCGAACTCTATGCATATCCCGAAGAGAGGATCTGCGTCAAGGTAACACTGAAGAGCGGAAGAAGCTATTACAGAACCTATGAGGTGGTGAGCAGTCCTGAATTGCAGGCGGTTCTGGATACGATCCAATATCGCGACCTTGCTTACAAGATCAAGGATAGGGAGAAGGAGACCTTTGTAAGTGCTACGATCTCAAGAAACGATGCCAGCACAAAGATCACCAATAAGGATGTGTTATATGCCATCAGCGAGGCTTACAACAGAGACCTGCGTGAAAAGACCATAGGGGAGCTGGAAACAGGAATCGCTCTGGGCAGAATTACTTTTACCTCTATGTCCGATGATGCATTCATCACCCACAGATTCTATATCACCGAGGGTATGGTCAACACTGTGCAGACCCTCCGTGAGAACGGTTATGAGGATATGGTTACACCCTATACCACCCAAAAAGTAGAAAAAGTATTTCTCTCCATGAGAGATGTATATGATCTGAAGGATCCGGATGTAGATATGTTCGAAAGAATGGAATCCTATTTCGGCGTGGATCTGAAGAATGGTGAATACATGACCAACTACGGCAAAGAAGGAATCAAGAGCATGTATCGCTCCGGAGAACTTCCTCCCGTGGTATACCAGTTGGATACCGATGAGTATGCTTCCGACGGATGGTTCGTGGAGATCACGGACGAAAAGGATGTGCAGGAGATCCTGAACCTGACTTCCTGCATCTATAATTATGATATGGCTTCTCCCTGGACTGCAGAGCTCTATCTGTCCATGAAAAACGGAGAGACCTACCTTTTGCCTTCCTATGAGCTGCTTCCGGAGAAATATCTGGTCAGCTTCCTGGCAGAATATTTTGTCAGATACGGCAAATAACAGTACCAAAGAAAAGAGGGGATCGTTTTGAATAACACACAGGGGAATGTTTTGATATATGGCGCAGAGGGCGGATCCGAGTTCCTGGAATGTATGCTCACAGGCAGCGGATACGGTGTGAAGCGCTTTGATGACAGAGAGAAACTTTTAAAAGAATTTGGTGAGGAGACAACGGCTGTTGTGCTCTATGACTTCCATACGAAGTCCGGCAATGAGACAGACAGCCTGGCTTTCCTGACAAAGCTTCGCGAGAGAAGCGATAAGCCCATCATTGCCATCGCGGGCAAGGAGAAGGAGATGCTTCGCATCCTGGCACTGAATGCCGGCGCGGATGATGCAATGGACAACGCCTGTTCCGGTATGGAAGGACTGGCAAGGATCCAGGCGCAGGTACGCTGCTACAGAAGACTGAAAAATGCAGCGAAGCCTGTGGCTCGCAAGATCCAAATGGATGATCTGGTAGTGGATGATTCCGCGAAACTGGTAACGGTGCGTGGCCAGCGTGTGGATCTGACTCCCACAGAGTATAAGATCCTGCATCTTCTGCTGGAAAGTCCCGGTAAGGTTATGTCCAACAAGCAGATCTACGAGAGCATCTGGAAGATGGCTCCCGTGGGCGCAGACAACACCATTGCCGTACATGTGCGTCACATCCGCGAGAAAATCGAGGAGAATCCTCAGGCACCCAGATATCTGCAGGTGGTCTGGGGCCAGGGCTATAAAGTAGGATAGTAAGATTGGGAAGGGACCTTTCGACATTTGTCGGGAGGTCTTTTGTTTTGGCGGAGGGTGTGGTAGAATGGTTGGGAAGTATGACAGAATATAGGTCAGGATCAGAAATGCAGATGAAAAATAAGTGGACCATTATACTGATGACATTGTGCACCCTGATGCTTTTCGCCGGCTGCGGTAAGCAGGAGGAAGCGAAAGAGCCTGTGGTAGGCTATGTGAGCAGTGTGTCAGTGGAATATGAGAAAGAGAATAGAGAAGAAAGTATACAATATTCGGAGAGCTCTGAGGAAGCTGCCTCTTCGGAGCCGGAAGAAAGTCCGGAAGAAATCCTTCCTGAGCCGGAACCTGAGGTGGAGCTTATCATGGTAGGCGACATATTGCTGCATACCCCTGTGGCAAAAAGCGGCAAGAAGGAGGACGGTACCTACGATTTCAGTCACCTCTTTACCAATGTGAAGGAGATATTGGATGAGGCAGACCTGAAACTGGTGAACCAGGAGGTCATCATCGGCGGTGCAGAGCTGGGAGTCAGCGGATATCCTGCTTTCAACGCGCCCTATGAACTGGGTGACGCGCTGGTGGATGCGGGCTTTAATGTAGTTTTGCATGCCACCAATCATGCCATGGACAAGGGAAAGCAGGGCATCAAGAACTGCCTGAGTTTCTGGAGAGAGAAGTATCCTGAGATCGCTGTGCTGGGAATTGCCGACAACGAGGAAGACAGCAAAGAGATCTATTATTATGAGCAGGAGGGCATCACACTTGCCATCCTGAACTATACCTACGGAACCAACGGAATTCCCCTGCCCCAGGATATGCCTTATTGCGTGAATCTCTTAGACGAGACTCGCATCAAGGCGGATCTGAAGGAAGCAAAGGAGAATGCGGACTTTGTCATCGTCTGTCCTCACTGGGGCACAGAGTATCTGCTGGAATCCAGTAAGAACCAGCGCAAGTGGGCACACTTTTTTGCGGATAATGGTGCGGATGCCATCATCGGTACCCATCCGCATGTCATCGAGCCTTTTGAGGTGATCGAGACGGAAGGACATTCGACCTATTGCTTTTATTCTATCGGTAACTTCGTGAACTGGACTTCCGGAACGGGAGAAGGGGTGGCGAACCGTATGGTGGGAGCCATGGCGAAGCTGATCGTCGGCAGAAACGAGGACGGAGAAGTCTATCTGAAAGAATGGAACGTGATTCCGGTAGTGAGCCATGTGGAGAGCGGCTTTGGCAATGTGACGGTATATCCTCTGGTCGATTACACGGAGGAATTGGGAGCACGTAGCGAGATCCGCAAGCAGGACGGGAAGTTTTCCTATCAGTATTGTCTGGATCTGGTGTCCAAAGTGTTCGGCCTGAATTTGCCTTAGCTTGGAAGGAGAGTTCCTATGGGAGATATGTTTGAAAGAACTGAGCTGTTGCTCGGAAAAGAGAATGTAGAGAAATTAAAGCAAGCCAGAGTGGCTGTGTTCGGCGTGGGCGGCGTAGGAGGCTTTACGGTGGAAGCCCTGGCCAGAAGCGGCATCGGCACCCTGGACCTGATCGATGATGATGTGGTGGCAGAGAGTAATATCAACCGCCAGATCATAGCCCTTCACAGCACCGTGGGAAGACCCAAGGTGCAGGTAGCTGCGGAACGAGTGAAGGATATCGATCCGGATTGCCAGGTGAATATCTACCAGACCTTTTATCTGCCGGAGACTGCGGCGCAGTTTGATTTTACCAAGTATGACTATGTGGTGGACGCTATCGATACCGTCACCGGAAAACTGATGCTGGTGGAGCAGGCAAAGGCTGCCGGAACCCCTATCATTTCCGCTATGGGTGCCGGAAACAAGCTGGATCCTACCGCTTTTCGCGTAACGGATATCAGCAAGACCAAGGTCTGTCCTCTGGCGAAAGTCATGCGAAGAGAGTTAAAGAAGCGAGGGATCGATCACCTGAAGGTGGTCTATTCGGAGGAGATGCCCCTGACACCGATCAAAGAGCAGAGCACTTCGGAAGAAACAGACTCTATCACACCCGGTCACGGCAAGCGCCAGACCCCGGGCAGCATTTCCTTCGTGCCTTCTGTGGTGGGACTGATCATCGCAGGTGAAGTGATCAAGGATATTTGTGCAAAGTAAAATAGTATAAAGGAGAAAAACAATGAGTGAAGAATTTATGGAGTATACCACATTTACGGTAAAGGCTAAGGATGGTTCCGACGTGGAACTGGCTGTGATCGCAGAGTTTGAGTTCGAGAGAAAGAATTATGTAGTAGGCGCCCGCATCGAGGGAGATGCCATCAGCGAGGAAGGTGTGTACATCTACCGCACCAGGATCCTGAAAGACGATTTCGCTTTTGATCCCATCACCGATCCCGAGGAGTACGAGAAGGTGACCAAGGCTTATCTGGAACTGGAAGACTAGGAGAATGGCATGGAATTTACGGTGAAGAGGATCGGGGAAGAGAATCGGGCGGATATCGATCTGCCCAATGAACCCTTTGAACTGATTGGGTGGATGAAACCGGAACTTCGAGACGGAGAATGGTCTTATGGAGAAGTGCTTCGTAAGCCCGAGGAGATCCGTGAAATGTGCTTCCCGGAAGAACATTATGATTTCGAGGCCATGCGGGGAGAATATATTTTTCTGGGGGCTTATGAAGGGGACAAGTGCGTGGGCCTGGCGATCTTTCGACAGGATATGTTCCGTTACCTGTATCTGTATGATCTGAAGGTAAGTAAGGCATACAGAGGCAAAGGCGTGGGACAGGCACTGATTGCCGGCGCGATGGAACAACTGGTGACCGGTAAGTATATCGGCATCTATACCATCGGTCAGGATGACAATCTGAAGGCCTGCAGATTTTACCTGAAAAACGGCTTTACCATCGGTGGATTCAACAACCGGGGCTATGACGGCACCGGCCAGCAGGGCAAGGCTGATATCTACTTCTATCTGAAAAAAGGAATGGCAGGAAACGAGAGATGAAATTCATATCATGGAATGTGAACGGCCTGAGAGCCGTGATGGGAAAGAACTTTATGGAGGACTTTGGGAAGCTGGATGCGGATTTCTTCTGCCTGCAGGAGACCAAACTTCAGGCGGGACAGATCGAGATGGATCTGCCCGGATATTACCAGTATTGGAATTATGCGGAGAAGAAGGGCTATTCCGGCACCGCGATCTTTACAAAGCATGAGCCCTTAAGTGTGACCTATGGTCTGGGCATTGAAGAGCATGACCACGAGGGCAGAGTCATTACCCTGGAATATGCGGACTTCTATCTGATCACCTGTTATACCCCCAATTCTCAGGACGAACTGAAGCGCCTGGATTATCGTATGACCTGGGAGGATGCCTTCCGCGCCTATCTGAATGCTCTTGCACAGAAGAAAGGCGTCATCGTCTGCGGCGACCTGAATGTGGCGCATCAGGAGATCGACTTAAAGAATCCCAAGACCAATCGTATGAATGCGGGATTTACCGATGAAGAGCGAGGCAAGATGACAGAACTTCTGGCCAGTGGTTTCGTGGACAGTTTCCGTTATTATTATCCTGACCTGAAGGACACCTACAGCTGGTGGTCCTACCGATTCCAGGCCAGACAGAAGAACGCAGGTTGGCGTATCGATTACTTCCTGGTATCCGAGAATATCAAAGAACGCATGACGGGTGCAAGCATCCACAATGAAGTCTTCGGCTCCGACCATTGTCCTGTGGAGCTGGACTGGGAATAACATAAAAGGTAAAAGAAAACGGCGGTTGGTTAATACCATCCGCCGTCTATTGTTATGATCTGTCCGGTCATATATTCCGGAGCCTGTGCTATCTGCAGGATCAGGTCGGCCACTTCTTCGGGACGACCCAGGCGATCTGCCGGGATCTCCTCCTTGAGGGCTGCCATATCTTCCTCGGAGAGGCAGGCATTCATGGCCGTATCGATGACGCCGCAAGCTACGGCGTTGACCTGAATATTGCTGGGAGCCAGCTCCCTTGCCAGAGCCTTGGTAAAGGTGTTCATGCCGCCCTTGGAAGCGGAGTAGGCCACCTCCATAGAGGCACCCTGGGTACCCCAGACGGAAGAAACATTGATGATCCGTCCGCTGTGCTTGTGAAGCATCAGGGGGATCGCAGCTCTGCAGGTATAGAAGCAGGAGTCCAGATTGGTACTCATGACTTTGTGCCATTCGTCGCTGGTCATATCGCTTAAAAGACCGATGTGGGCGATGCCTGCGTTGTTGACCAGTACATCCAGATCGGTGATCTGTGTAAAGAGGCGAAGCACATCCTCCTCGCACCCCATGTCTGCCTGCAGGGCGAGACAAGAGATATGATATTTGTCCTGTAAATTCTTCGCCTGTATCTTGAGTTCTTCGAAGGAACGGCAGCAGGTGAGAACCAGGTTATATCCTGCCCGGGCAAAACGATCCGCGCAGGCGAGGCCGATGCCTCTGGAAGCTCCGGTGATCAGAGCGGTCTTGTGATCCGGCATAGGAAAGCTCCTTTGTCATTTATTACGTACAGTGTAACATAAGTGTAACAGCTTCTCAATAGTAAAGCAGAAGGCGAAAACAACCTTTTGTGTAATATTCCCAAAAAGAAAGCTCCAAATTTGTTAATAAAATATTGCATAAAAAAGACAGCTCATTTCTGTGCAAAAAACGCATACGAAGCCGAAAAGCCTGCAAAAATAAGGGTTTTTCGGCTCTTTTTATAGGAGGCTTAAGTTTGACAAATATTACTTCCTGTGATATATTTCTTAACAGATGTAACAAAGTTGTAACAATTTCGTAGAAATCGGAGAGAAAACGGTAGTGAAAAGAGGGCTTCTTAAGACAACTGCATATGTTTTGACCGCAATGCTTGCCTTCGGTACCCTTAGCATGACCGCAGAGGCTTCCGGCAACGGCTCTGTACTGCCCAGCGGCGGTATCGGAGTGAAGATCTCCGGCGGCAGCAAACTGGAGGATATCTCTACCTCTACTTTGATTCCCGTGGAATCTATGCTTGAGGTCTCCTACTGGGATGCACACACCACCTTCCCTGAGACCAAGTCCGCAGATGAGTATGAGGATATGGTGGTAGCAAAGGTCAACAGTTACGCTACTGTCAGAAGTATGCCTAACGGCAGAAGCGAGATCCTGGGAAAGATCTACAGAGATAACGTAGCAACTTTGATCAGTCAGGAAAACGGCTGGTGTTATATTACCTCCGGTTCCGTTACAGGATATGTGAATGCAGACTATCTGCTCATGGGTGAGGATGCTCAGGAGAAGATCGCTGAGGTAGGAACCCGAATCGCGACCGTAGAGGCACAGAGCCTTCTGATTCGTAAGGAAGCTGATGCAGAAGCAGAAGTCATCGGCGTTGTACCTGAGGCAGAGGAACTTCTGGTACTTGAGGAAGAGGAAGATTGGATCAAGGTGGATACAGAGGAAGGATACGGATGGGTATCTGCTGAGTTTGTAGACCTGACCACCAGATTTGAATATGCGGAATCCAAGGAAGAGGAAACGATCCGCCTTGCGAAAGAAGCAGAAGAGAGAAGAAAAGCCCGCGCAGCGGCAAGCACCACCAAGAAGAATACCACTCCCGTGAACTACACCATCGGTGAAGGCAGCGAGATGGGTGTTGCGGTGATCGAATATGCACTGCAGTTCGTTGGCAACCCTTATGTATACGGCGGTACCAGCCTGACAGAAGGTGCTGATTGCTCCGGATTTGTATTGAGCGTCTACGCAAACTTCGGCGTGGAATTGCCTCACTCCTCCGCAGCTGACAGAAATCAGGGATATGCAGTCAAGGGCCTTGAGAATGCACAGCCCGGCGACCTGATCTGCTATTCCGGCCATGTGGCATTGTACATGGGCAACGGCCAGATCGTACATGCTTCCAATGAGAGAACCGGTATCAAGGTCTCCGAAGCAGATTATCGTAAGATCCTGGCGATCAGACGTATCTTCTAATCAAACCGTACATGACAGACCATACCTCCTCGGGGGTGTGGTCTTTTTTTGCCCTTTGGGAAGGGAAAAGGAAGAATTGCGTGTCATTGCTTTAAATTTTCGCACGATTGCAGGGACCTTTTTCGTGCCCCTGCACGGTCTTCTTGTACAATATGCACAAAATTTTAAAAACCTACGTCAGGGCAAACGAGAATATACGAAAATGCGAATATACACTTATCCACAGGTCGAGGGACGAGAAAAGCAATAAAATCGGTTTATACACCAAGTTATACACATTATCCACCGCTTTTGCAGAGGTATCTGCGCCAAAAAACAACATAAAACATGGAACACTCGTTTTGTTCAGTTGTGATAAAAATGTTTTTTTGTCGAAAAAGGTCAGAAAAAAGATTGACAATAGTGAATTCAAAAATATATAAAAAAATCATGAAATTGTTGAAAAATTACAACCATTTATGATATAATGACTATACAATAAAGAACCGAAAGGGAGGATGATTTATGAGATTTACGATTATTGGCAGAAATATTGAGGTGACTCCCGGACTGAAGACTGCAGTGGAAGACAAGATCGGTAAGTTGGACAAGTTTTTCCAGGAGGATACGGAAGTTCACGTTACCCTGAGCGTGGAGAAGGATCGTCAGAAGATTGAGGTTACCATTCCTGTCAAAGGCAATATTATCCGTTCCGAGCAGGTCAGCAACGATATGTACGTATCCATCGATCTGGTAGAGGAAGTGATCGAGAGACAGATGGTGAAGTACAGAAAGAAACTGGTGGACAAGCATCAGGCAGCTTCTCCTTTTACCGACTTCTACATGGAGGCAGAGGAAGAGGAGGAAGACGAAGTTAAGATCGTCCGCACCAAGAAGTTTGATATCAAGCCCATGTATCCCGAGGACGCCTGCGTGCAGATGGATCTGCTGGGACATAACTTCTATGTATTCATCAATGCAGAGACAGATCAGGTGAATGTAGTTTATAAGAGAAAGGGCGGCACCTTTGGTCTGATCGAGCCTGAAGTATAAAACATAATAGGATCGAATAGGGAAAGATTCGCACCGGGAAGGAATAAAGAGTTCCTTTCCGGTGCATTTTATTGGTAGGAAAAGCATGCAAACGGTCACAAACGGTCAAATACAACCAGAGTTGTGCAAATGTTACCAAACCGAATGTGAATGTTTGTGAATTAGTGTGATTGAATATGAATGAATTTGATGGTATTATGATATCATCACACGAGAGAGAACAAATGAGTTTTTTCGCGGAAAGGAGAATTGTCATGATCTACACAGTAACACTGAATCCGTCGCTGGATTACATCGTCTCCGTCAAGGACTTTCAGCTTGGTATGACCAACAGAACAGACTTCGAGATGATGCTTCCCGGCGGTAAGGGAATCAATGTTTCCACTATCTTAAGGAATCTGGGAATCGAGAACACAGCTCTTGGATATGTGGCAGGATTTACCGGAGAAGAGATCGAGAAGAGACTGGAGGGTCTGGGAGTTCAGACCGGTTTCATTCATCTGACGGAAGGTATTTCCAGAATCAATTTTAAGCTCAGCTCCATCGAGGGAACGGAGATCAACGGCAGAGGCCCTGCGATCCCTGCAGAGGCAGTAGAGCAGTTGATGCAGAGACTGGACGAGCTTGAGGACGGAGATATTCTTTTCCTGTCCGGAAGTATTCCTTCTTCCATGCCCGACGATATCTACAGAGATATCTGCAAGAGACTGGAGAATAAGAAGATCCAGGTAGTGGTAGATGCTACACGAGATCTGCTCCTCAAGGTGCTTCCTTATCATCCCCTGTTGATCAAACCCAATCATCATGAGTTGGGAGAGATGTTCGGGGTGGAACTGAAGCCCGGCAGAGAAGTAGTACCTTATGCGAAGAAACTGCAGGAGATGGGAGCAAGAAACGTACTGATCTCCATGGCAGGCCATGGGGCAGTGCTGGTGGCAGAAGATGGTTCGGTCTATCAGGCTCCCGCACCCAAGGGTGAGTTGAAGAACGGCGTAGGCGCAGGAGATTCCATGGTGGCAGGCTTTGTGGCAGGTTGGCTGGAGAAGCAGACCTACGAGCATGCTTTCCATATGGGAATCGCCTCCGGAAGCGCAAGCGCCTTCTCCGAGAATCTGGCCAGTGCGGAAGAGATCGCCGATGTTTTCAAGCGTGTAACAAGCGAACGTATTTCGTAAACGGGGACGTAAGTCCTGTTGCCCCCGTGGGGACGGGGTGAAAAAAGAAAGGGTTATGTATGAGAATTACAGATCTACTGAGTGCCAGCAGCGTGTCCTTGACTGCAGCACCCGCAAACAAAGAAGATGCTCTGAATCAGGCAGTAGCACTGATGGCAAAGAGCGGCAAACTTTCCGATGAGGCAGCATATCGCAAGCAGGTATTTGCCCGTGAAGAGGAGAGCACCACAGGCATCGGCGAAGGTATCGCAATTCCTCACGGCAAGTGCGGTGCGGTGAAAGAGCCCGGCCTGGCAGCAATGGTGATCAAGAACGGCGTCGACTTCGACTCCCTGGACGGCGAGCCTGTTGAGCTTCTGTTCCTGATCGCAGCACCTGACACAGAAGACAATGTTCATCTGGATGTACTGAGCAAGCTTTCCATGATGCTGATGGACGAAGAGTTCACCGCATCCTTGAAGAAAGCCGGCAGCGTAGACGAGTTCCTTTCCATCATCGATAAGGCAGATGAGGAGAAGAAGAGCGTAGACGAGAGACTGGAAAGCACCGAGGCTAAGAGCGGACAGTTCAAGATCCTGGCAGTTACTTCCTGCCCTACCGGTATTGCACATACCTACATGGCAGCAGAAGGACTGGAGAAGGCAGCAAAAGCAAATGACTGCTTCATCAAGGTTGAGACCCGCGGTTCCGGCGGCGCTAAGAATGTGCTCACCGATGCAGAGATCGAAAGCGCTGACTGCATCATCATCGCAGCAGACGCGCAGGTTCCCATGGATCGTTTCGATGGCAAGAAGGTCATCGAGAGACCTGTTTCCGACGGTATCGGCAAGGCTGACGAACTGGTGAAGCTGGCACTGAGCGGCAAGGCAGAGATCTACCACGCAGCAAACGCACAGGCAAAGAGCTCCAATCAGAAGGCCGGCGGCGGTGTAGGACATCAGATCTACACTCAGCTGATGAACGGCGTATCCCACATGATCCCCTTCGTAGTAGGCGGCGGTATCCTGATCGCTATCGCATTCCTCATCGACGGTCTTATGGTAGATATGAACGCACTGTCCGTAGCAGACAGAGGTAACTTCGGTAGCATCACTCCTGCAGCAGCTCTGTTCAAGAGCATCGGCGGCGCAGCATTCGGCTTTATGCTTCCTGTATTGGCCGGCTACATCGCAATGGCAATCGGTGACAGACCTGCCCTTGCAGTTGGTTTCGTAGGCGGCGCCATCGCAGCAAACGGTAAGTCCGGTTTCCTGGGCGCACTGGTAGCAGGTTTCGCAGCAGGCTACATCATCAAGGCTCTCAGAAAGCTTTGCGATAAGCTTCCTCAGGCACTTGAGAAGATCGCTCCCGTATTGATCTATCCTGTATTCGGTATCCTTTTGGTAGGTCTTGCAATGACTTACGTTGTTGAGCCTGTCATGGGCTTCATCAACACCGCACTGAACAGCGGTCTGACCAACATGGGCAGCTCCAGTAAGCTCCTTCTGGGCATGGTACTGGGCGGCATGATGGCTATCGACATGGGCGGCCCCTTCAACAAGGCTTCTTATGTATTCGGTGTAGCAGCAATCGCTTCCGGCAACTATGACATCATGGCAGCAGTTATGATCGGTGGTATGACTCCTCCCTGTGCTATCGCACTGGCAACCATCCTCTTCAAGGATAAGTTCACCAAGGAAGAGAGAGAGTCCGGCCCTACCAACTTTATCATGGGTCTCGCATTCATCACAGAAGGTGCGATTCCTTACGCAGCAGCTGACCCCATCCGCGTACTTCCTTCCTGTATCGTAGGATCCGCAGTAGCAGGCGCACTGTCCATGCTCTTCGGATGTACTCTGATGGCTCCTCACGGCGGCATCTTCGTAGTACCTGTTATGGGTAACGCACTTCTTTACCTGGTAGCATTGGTGATCGGTACTCTGATCTCCGCAGTAATGCTTGGCCTTCTGAAGAAAAAAGTTGTAGAATAAGAATAGATCGAAATAAAGAGGATAAAAAGATGAAAGAGTTTAATTATACCATTACCGATGCACAGGGCATTCATGCTCGTCCCGCCGGAGAACTGATCAAGGCTGCTAAGGTATTCAACAGCACCATCAAGATCGCAGCAAACGGCAAGACCGGCGACTGCAAGAAGATCTTCACCGTTATGGCACTGGGCGTTAAGCAGGGCCATGAAGTGACCATCACCGTAGAGGGTGATGACGAGGCAGCAGCTTGCGAAGCAATGGAGACATTCTTCAAGGCTAATCTGTAAGATAAAAAGGTTCTGAAACATGGCGTGTTTCCTGCGTGCGGGGAACGCGCCATGACCTATCAAGATATAGGAGAGGTAAGATATGCAGACATATCACGGTAAAAGCGTTTTCGGCGGCATTGCCATCGGTAAGATCAAAGTACATCAGAAGGGCCAGCAGCAGGTTCGCCGCACCAAGATCGACGATCCCGATGCGGAACTGGCCAGATATGAGGCTGCCAAGGGGCAGGCAATAGAAGAGCTGGCAGAACTGTATGATAAAGCTTTGCGAGAAGTAGGAGAGGCAAATGCAGCGATCTTCGAAGTACATCAGATGATGCTGATGGACGACGATTACAACGAATCGGTTGAGAATATTGTGAGAACCGGCCTGGTAAACGTAGAGTATGCTGTGGCTTCCACAGGAGATAATTTCTCCGAGATGTTTGCGTCCATGGATGACGATTACATGAAAGCCAGAGCGGCCGACGTAAAAGATATTTCCGAGCGCGGGATCCGCATTCTGCAGGGCGGCGGCAACGGAATGGAGGATGCGGACGAGCCCGCCATCATCGTGGCTGAGGATCTGGCTCCCTCCGAGACCGTTCAGATGAATAAGGACAAGGTGCTTTCCTTCGTGACAGTACTGGGTTCCTTGAATTCCCACACCGCGATCCTTGCAAGAACCATGGGTATCCCCGCACTGGTGGGAACCGACCTGGAAGCATTCGGCGAACTTGACGGCAAACTGGGTATCGTGGACGGCGGCGCAGGCATCATCTATGTGGATCCGGATGCGGAGACTTTTGTAACCATGCAGGCAAAACAGGCAGAGGATCTGGAGAAGAAGAGATTGCTCCAGGAACTGAAGGGAAAAGATAACGTTACTCTTGATGGCCGCAGCATCATGTTGTATGCTAATATCGGCAATATCAAAGATCTGGCAAGTGTTCTGCAGAACGACGCAGGCGGCATCGGTCTTTTCAGAAGTGAATTCATCTACCTGGAGAGAGATACCTTCCCCACCGAGGAGGAGCAGTTCAAGATCTACAAGACAGTAGCTGAGACCATGGCCGGCAAGCGCGTGATCATCAGAACCATGGACATCGGTGCTGACAAGCAGTGCGACTACTTTGAGATGGAGAAGGAAGAGAATCCCGCTATGGGCTGTCGTGCCATCCGTATCTGCTTAAGACGTCCCGAGATCTTCAAGACACAGCTCAGAGCTCTGTACAGAGCAAGTGCCTACGGCAAGATCGCGATCATGTTCCCTATGATCATCAGCGTGGACGAGGTGCGCCGCATCAAGGCCATCGTGGAAGAAGTCAAGAAGGAACTGACCGAGCTGGGACTGGAGTACGGAGAGCCTGAACTTGGAATCATGATCGAGACTCCCGCAGCCGTTATCATGAGTGATGAGCTGGCGAAGGAAGTAGATTTCTTCTCTATCGGAACCAACGATCTGACCCAGTATACACTGGCTATCGACAGACAGAATGTAAGTCTGGATGAGTTCTATGATCCTCATCATCCTGCGGTACTTCGCATGATCCGGATGGTAGTGGAGAACTCCCACAAGGCAGGCATCTGGACCGGTATCTGCGGAGAACTGGGAGCAGACAGAGAACTGACCGCAACCTTCTTAAAGATGGGTGTGGACGAGTTGTCCGTTTCCCCGGGAAGTATTCTTCCCATTCGTAAGATCGTTCGTGAGACAGATCTTTCCAAATAAGTAATATACAGCACCTGCCCCGTTAGGAGTAGGTGCTGACAGACGTTTAGGAGAGCAATATGCTGACAGAACAACGTTATGAGATCATTTTGAAACTGGTAAACGAAAAGAAGAGCATCACCGCTGCGGAACTGATCGAGATCCTGGAGACCTCCGAATCCACTGTTCGCCGCGACATCACCGCACTGCACAAAGCAGGAAAGCTGATCAAGGTATTCGGCGGAGCGGTAGCATTGGAGCAGGCAGTGACAGCCAAGGAATATACCGTGGCGCAGAAAAGAGATGTGAATCAGAGCGAAAAGAGCAGGATCGCGTCTTATGCGGTCGGCCTTGTGACAGACGAGGATTTCATCTTCCTGGATGCCGGAACCACAACGGCTCTGCTGGCGGAAGCCATTCCGGACAACTGCAGAGCGACCTTCGTCACCAACGCGGTGGCACATGCCCAGCATTTGGCAGCCAAAGGGATCAAGGTCATCCTGGTGGGCGGCGAACTGAAAGGCACCACCGAGGCGATCGTGGGAGATCTGGCGTCCCACATGCTTTCCGCTTTCCATTTCACCAAGGGATTTTTTGGTACCAACGGAATCACCAGAACCGCAGGTTTCACCACGCCGGATCCTCAGGAAGCTTCTGTTAAGCAGACAGCTATGAACAACTGCAAGGAGGTATATGTGCTGGCTGACAGTTCCAAATTCGGACAGATCAGTTCCGTCACCTTCGGAGAGTTTGCTCAGGCAACCATTCTTACGGAAAGTGTTCCGCCCCGTTACAGCAGTTGCGACAATGTCAAAGAAGTTTAGAAAAAAAGCACCCCGCGATGGGGTGCTTTTTGTGTTATAGGGATCAAAATCCTTTTTTCTTAAGTTCGGCAACCAGCTGAACGTAGAATTCTCTCACGTCGAAGCCGGGAATGTTCTCGCGGTTTAAGTCGATGACATCACCATGGGAGATACCCCGGCGTCCCTTGATGGTCAGGAACTTGAAATCCTGTCCCCAGGGGAAGGACTTTTCTCCCACCAGACCGTCGTTGGCGCCGTCAAAGAATTTGACGAAGGCGGAGGTGAAATTCAGGGGGAATCGGCCGGAACCTACATGGTTGATCTTGGAGCCGTAGGACTGATAGTAGATGTTGGGATCGTCCTTGATCTCGTCGTTGAAAGCAGCACATTTGGAGGAAGTCAGGTCGTTTACTGCCGCCAGAAAGTCGGGATCAACATCGCCCAGATCGGATGCAGCCATATTGTAGTCGTTGGCTACAGCCAACTGCAGCTTCTCGGGGATCTTGGTCAACAGGTAGTCTGCAAACTCACAGCCTCTGTGAGGGGTGTTGGTGGTAGTGAGGGAAGCGATATATTTGCCGGCATCCGTGAGAGCGATGGCTGCTCTGGTGTCCAGACCGCCCTTGGAGTGAGCGATGACATTCACCTTCTCACAGCCGGTCTTTTCCACGATCTCTTTGATGCGGGCTTCCAGTTCCTTTGCACTGTTTCTCACGGCGGAAGCACTGTTGTGATTACCATAGTAGATCACCGCACCATTGTCCGTGAGTTCTCTGGGAATGCGTCCCCAGTAATTGAAGACCTTAAAGTCGCGGAAGAACACGCCGTGTACTAAGAGGATGGGATATTTGGTCTTGCAGATCTCTTCGCCCTTTCGGGAAGCATTTAACGCAAGCTTCTCACGCTCGAACTTGACCTCGGCGGAAGCAGTCCTCAATATGATGCCCAGCATCACCAGATTGGCGACGGGGATCAGTCCGCAGACCGCACCCAGGATCCGGTAACGGAGTCCTAACTGATTGGCGGTGAGATAGACGGGGATCATACCGGTCCAGAAGACGGCGGCCTCGATCGCTGTCACGATCAGGCAGACCACGATCCAGTATACCGGTTCCTGTAAGAGGTTGCCGTGGGAGGGATATTTTCCGAACAATCCGGGCAGAATAACCAATACGGCGATCAATGCGCTGATCCAGAAGATGCGCAGCATGATGCAGCCGAAATGACAGATCTTCAGTCTTTTTTCAGTACTCATTTGTCTCATATATCCTGCAAGGCAGGACATTCTCCTTATTTTATAATGAATATGTTCCATCATACCATAGGGAAGAAGGGTTGAAAACCCCGAAAAAACCGCCCTTTGTTATTTTTTTGTCAATATTTTTGTGGAAAGAGATTGCAAAAGATCGGGGACTATGGTAAACTTAAGCTAACGTTATGATAAAAAAATAACAATCACATAATTTCAATCAAATGGAGGAAAAACAAATGGCAAAGAAAGTAGTTTTAGCTGGCGCTTGTCGTACCGCGATCGGTACCATGGGCGGTTCTTTAAGCACAACTCCCGCAGCTGAGCTTGGAGCAATCGTAATCAAGGAAGCACTGAACAGAGCAGGTGTTCCTGCTGATCAGGTAGACCAGGTTTATATGGGTTGTGTAATCCAGGCTGGTCAGGGTCAGAACGTAGCTCGTCAGGCATCTATCAAGGCTGGTCTTCCTATCGAAGTTCCCGCTGTAACCATGAACGTTGTATGTGGTTCCGGTCTGAACTGCGTAAACCAGGCTGCACAGATGATCATGGCTGGCGATGCTGACATCGTTGTAGCAGGTGGTATGGAGAACATGTCCATGGCTCCTTACGCTATGATGAACGGCCGTTTTGGTTATAGAATGAACAATGGTACTCTGGTAGATACCATGGTTAACGATGCACTTTGGGATGCTTTCAACAACTACCACATGATCATGACCGCAGACAACATCTGCCGTGAGTGGGGCATCACCAGAGAAGATCTGGATGAGTTCGCACTGAAGAGCCAGCAGAAGGCTGAAGCAGCTCAGAAGAGCGGCGCATTCGACGCTGAGATCGTTCCCGTAATGGTTAAGAAGAAGAAAGAGATGGTTGAGTTCAAGGTTGATGAGGGTCCTCGTGCCGGCACCACCATCGAAGCTCTTGCTAAGCTTCGTGCAATCAATAAGGATGGTTTCGTTACCGCTGGTAACGCTTCCGGTATCAACGACGGTGCAGCAGCAATCGTTGTTATGAGCGAAGAGAAGGCTAAGGAGCTTGGCGTTAAGCCCATGGCTACTTTCGTAGCAGGCGGACTTGCAGGCTGCCGTCCCGAAGTTATGGGTATCGGACCTGTTTACTCCACCAAGAAGGTTATGGACAAGGTTGGCATGAAGATCGAAGACTTCGATATCATCG
>JAKSRX010000016.1 GCA_024403365.1 Acetatifactor sp. | reverse complement strand
TAAGATCGTTGATTGCAACAACCTCATATCCTTCTGCGCCAAACATCTGTCTGAAAGCCAGACGACCAATACGGCCAAATCCATTAATTGCTACTTTTACTGCCATTTTAGATTTCCTCCTAAAATATATTATTTATTCCTTTTGCCACCGAGTATATCCCGATTGACAAAATTTTATCAGCAATGATATTTTACAATATTTTACTCTATCATTCAAGATGTAAACGCAATTTTTTTTGCTTTCCGGGGATTTTGAGCAAAAAGATATACTAACCCTTCCCAATTGTGATATACTCCTTGTGGATATGTACAAAACAGTCCTGAAAATATGGTCAAAAACCAAAATGAAAAGGAGTTTTTCATGGCTATTCGCGCTGATTTTCATCTGCACTCCGCATTCTCCGGTGACTGTGACACCCCTATGGAGGATATGATCAAAAAGGGAATCGAGCTGGGTCTGGACACCATGTGCTTCACCGAGCATCACGACATCGATTACCCCGACAGCGAGGAGGGTCCCGGAGACATTTTTCTCCTGCAGACCGATCCTTATCTCTATGAGCTGGCATCATTGAAGGCCAAATATGCCGATCAGATCAAACTGCTCTTCGGTGTGGAACTGGGACTTCAGCCCCACCTCATGAGGGAGATCGCAGTATACGCTAAATCCTTTGAATTTGACTTCGTTATCGGTTCCTCCCATATCTGCCACGGCAAGGATCCCTACTACCCTGCTTTTTATGAAGGAAGAAGTGACCGCGAGGCTTACCAGGAGTATTTCGACTCCATACTGGAGAATGTAAAGAAGTTCTCCAACTTCGATGTTTACGGACATCTGGATTATGCCGTTCGCTACGGCAAGACCAAGGATGCCGAATATTCCTATGCCAACCACGCAGACACCATCGATGCGATCCTGGAACTGCTGATCGAGAAAGGCAAGGGCATCGAGTTAAATACCGGCGGTCTCCGTAAAGGTATGAAAGACTTCCACCCCTGCACCGATATTCTGAAGCGTTACCGTGAATTGGGCGGTGAGATCATCACCATCGGCAGCGACTCTCACGGCTGTGCAGGCATCGCCACCGATTTCGACCGTGCAGCCGAAGCCCTGAAAGCCTGCGGCTTCAAGTACTACACCGTCTTCGAGAAAAGAAGCCCCGAATTCATCCGTTTATAATGGCACCAAAAGAAAAGCCCTCGGATCTCCCGAGGGCTTATTTTTATACTCTGTTTCGAAGGACCACGATCCTCTTGGGTGTGGTCTGCGCAGGAATACTTCTGGTAGAAACACCATACTCTACCATCAGATAATTACCGCCTAATTCTCCCACATAGAACTGATTGTTCATAGCGATGACCTCGGTCTTCTTACCGGGGATCAGCATCAGGGAATTGGTCGTGTTCACCAGTTTCTTACCATAGTAACTTACATCCATCATTCTGCCTTCTTTATTCTCTGCGGCGAAAGCAGCCACATATCTGGGGGGATAGATCAGGACCATAGGCGCGTTGGCATCAAACCAGAAAGTGCAATCCATGCCTACCTGCAGTCTCTTATTCTCATACACATAGGTCGCAGCGGTGATCAGCACCTGAAAAGGTTCTCCCTGTCCGTCCACGCAATCTACATAAAACAGGCATCCCTTACCGGTACCTGCTGCCAAGGCTGTGATCTCATTGATCTTGCCGCTTACTGCTCTGTATTGTTTTGCCATAATACATCCTCCTATCTTCTAATGATGGTACCGCCGCCCACCACATACTCGCCGTCGTAGAATACCGCGTTCTGTCCGGGGGTAGCCGCACGCACCTTTTCCTCAAAAGTACACTTCACGATACCGTCTTCCAGTTTTTCAATGGTACAATAGTCACCCTTATGGTTGTAGCGGATCTTCGCCAATACTCTCATGGGCTCCTTCAGGTCCTCGATAGCCATCCAATTGAGATCTGTGCAATAGACTTCATTCACGAACAGATCCTCGTTGCTGCCGATGACTACCTCGTCCGTGTCAGGACGGATCTCCGTCACGAAAACTCTCTGCCCCATGGGAAGTTCCAGACCTCTTCTCTGGCCGATGGTATAGTGGGTGATTCCCTTGTGGCGTCCCAACACCTTGCCGGCGGCATCCACGAAATTGCCGGGGCCGGGAACTCTGTCTCCCGCCTCTCTCTCGATCACTGCCGCATAATCATTGTCCGGCACAAAGCAGATGTCCTGGCTGTCAGGCTTCTGGGCCACGGGAAGATTCAGCTCTCCCGCCAGTTCTCTGATCTGTTCCTTGGTGAACTCTCCCACAGGCATCAGGGTATGGGCCAGTTGATCCTGTGTCAGATTGAATAATGCGTAGGTCTGATCCTTTGCCGCCGTCACGGAATTGCGAATGGCATATCTGCCGTTGGGCAGTTTGTCCACTCTGGCATAATGACCGGTTGCAATATAGTCCGCGCCCAGCTGCAGGCTTCGCTGTAAGAGAGCCTCCCACTTAACGTGACGGTTGCAGGCGATACAGGGATTCGGGGTTCTGCCCTGTAAGTATTCCTCCACAAAATAATCGATGACATTGCATTTAAATTCTTTTTTGAAATTCAGCACATAATAGGGGATATCCAGGCATTCCGCCACGCGTCTCGCATCGTCTACCGCGGACAGACCACAGCAGCCGCCGTTCTCTTCCTGCACCGCTGTTTCCTCGTCCTGCCAGATCTGCATGGTCACGCCGATGACATCATATCCCTGTTTTTTCAGAAGGTATGCCGCTACAGAGGAATCCACTCCTCCGGACATACCGACGATCACTTTTTTCTTCATTCTATCTACCGTTTTTTCTGCAGAATATCTCGTATTCCCGAGACGTACTGCGTAATTTTTCCAGAACACTCTTCAGCTTCTGCACTGTGACATCCATCTCTTCCATGGTATTATCTTCGGACAAGCTCAGTCGCAGGGAACCCTTTGCCTCTTCCTCCGAACAACCGATGGCCATAAGCACATGAGAGGGATCCGTCTCCCCTGTGGTACAGGCAGAGCCGCCGGATGCACAGATGCCCTCTCTATCCAGCAAAAGCACCACGGATTCACTCTCCACAAAACGGAAGGTGAAATTCACATTGCCGGGTAATCGCATTTCTCTGTGTCCGTTCAGTTTACAGTATGGGATCTCTTCTTCTATTCGTTGGATCAGATGATCTCTCAGGGCTGTTTCCTGTCGGGACTTCTCATCCATTCTCTCTTTTGCCAACAACACAGCAGCGTGAAATCCTGCGATGGCCGGCACATTCTCGGTACCTGCTCTGTGTCTTCTCTCCTGGGCTCCTCCGTGAAGGAAAGAAGGAACCGTAATGCCTGATCGAATGTACAGAAATCCTACCCCCTTGGGGCCGTTGCACTTATGGGCGCTGGCGCTTAACAGATCGATATGCATCGCATCGACATCGATGGGAATCTGGCCGAAAGCCTGTACCGCATCTGTGTGGAACAGAACCCCATGCTTTTTAGCAATGGCGCCGATCTCCGCCACCGGCTCGATGGTACCGATCTCATTATTGGCAAACATCACACTGATCAAAATGGTATCCGGGCGAATGCTTTTTTCTGCTGCATCCGGATCTACCGGTCCGGTTTCATACCCATCCAGGTAGGTCACCTGAATGCTTTATTGCTCCAGGTATTCGCAGGTATGTAGGATGGCATGATGTTCTATCTTCGTGGTAATGATATGCCTGCCCTTGGAGGAATAAATCTCTGCCACCGCTTTCAGAGCCCAGTTGTCTGACTCTGTTCCACCTGACGTGAAATAGATCTCCTCAGGCCTTCCGTTGATCAGGCCGGCGATGGCACGCTTAGCCTGGTTTACTGCTTTCTTCGCGCTGCTTCCAAGGGAATAGATCGCGCTGGGATTGCCGTATTGTTCTCTCAAATATGGTATCATCGCTTCCACCACTTCCGGTGCCGGTCTGGTGGTGGCTGCATTATCCAGATAGATCATCTCTACCTCCCGATTCCATCAACTGGAATATGTTTAAAAACAGCAACACCGCCGGGGCAGCATTGCTGTTTCGCTCTTTTCTATCCTGCTTTACTGCAGCATCTTCTTCAATTCATCCATGAAGGTATTGACATCCTTAAATTCTCTGTAGACGGAAGCAAATCTTACATATGCAACGGGATCCAGATCTTTCAGCTTGTTCATCAGAAGCTCTCCGATGACCTGGCTGGAGATCTCCTTCTCTTCCATATTGGTGATCTCGATCTCGATCTCATCCACCAGATCGGTGATCTGCTTTGCACTGACGGGACGCTTATGGCAGGCACGAAGTACACCGCCCTCGATCTTGGAACGATCATAGGTCTCACGCACATTGTCCTTCTTGATGATGATCAAGGGAATGGTTTCTACCTTTTCATAAGTAGTGAAACGCTTACCGCACTCATCACAGACACGACGTCTGCGGATGGAGTTGTTATCTTCTGCCGGTCTGGAGTCGATAACTCTGGTATTTTCGTGATTGCAAAAAGGACATTTCATATGTTCTCTCCTCTGTCGAAAAATAAAAGAATATTTACTGTATTTTGTATACAATTTAGCATGTTTAACACCGAATGTCAACCAAAACAATATCCGGACCTACCTGCTTGATATCCTGAAACGGTATCTCTACATTGGGCTCACAATGAAAGAGGCAAAAGAAGCGAAAGCAGCCCGGCACATATACTTTGCAGATCTGTCCGGAGCAGGGATCCAGGTCCAGATCGCAGATCCGCCCCAGTTTTCTGCAGTCTCTGATGTTGATGACATCCTTCCCTTTCAGTTCCGAAAAAAGCATGAATTTCTCCCCTGTTCTTTTCTCCTATCATATGCTCTTTCTTCTAAAACTCGCCTTCGAAAGTATATTTCGTTCCTATCACGCCCATACTACTTACAACACATACCAATATTTATCGGAGGGTATCATGATCCAGAGCAAAGTAGAGATCTGCGGAGTCAATACATCCAGACTCCCCTTACTTGATCCGGAAGAGAAAGAATCCTTGTTTCAGAGGATCACTGAGGGAGATTCCTACGCCAGAGAAATCTATATCAAAGGCAATTTACGGTTAGTTTTGAGCATCATCAAGCGCTTCTCTTCCAGCAACGAGAATGCGGATGATCTGTTTCAGATCGGTTGTGTGGGCCTGATCAAAGCCATCGATAACTTCGATCCTAACCTGAATGTCAAGTTCTCCACCTACGCGGTCCCCATGATCATTGGCGAGATCCGACGGTTTCTCCGGGACAACTCCAGTTTGCGGGTCTCCCGTTCCTTAAAGGATATCGCCTACAAAGCCATCTACGCCAGAGATATGCTGTCCAAGAAAAATGCCAAGGAGCCTACCATCGAAGAGATCTCCGCGGAGATCGGTATCAGCAAGGAAGATATCGTCTACGCACTGGACGCGATCCAGAGTCCCATGAGTCTCTATGAGCCGGTCTATACCGACGGCGGAGACACCCTATATATCTGCGATCAGATCAGCGACAAGAAGAACCGGGAGGAAAACTGGGTGGAACAGATCTCCTTGCGGGAGGCCATCAATAAATTAAACCCCAGAGAGCATGAGATCATCTCTCTGAGGTTCTTCGAAGGCAAGACACAAATGGAGGTGGCCGATATCATCGGCATCTCCCAGGCACAGGTCTCAAGGTTGGAAAAGAATGCCCTGAAAACCATGCGCAGTTTCTTTGTCTGAGTTATTTCTGTTTCTTTCTCCCTACCAGAAAATGCAGCAAATGATAGATCACGATACCCAGAAGCATTCCCAGTCCGTTGGACAGAATGTCATCGATCTGGAACACGCCTCTCTCCGTCACAAGCTGGGTGGTCTCAATCAGAAAGCTGGTGATCAGGCCGATGGCTGTGCCGCAGAACAGGTTTCGGGATCTCTTGAAATTAGCGGCAGACAGTAAGCCGTAGGGTATAAACAGCAGAACATTTTCTGCCACATAAGCATTGTTTCTGGTATTGATCTTCAAGGTGGAGAACAACTCCAGGTCCAGAGTACCTGAAGTTCCGCTCTCTCTGGAAAGCAGCGTGATCAGCAGCATGATGCAGACAGCAATGCACCACAAAAAGAACAGCGGCCAAGAAAGGCACTCCTGCTCCTTCTTGCGCCTCCTTCTGTTGATCAACAGCAACAGACAGCCGGCGACGGGGATCCCGATCAGCAGGCCGTAGGGCACATACCGCAGCATAGCTGCGATATCTTTGCATATATATTCAAACATGAATTAAAACTCCTCACTGGTAACTATCCCATTTTCTGGAAGCGGTATCGAATACGTCTTTCTTCTCGAACAATTTACCGTTCATCCAGCGGACTGCATCCTGCACGCCGTCCTCATCGAAGGAAAACTCTGCGCTCTCCTTCTGGTCATCCGGGGTAGTAAAAAAGTTGAAAGGCTCAGGCCAGATCGTACAGCGAAGTACCTTCTTATCCTCGGCATCCTTCACGCCCTCCAGGCGATAACGCATACCGCCGTTGCAGCCGGTGAATTCCGTCTTCTTCAAATATTCCATAGATAAAATATCTTCGCGATTGATCATTCCTTGCAGCCTTCCTCCGAGGATAGAACCTCATCCTATGTATTACTTACACTTTTATAAGTATATCGCATTGTGCCATGCAATGCAAAGCCTAAATATGGTTAGACATTTCTTTTTTCAACTGGCGCATGATCTTCTTTTCCAGTCTGGAAATATAGGACTGGGAGATCCCAAGGAGATCCGCCACTTCCTTCTGGGTCAGTTCCCTGCCTTCCGGGTCCTCCAGCCCGAAGCGAAGGTTGATGATGGTGCGCTCTCTCTTGGATAGCTTGCTGATAGCATGTATCAACACCCTGCGCTCCGCCTCATTCTCCATGTCCCGGTAGATCACATCCTCCTCCGTTCCCAGGATATCCGACAGCAGCAATTCATTTCCGTCCCAGTCCACATTCAGAGGTTCATCCAAGGATACTTCCTGCCTGAGTTTGCTGTTTCTGCGAAGATACATCAGTATCTCATTTTCGATACACCTGGAAGCATAGGTGGCAAGCTTGATGTTTTTCTCAGGATTATAGGTGTTGATGGACTTGATCAGTCCAATGGTTCCGATGGATATCAGGTCCTCCACTCCCACCCCGGTGTTGTCAAATTTCTTGGCTATGTATACCACTAGTCGAAGGTTATGTTCGATCAATGTGGCCTTGGCCTCGGTATCATGCTCCGTTCCCAGATCATTGATCACCACCGTTTCCCGCTCGCCCTCCAAGGGCGCCGGCAATATTTCCGTTCCTCCTATGTAATGGATCTCTCCCTGAGGGCGCAGAAACATATGCTCCCTCCGAAACATTCGAACCCGGAATTTTCCGGGCATAGCTACCTTCAGTACCATATCTCCTCACAATCCGCCCGTATTGCCTTGTATTCGACAAAAGCACAGGGCTCAATATCATTCTGATCTCACCTGACTTTAAAGAATACGTTGAAGTCCCCGGCATCTCTGCCACATAGATCTTTTCGTATTCCTTCTTCATCCCATGTAATTCGACTTGGATCTTCGGAAGCAAATAAGCCCTCAGTATCCCCCGCTTATGTTCAATGGTCTCATAGGGAATGACACGAAAGCCTGCGCTTTCTCCCGGGAAAAGTTCCTGAAACAGATCCTCGGAAAGAACCGCCGCCGGCTGTCCGCTGATGGGTTCTGTCAGACTATTTCCGCTGTCCACCAGCGCATTTACGGTATAACTCTTCTCGCCGCAAGGTATCGTAACTTTGACGATCTCCGGGATCTGCTGCGATTCTCTCCTATTCAGGAAAAAGAGCACGATACCGCCGCACACCGGTACCATTAAGGAACCGATGCCTCTTCCAAACAGAATTTCCAGAAAGGACGTGGCGGTCAGCGAGATCCCACTGAATACAAAGGTGCATAGCAGACCTTTCCCATACATTCCCACAAAGTTTCCGGGATCTTGGATGCGAAAAGTCACCTGCAACATCCCGAACATACCGATCAACAGTCCCGGAATCAGGCGAACCCAGATCGGTCCCGGCAGCAGGAAAGGAAGCAGATATCCCAGTGCCCCCAGGCAGGCTCCCGCAACAAGTCTCTTTCCGGTGGCAGTTCGGAAAGTGAAGTGATCCAGCGCAGAAAGGACATAAAGGTTCATCACAAAATTGGTCAGAAACAAACGATCTGCATAGATTTCGTAGACCAAGACACGCCTCCTCTTTTGCTCTCATTATAGAAGGTGCCAAAGAGATATTCTGTCAAAACCAAGCCCTTTACCATTGATTTTTGGCGACAAAAAAAGACCACACATTTCTGTGTGGTCTCTATGTATCAAGTTTCTACTACTTTTTCTGAAGGAAATCAGGAATCTTCAGAGACTTCTGCTCAACACTGCTCTTGATATCGATAGGCTTCTGGATAGGTCTGGGAGCAGGCTGTCCGATGGGCTGGATACCGGGCTGTGCAGTCATGGGCTTAACACCAACGGGGGTGATCAGACCGGGCTGTCTGAGTGTTCCTGCCTGAGTCTGCTTAGCAGGCTGAACGGGAACCTGATTGTTGACATCTACGATACCGGTAGCAATTACGGTTACGGTACAGCTGTCAGTCTTGGAAGCATCATACATTGCACCGAAGATGATGTTAACATCATCACCGGCAATATCCTGAACGAATCCTGCAGCATCGCTGGCATCTGCCAGAGTGATGTCACCGGATACGTTAATGATCACATGAGTAGCACCGGCAATGGTGGTCTCAAGCAGAGGACTCTCAACTGCCATCTTAACAGCATCCAGAGCCTTGTCATCGCCCTTACCTTCACCGATACCGATATGAGCAATACCCTTGTCCTTCATAACAGTCTGAACGTCTGCAAAGTCAAGGTTGATGACTGCGGGAACATTGATCAGGTCGGTAATACCCTGAACTGCCTGCTGAAGAACTTCATCAGCCTTCTTCAGTGCCTCAGGCATGGTAGTACGTCTGTCAACGATCTCAAGCAATTTATCATTAGGGATAACGATCAGAGTATCTACGTTCTCTTTGATCTTCTCAATACCGTTCAGAGCGTTCATCATTCTTGCCTTAGCTTCCCAACGGAAAGGCTTGGTTACTACGCCAACGGTAAGGATACCCATATCCTTAGCCAGTCTTGCAACAACAGGAGCTGCACCGGTACCGGTACCGCCACCCATACCACAGGTTACGAATACCATATCTGCGCCCTTGATAGCTGCAGCCAGTTCTTCACAACTCTCCTCAGCAGCCTTCTCACCAACCTCAGGCTTAGCACCTGCGCCAAGTCCCTTGGTAAGCTTCTCACCGATCTGAAGAAGTTTAGGAGCCTTACAGAGCTGAAGTGCCTGCTTATCAGTGTTAACACCGATGAAGTCTACTCCGTCGATCTGTTCGTCAACCATTCTATTAACAGCATTATTACCAGCGCCGCCGACACCGACTACGATAATCTTTGCGCCTGATTCAGCATCATTTGTTCTAATTTCAAGCAAGGGTTTGTCCTCCTTTAAACTAATAAATTCCATACAAAACTATCATATAATCATTTTTCAAAATACGCAACTATTTTCTTAAATATTTTTAACACTTATTCCGGCTGGAAAGTGTAGGTTCCGTTCTCATCATAAACCGCCATTTGCAGCACTCCGTTCATGCCTTCCAAGCTGTTCAAAAACTCCGGAAGTCTCATGATCTTATCCTCCAAAGTGAAGGCATCGTTGCCAAGGACCACCTTGACTCCCTTGAAGTAAACTGTGACTTCTCCGTTCCCCGCAAAATAGATCTTGTCGGAGATCAGTTTATATTTATTCAGCAATTTGGTCATGTTCAGAATGGAGGAAAAGATCTCTTCATCCTTTACGGGAAGAGGCTCTCCCACCACCACATGGTCGAACTCCAGTCCGGTGATCTGAGGCACTCCGATGGTCTTCACGCTGGAATTCTCCACCACATAACCATCCTTATCAAAGTACATATATGCATCCAGGAACTTGATATATCCGGTGAGCATCTTCTCAACCACATATATTTTGATGGTATCAGGCTCTAAGACTTCCACATCGATGACATCCACAAAAGGAACATCCCGGATGCCCTTGTCTCTGTATTTTAGGGAAAGATAGATGGAATTATCCCCTAACATCCCGTCCATAACGATCGCTTTGATCTCGTCTTCCGTATAATGAAGGTTGCCTTCCACATACACCTTGTTGACGGTGTATGTGTTCTTTACGTAAATACCAAGTCCCAGAACAGCAGCTGCAAGTATCAGCAGTATGACCACTATTCTGATTCCTTTTTTCCTCTTAGCCACTGATTATTCTCGCTCCTAACTCTCTGAAATCTCTGCAGATATTCTCATATCCGCGGTATATGAATGAACTGTCATTCACTACAGTCTTTCCTCTGGCCATCAGTCCTGCGGTCACAAGTGCCGCACCGCCCCGCAGTTCACAGGCTGTCACATTGGCCCCCTTTAGATAGGGCACGCCCTGTACGATCGCCTTGTTGCCTTCACACACTTCGATCTTTGCACCCATACGATTCAGGTCATCCGCAATGCGAAAGCGATTCTCAAAGACCGTCTCCTCAATGATAGTTTCCCCGTCGCCTACCGTCTCCACAGCCAGCAAAACAGACTGAAGATCCGTGGGAAATTCCGGGTAGCTGCCTGTTTTCAGGAAAGGTACCGGCAAAGGTCTGATCGGTCCCTGTACATAGATGCCTTCCTCTCCTGCCCATACCTTGCCGCCCATTCTGGCAGCCGTCAATATCACGGCGGTCATATCCGCAGCGGGTGCCTGTTCCAGGAATACATCTCCTCCGGTACCGATGCAGGACATCAAATACGTACCTGCAACGATCCTGTCCGCAGGCACGGTAAATCTCGTTCCGTATAACTTTTTGCCGCCATACACGGTAAGTTCTTCCGTACCGATCCCCTCTATCTCAGCACCGCACTGCGTCAGGAAATGACACAGGGAGCTGACCTCAGGTTCCGTGGCAGCATTTTGTATGGTGGTTTTTCCTTCTGCACTGACCGCAGCCAGAATACAGTTCTCCGTGGCTCCCACACTCTTCTTCCCGAACCGGATCTCCGCTCCGTGAAGTTCGGGTGCCACAGCCCTCATCATACCATTTTGAAAAGAAAAAGTAACCCCCATCTTTGTGAGGGCTTCTATATGCATATCAATAGGGCGTGCTCCGATAGCACATCCTCCGGGAGGTTCCATGATCACTTCACCGCAGATCCCCACCAACGCGCCAAGCAAACAGATGGAGGAACGCATCCCTGCCACTGCCTCTCCGGTCAGTCGCACCGATTCTCTGCTCACCCGGGAAGCATCTACAGTGTATCCGTCGGTCTGTCTGTTGATCTCACAACCAATACTTTTCATCAGTCGAAGCATCCTGAAAACATCCGAAATATGGGGACAGTTTCCGATAAATGACTCCTCCGATGTCAGCAGACCGGCTGCCAGGATCGGCAGCGCCGCATTCTTCGAACCTTGAATTACCACTGTTCCCTGCAGAGGAACTCTTCCCTGTATCGTTATGGATCCCATACAAACACTCCGGCGCAGAATTACTATATTCTATGTCGAAGAGCATGTTCCCGTGCCGAAAGGTTACTGGGTATCCGCCAGGCGTATGCCTCTGGAAACACTCATGACCAATCCGATCTCTATCAGCAGGAACATAACCGAGGAACCGCCGTAACTGATGAAAGGAAGGGAAATACCGGTATTGGGAATGGTATTGGTAACAACTGCAATATTCAGAACCGCCTGAATGGCGATATGTCCCATAACGCCTACCACCAGCATTGCGCCGTACAGATCGGGAGCATTGTTGGCGATCACCAGCATTCTCCAAAGGAGCATGATAAACATCGAAATAACGCAGATTCCGCCAAACAATCCCAACTCTTCACAAATGATGGAGAAGATCATATCGTTCTGTGACTCGGGAAGGAAGCTCAGCTTCTGCATACTCTGTCCCAGTCCTTTGCCCCAGGTGCCACCGCTACCGATGGCATACAATGCCTGCAGGGTCTGGAAACCTTTATCCTGTGCCTGGCTTTCGGGATTCAGCCATACAATGATTCGTTCACTACGGAAACCGCCATCGGTTCCGACTTTATTGACGATATATAATACCAAAGCCGTGACGGCTGCGATTCCCCCGCCGCCCAGCGCGAAGAAGACCTTATAACTGCTGCTTGCCACGAAAAGCATCAGGAAGGAAATACCGAAAACGATGATCGCGGAACTTAAGTTCTTGGTAAACAGATAAATAAAAGCACAATGAAGCAAAGGCGCGCAGACCATGATGGCAAATCCCTTGAATGTGTCCACGTTTCTGCCCAGTTTGCTGACGAGTACTGCCAGGAACAAGATCATACAGAGCTTTGCGATCTCCGCAGGCTGAAGGTTCAGACCGATACCGGGGATCTTGATCCAACGGGTAGCACCGTGGGAGTTAACACCCAGAGGCGTCTTAACCACAGGGATCAGAAGCAGGGAGAAAATGAATCCTGCCAGTGCAAATCTCTCAAAGAAATGGTAAGGGATCTTGGATACCACGACCATAAGTACCAGACCGATCAGCGCTGCCAGCAGCTGCTTTTTCATGTAATAGGCAGGATCACCGTAATCCTGAAAGGCATTATAGGAGCTGGCAGAATAGATCATGATAAAACCAAATACCAGTAAAAAGAGCACAACGAACAATAGACTGTAGTCAAAGTAACTGTCGCTCTTTCTTTTATTTCTTTTTCTGACTGCTTCTCTCTCTGCCATAATATGACCTGACCTTTCTGCTGCGGTGTCTACCGACACTACATGATTCTATTATAGTATTACTTCAGTAAATACGGAAGGATATTTTCATAAAGCTGCCTAATGACCGGCGCTGCAATGGTGCCTCCATAGTAGACTCCCTTGGGATCATGAATGATCGCCATTGCTATGACCTGTGGATCATCCGCGGGCGCGAACCCTACGAAGGAGGCGATATAACGTCCGCTGCTTCTGGGCAATGTCTGACTGGTGGCAGTTTTGCCGCCAACTCGGTAACCTTCTACCTTACCGTTCTTTCCGGAGCCTTCCGACACCACCATCTCTAAGATCTCCCGCATCAACGCTCCGGTCTCCTCCGAAAGGATCCCCGCCTGTTCAGGATACTCATATTCCTCTTTGGTGTTACCGTCATTGTCCACCGTTTTCACGGCAAAGTGGGGTGTCACTCTTCTGCCTCCGTTGATCA
Source organism: Acetatifactor sp. (assembly GCA_024403365.1). GTDB lineage: Bacteria > Bacillota > Clostridia > Lachnospirales > Lachnospiraceae > Acetatifactor. Next base: position 17,506 of record JAKSRX010000016.1, on the reverse strand, counting down.
GCGAAGACGCTGTCGTTAGCAGTTGGATCGGTGTGATCTGAAAAGATTGCCCGAAAGCAACCGTGGCCAGTTCCACATTTCCCATATTCTCTTTTTTATGCATAATGGTCGTCGCTTCTCCCGGCAGATCGATGCCGGTCTTCTGCAAGAGGCCAAACTTTTCAAAATAACTGTAGTATGTGTCAACTCCAAGCTTAAGTCCCACATTGATCAGCGCAGGATTACAGGAATTCATCATGCAGTGCACGAAGTCCTGACTGCCGTGACCGGTTCGCTTGTGACAATGGATGACGCGGTCGTCCACCACCGTATATCCGGAGCAATAATAAGGACTATCCTTGGTTATGACGCCTTCTTCCAACCCTGCGGCCGCGGTGATCATCTTGAAGGTCGATCCGGGCTCGTAGGTATCGTTGATGCAGCCGTTTCTCCACATGCGATTCAGAGCGTCCTGCTTCTCTTTCTCCGTCAGGCCCTCTGCGCCCTCGCTCTCCGACAATCTGTAGGGATCGTTCAGATCAAACTCCGGCACATTGACGCAGGCGTAGATCTCGCCATTCTGAGGGTTCATCACCAACACGGAGACCCGCTCCGCTTCCTTAGCCGCCATGGCCTGCATCGCCAATTGTGTGGCATAGGTCTGTATATTCACATCCAGGCTTGTCACCAGATTCAGTCCTGCTATCGGTTCCTGCCGTCTTTCTCCTCTGTCCTCCAGTTCGATGCCCTTGGCATCGGTCATGGTGAGGATCAGCCCCGGAGTTCCCTGCAGCACCTTGTCATAGACCACTTCCAAACCGATGATCCCCTGGTTATCTCCTCCGGTAAATCCCAGCACTTTGCTGGCCAGGGAACCATAGGGATAGGTTCGCTTGTAATCTTCATCTACTTTTACACCGGCCAGATCCATGTTTCGAATCTTGTCACCGATGGTTTTCTCCACGTTGCTTTTGACCCGCTCCATGGAGGAATACTTTTCTACCCGCTTTCTCACGGTCTCTTCCGACAGATCCAGTTCCCTGCTTAAGACCTCGATCACCTTCTCCGGATCCTCGATCTGATTATGGATCACGGATATGGTACATACCGTCTTGTTATCCGCGAGGACTACACCGTTGCGATCCAGGATCTTTCCCCTGGGCGCCTTGATCTTACGTTCCCTCTCATGCAGATCATCCGCCATCTGACTGTAGTGCTCATTGTTGATACACATAATACAAAGCCGCACCAGCAATACGAGAAACATCAATGTAAAAAGCAGTCCGGCCACCAGCATCTTTTTGCGGTTGCCGATTTTATTGTACTCACCCACAAAAAAACCTCACAAAAGGTATTGATATACTCTATTCCCGGTTTTGTGAGGTTATGTTTGTCTGTTATTCTGATTCCAGATTCTTGTTTACAGGTTCTTCGATTCCGATGGAGGACATATCGCCTTCTATCAGGAAACCGGCCTGGGCATCATACTTATAACCTGTTGCAGGATCCACACGATACCCTGTGTTGGGATCAATAGGGAAGGTCAGCCAGGTAGGCTTTCCGCCATCTTCACCTACCGTGTAGATAGGTTCCACAACCTCAGTCTCCTCCTTGGGAGCCTTATACTGAGAAGTGATCTCCAGCTTCAGTTCCTCCAGTTCCTTCATCTCCTTCTCGGTCAGCTCTTCTGTCATGAAGATCTGCAGATAAGGAAGGGTCTCTGTCAATACACCGCGCACGATTCTGGTAGCAAACTTCGCATCGTCCTGACGAACCGCATTGGCTCTGTCTACGACTACGTAAACTGCGATCTGAGGATCATCCGCAGGGGCAAAGCCCATAAAGGAAACAACGTACTCATTGGGAGAACGCTTGTGAGTATTCTGGTCGATGGTCTCCGCAGTACCTGTCTTACCGCCGATCATATAACCTGCGGGACGTGCGGTCTTACCGGTACCGTACTGAACAACTGCGGTACAATACTGTCTGATCAGTTCGGAAGTATTCTCGGATACGGTCTGCTTCAGCACACGGGGCTCGATATTTTTAATAGTTGCTCCGTTGGAGTTGGTGATCTTGTTTACAATGTGAGGCTCATAATAATATCCGCCGTTGATCAGGGAAGCAAAACCTGCCACACCCTGGATCATGGTGATATTAAAGTTCTGACCGAAACTGTTGGTTGCCAGATCGGTAGGTCCCATCACATTAGGATTGTAGATCAGGGAATTGGTTCTTGCCTCACCTGCCAGGTCTACATTGGTCTTCAGTCCAAAGTTGAAAATAGACTGATATTCACAGAAATTATCAACGCCCAGAGTCTGAGCGATCTTCATCATGGTTACGTTACAGGATTTTGCCACGCCGCTTTCCAGGGTCATGGTACCTTCGTTACCGTTATGGCACTTGATCTTGAAACCACCGATCTCCAGGGAACCGTTACACTCAAAGGTGGAAGCCGGAGTAATGGTACCCTTCTCCAATGCTGCAGCCACAGTAAAAGGCTTTGCTACGGAGCCGGGCTCATAGGTATTGGTGATACAGAAGTTCTTCCAGAGATAATTCAGATTCAGAAGCAGCTGATCGTTGTCCATGGAATCAATGATATCCTGGTTGATCACCTGTCCGTTCTTCTTGATCTCGTAATATCCGTTGGCATTGGTGACCTGCTCCACCATCTTGCTGCCGATCAGTGCCTGGGCATTTCTGGTGTCATTCAGGTCATATCCGGGAGCGCTGGCCATGGCCAGGATCTCACCGTTGTTGACATCCATAACGATACATCCCACATTCTCCGCACCGTTTCCGGCTCTCACCAGATCCTTGTGCTCCTCCATGAACTTCGCGATGTACTTCTCAGCGATCATCTGAATGTTGGAATCGATGGTACTGTGTACGGTATAACCATCCACTGCAGGCTTAACGGTTCTCTCCAGATTCAAGTCCTCGTTCAGATAACCGTACTCACGTCCGTTGGTACCGTTTAAGATATCGTTGTAAAACTCCTCCAATCCATAGCTGCCCTGTCCGTCGGTTGTGGTGAAACCGATGGCATCCGCTGCCAGTGAACCGTTGGGGTATACTCTCTTGTATTCTTCCTCGAACCAGATGCCCTTAATGTTGGAATCATCCAGCTGGGCTGACTTGAAGGAACTGATCTGGTCATAGGTCAGTCTCTTGGCAGCCACATAGTAAGGTGCATTGGTATTGGTGGTAACGTGCTTTCTCACTGCCACCATATCCAGCATAGGGAAATTCCTGGTCAACGCATCCAGTGTGGTCTCCAGATAAGGCTTCTCTCCCTTGACCTCGGTGTTCATGATCTTCGCATCCACGATCAGATTGTAGACCTTTTCACTGGTAGCCAGTTTGATGCCCTTGGCATCTACGATATCGCCGCGTCTATAAGGGATGACGGTAGAATCGTACTGTTGCTGGGACAGGATCTGCTTCTGATAGTCAACCTTATTGTTTTTCACCAGTGAGATCAATACTATGCTTAACCCTGCAAAAGCCAGCAGTATTAAAATGAATAATACTACCAGCTTCTTCTGCATTTTCTGTGTGAACTTTTTAACTTTTCTTTCGCCTGTATTTCTGTTCTGACTGCTCACATTACACCTCGTTAATTATTCTGGGTCACCTGTCTCATACAGTCATTTCCTTCGCTGGAGTAAAGGACGATCTGTCCTTCTGCTGCATATACCATTCCCAGCTCGCCGATCGCGATGCTCTTGATCTTTTCAAGATCCATGCTGCTTGCGATTCTGTTGTAATTCTCATCATTTGCGATCTTCATATTGTTCAGCTGGCTTTCCTTCTTAGCCACGGTTCTGGTGACATTGGTAAGTTCTGCCTGCAGCTGAATATAGTTGAAAAGAATGTAAGAGCAAAGGCACAATGCAGCTACCAGGAAAAGCACATAGCCGGCGCTCATATGACGTTCCTTCTCACGATTGATACGTACGACGGGCTTTTCATCTTCGTTCTCGTAGTTTCTTCTTACGGGAACCTCATTATATTTTCTAGCTGCACTTCCGTCCACGTAAGGAGTTCTGCCGGTGTGTCTGCTGACATTCTGTCTATTGTTTACTCTCTGATTCATTGTTACTTCCTACTTTCTATTTATTACTACGAAGCTTCGAACACCCGAAGTTTCGCGCTCTTTGATCTGCTGTTCTCTTCCAATTCTTTCTCGCCGGGAAGAATTGCCTTTCTGGTGATGACCGTACCTTTGGATACCTGTCCACACACACAAGTGGGGAAATTAGGAGGGCAGGTACAAGGATTTTCGTTTTTCTTGAAACTGAGTTTCACGATCCTGTCTTCCAGGGAATGGAAGGTGATGATGCAAAGTCTTCCTCCCGGATTCAAAAGTTCGATGAAATCGTCCAATGTATTTCGAAGCACTTCCAACTCTCTGTTGCATTCGATACGAATGGCTTGGAAAGTCTGTTTGGAAGGATGCCCGTTCTGTCTCATTTTTGCGGGGATCGCCGCCTTGATGACCTCATTCAGTTCGAAGGTGGTCTCGATGGGCTTGTCCGCTCTTCGCATCACGATGTGCTTGGCGATATTCTTGGCAAACTTATCTTCGCCGTAATCTCTGATGATGCGGAACAATTCGCTCTCCGAATAGTTGTTGACGATATCTCTGGCTGTCAGAGTCTGTCGTCTGTCCATTCTCATATCCAGGGGCGCATCAAATCTGTAAGAGAAGCCTCTCTCCTCGGTGTCCAACTGATAGGAGGAAACTCCCAGGTCCAGGACGATACCGTCCACCTTCGTCACGCCCTCAGCCGCCAGTGCCGCTTTCATATTGCAATAATTATTGCGAAGGATCGTCACCTTATCGCCGAAGGGAGCCAATCGTTCTCCCGCGGCTGCTATGGCTGCGTCATCCTGATCGATTCCGTAGAATCTGCCGGTGGTAAGTTGCTTACATACCTCATAAGCATGTCCGCCGCCGCCAAGTGTACCGTCAACATATATTCCGTCAGGCTTTACATGAAGTTGTTCGATCGTCTCCCTAAGTAAGACGGAATAATGATTGAATTCCATAGGTACGTTCCTTAAATCGTTAATCCCAGATCTGCGATACCCTGAGCGATCTCATTGATATCAACCTGTTCTGTATTCTTATCCCAGTTCTCCAAGCTCCAGATTTCGATACGTCCGCCGGTTCCCGCAAGAACCACATCTTTCTCTAATGCTGCGAACTCTCTCAGATCCTGAGGCATGAGAACTCGTCCCTGTTTACCTACTGTCACATACTGTGCGCCGGACAAGAAGAATCTGGCGAACTGTCTCGTTCCTGCGTTGGCAAGAGGCAAGGATGCGAGTTTTGCTTCAAAGACTTTCCAATCATCAATTGCATACACAAATAAGCAGCCATCCATTCCTTTGGAGATAACGAATTCGTCACCCAGCACTTCACGGCACTTTGAAGGAATACTCAACCTGCCTTTCGGATCAATTGTATGATTGTATCTGCCCATAAACATCGCAATCACCGCCAGTCTGCAAGTGATACTGCCACCGGATCCGGCCTTCAAAAACCACTATTTTCAGGTTTTTCATCCCACTTTATGGGAAAATCTGCCATATCCATACCACTTACAGTATGATTTTAATATATTCTTAATAGTTTGGCAAGTCCAATAGAAAAAAACTGCTCAGCAAAATCTAACAAACTTATTTAGCAATAATTGTAAAAAGCGCACAAAAAAGGCACCCTGCATTTTTCAATGCAAGATGCCTCAAAAACCCTTGATTTTATTCACTTTTTTCTGCTTCGGAAGGTACTTTTGCCACCTCGGGAGTGCTTTTCTTAGCCAGTCTCATGCGTACGATGATATCCGTTGCAACCGCAAAGACTACCATGGCTACCGCTACCACCTGAGAAACAGGAACTGTGGTTCCGGGAAGGAACAGGGTGTCTGTTCTGATTCCCTCGATCACGAAACGTCCTACGCCGTATCCGCCCAGATACAGAAGACAGATCTCACCGTTGAACTTTCTGTGCTTCCAGTACACGAGAAGCAATACGAAGATAAACAGGTTCCACAGACTCTCATAAAGGAAGGTGGGATGCACATTGATGTAATTGGCTCCCGCCGGAATGTTGGCTGCGATCTTCTCTGAGATGTCGCTTCTGTCACGGATCGCTTCGATGGGAAGCTGCATAGACAGAAGGCCGTTGTAATATTCGCCGAACACCTCTCTGTTGAAGAAGTTGCCCCAGCGTCCGATAGCCTGACCCAGGATCAGTCCCGGCATTGCAGTGTCGCCGAACAGCGGCGCACTCTTTTTGCAGATCTTACACCACACATACAAGGTGATGAAGGCTGCGATCACACCGCCGTAAATGGCAAGTCCGCCGCCGCGCAGATTGAAGATCTGCAGCAGGTTATCCTTGTAGGAATCCCAGGAAAAGATAACATAATAGATTCTGGCGCCTATTACGGAGAAAATTACCGCATACAATGCGAAATCCCAGTAGTCATCCGGATTCTGCCCGGACTTCTTTGCGATACGTGCCGCAGTCACAATGCCTGCGAATACCGCTATACCGATAATAAGGCCGTAAAAAGCTATTCTGAATCCAAACACGGAGAAATCTCTGGGAACATTCTTCAGATAGATCCCCAGGTTCGGGAAAGCAATATCGCCTGCGTTCATAGGTTGATCCTTTCTATTTCTTTACACATTGAAGAGGAATTCGATAATATCTCCATCTTTTACGACGTACTCTTTACCTTCGGTGCGCTGCTTACCCTTTGCCTTCACTGCCTGGTAGTCAAAGTTTGCTTCTACCAGATCATCGTATGCGATGACCTGCGCACGAATGAACCCACGCTCGAAGTCGGAATGGATCTTACCTGCTGCCTGAGGAGCCTTGGTACCATTCTTGATGGTCCATGCACGACATTCCTTTTTACCATCGGTCAGATAAGAGATCAGTCCAAGCAGTTTGTAGCTAGCCTTGATCAATCTGTCCAGACCGGACTCGCTGATGCCCAGTTCTTCCATGAACATAGCCTTCTCTTCCTCATCCAGCTCGGAAAGCTCTTCCTCTGTCTTAGCGCAGATAGGAAGCACGGAAGCGTCCTCTGCTGCTGCCTTCTTAGCAACGATATTGTAATAATCGGAAGCCTCGGGATCCATCACACCGTCATCATCCATGTTGCAAGCATAGATGATAGGCTTTGCGGAAAGAAGTCCCATCTCCTTCATTGCCTTTGCAAAGATCTCATTGCTCTCATCATACTCAAAGGTACGAGCATTGTTGCCAGCCTCGAGATGAGCCTTGACCTGCTCCAGGAACTCAGCCTCTTCCTTAGCATCCTTGTTGCCGCTCTTGCCAAGCTTGATCACCTTAGCCAGTCTGTTCTCGATCATATCCAGATCTGCGAAGATCAGCTCCATGTCGATACATTCCATATCACCTGCAGGATCTACTGCAACTGCCTTGGTAGCATCCTCTACTACGTGCATGATCTCATCATTATCAAAGCAACGTACTACGTGAATGATGGCGTCACACTCTCTGATATGGCCCAGGAACTTATTACCCAGTCCGGCGCCCTTGGAAGCACCCTTAACCAATCCTGCGATATCGGTAAACTCTACCACTGCAGGGGTCTTCTTATCGGTCTGCCAGTACTCAGCCAGCTTGTCCAGTCTCTCATCGGGTACAGCCACGATACCGGTGTTGGGCTCGATGGTACAGAAAGGATAGTTTGCAGCCTGCGCATTTGCAGTACCTGTAATAGCATTAAACAAAGTTGATTTACCTACGTTGGGCAAACCCACGATTCCTAATTTCATGTATTCTCCTCTCAGGGACATTCCTTTTATCTCGAAGTTCGTCCCTCTGTCACGTTTTCTTTTCCTGTCCAGAATTCATCCATTATGAATCTTGAACATACAATGGTTAAATGCTACCACAAAAGCCGAAAAAACTCAACCTAATAAATAGGGATGCAGCAGATTGATACCATGGCATAATCTCCAAAAATTATATTACTCCTGTAAATATAAACTAATCCTGTTATCCAAGTGATTTGTGGTAACATCTAAGCTCTGTTTACCTGTAAAATACAAATCCAATTCATCTATCAAAATTTGGGATAACTCACTAGGTAATCCTCTGCTGGGTCTAGCATGATCAATCAGATCATAAATCTTTTTCTTGCACCATTCCTTATCATACTTGTCTATTGATGTCATCTCGAAATAGGGAGCGTATACAAACGGCTGACTGGTGCTGTACTGGTCGCATTGTTCATCAAATACATCTTTTCTGACACTCAAATTAAAATAATCATTCTTCACAGCTGCTCTCTGTCCCTCGTAGGATAACAACACCTTCAGGAAAGCCACTGCAGCTGCCTTCTCCTCCTCACCCGCAGAATCTCTAATGCAAACTATATTAGTTTCCTCCACAAAGTGGGCCGCGCCATCCTTCGTAGGATATCCTGTATAAACAGCCTCATCGCCGTAATAGAATCTGCTGACTTCCAGGTTTTCCGGTCTGTTAATACCGATTAGATTGCAAAACACTTCTCCGTCCACCAATGACCTTCCTGCGAAAATATCTCGATTCTTATCCATAGTTGTTTTGACCATTTCCAAAATATCTTTCTTCTTGGAGAAATAACTTTCCTGTTTGTCAACATCCCAGAAACAACTGTCATCTTCTGCCCGAATCAATAATTTCATGATAAGCTCGTATGCACCATGGTCAGCATTGGATAAGAGCATTTCCGGGTGTTTGGAATACTCTTTCAAGAAAGTATCGTAATCCCAATCCTTTGCATTTTCTGCCCTCACAGCCATAGTTCGCAGACTGAATTGAATAGGGATACCATACTGTATATCGCCTTCCATTCCTATCTCCAGAACATTTTCAAAAAAGTCACCTTCATCCGTCAGCCAATTCATATAAGGATTCAGTGGCATAAACACTTTCTTATTTTTCTCAAAAGGCAGTGCCCAGCTGTCATACAGCACAGGTCCTTCTCCGTTAGCCGCCTCTCTCTGCAGCGTCTCCCTGTCTTTATCCGTGGTAATCGTTATGTAATAATTAGGGAATTGTCTGTTAAACTCAGCTGCCGCTGTCTTGAAGTATATTTCTGAACTCGGACTGGCAGCAAGGGTGATCTCCACGGTACTTATTTGTCCCTCGGCAGGCTGCAGTTGCAGATAATACGCAATTCCATCCTCATTTTCACAGATCAGATCCAATCGATTTCCCGCATAATTGATATCATGTATCGCTTTAGCAAGAATTCCGTGATTAGCAAATATATATATCGGTGTTCCCTCTTCGTCCGTTATATGCTTACGGTAAACACCACTCTGGTCTGCATAAAAATATGTCTCCTCATCCACAAAAGCCGCATCATCCAGAAGATCAAATACTTCCGCGATACATTCTGGAGCCTCTTTTCCCACTTCAAACGCATACAAATATTGCTTCTTGTCGGCAGTCACTTCCACACCCATTTTGCCATGCTGCAGATGTAACAGGCAGCGAACCTCTCCTTCTTCCGGTTGAAAACGCATCCACTTTGCATTTTCCGGATGGTAGTAATAATAAGCTGGCGCCAGGTCACCTATCACTTCTCCGTCAACATATGGTACTTCATAAATCAGCACATGATACGCACCCTCTGTATCCTTCTGCATTTTCTGTATGTTATGTACTTTACCCTGCAAAAACTCTAGTTGTAATTGTGCAACAATGTCTCCATTCGAATCTGCCTCTAATAGGTAACTCTCTCCATCCCTGTACAGAACACGAAGAGTATTATCGCTATCATTGCAAGCCCCCACTATTTTCAATTTAGCATCTTCTGATAATACCTCCTCTTTCATTTCAGATGAGGAAACAAAGGCATATTTGCTATGATTTATAATTCCATCTTTCCCTTTATATCCCCACTCTTCAAATATATGTCCTGTATTTGCGCCCAAAAAGCCATATTTTAATCCGGGGACAAAATTCAAATCGTTATTGTTCATGCTGGTAAAAGTTGCAATTCTCTTATTCAGAATGGCAATATATGCGTCCTTCGTATTGTCATGCCACTCATAATCTCCATTCACAATATCATCTAAGATTTCCGTATGCACAGCAGTATGTGATTCCTGCTCCTGTGGAAGCTCTCCCTTGCCGCAAGCCGTCAGACTAAGTACCATAGCCAAAGTAACTAACATTGTTCTACCAAAACTTCTCTTTATTAACATACCAAACCCTCCAGCTTGTGTTCCCACGAAATGTATTTTCTTCAATAGATGTCCTGTTCAAAATCTACTTTTCACTTTTTCTATATTCCTTCGCATATCATGGTACTACCTTTCATATGCCCAGACAACTAATCTAGCGCATCTTTAATGAAGTCTTAAAACATTCTTAAGTATCGACCTCACCTTTCTGTTGTTTTGAATTTCAACGCACCCAAAATCCATGCTACGGTTAACAAGGCTGCACCGTTTGATAAAGCTTATTAGTCAAGAAAATAGTTCAAATAAAAAAGGCAGGTATCAAACCTGCCTCTTGGTAGACTGGTACTTCCATCCAGTCAAATCGTCTGTAGGAGCCGTTACTAAGGCACCCAGATATTGCCATATTCTTCCAATTTTATCATTCTGATCTCGCGATAGATCGGGCTTCCCGGCAAAGCGATCAACAACGTCACTTCTTTCTCGTTACTGTAATCGTAGGCTGCCAGATTCTGCTCGATATGATAGCCGTCCTCATCCGACACATAATAAGCCGTATCCACTATATTTTCATTATCCGGTAGATGCAGCAGGATCTTTGCCGCACTGCAGGGATCTTGCAATTTCTCCAACAAATGGCTGCTGCTCAGCTGTGCAGACTGATACAGGTAAGGCGCCAAACCATTCACGGTATAATCCATCCATGTGTGATCGATCACAGGGTAAGCTGCCTCAAAATCACCATAAGTCTCAACAGTATCATACTTCTGTAATTCCTCCCCCGTCACCATGACGCCGCCATCCTTGTTTACATGAAGGATCTCTCGCCATACCGTAACCATAGAATTGGAAGTTATCACATAATACAAGATTTCAATTGTGGATGCTTCCGTATCCAATTTAGTTACCATATACGCATTATTCTGCGTGGGCCATGAACTACTGTATCCCAGAGAATACTGGCCATTGGCTTCCTCAAGGAACCCGGATCCCAGCATGCTTTTTTTCAGTTCATCGCTCACAATGTTACCTATGACGTAACCGTTGCGCTCGCAGAATGCACCTGCCCAAACCCGGGCGATATTGGCTAATGCTACATTGCGATCCCCCTGGAATGCACCGGCGTCCACACTGCCGACATCTGCCGGGTAATATTCTACGATCTTGTATTGTGAAGAATACTTCTGCGGTTCCGGATTCAAGCCTGCATATTGGTCATCTTTACGAACAACGGCCTCAAAAGGTTCAAAGTAGAATACATAAGATGTACCGATCTGCAGTTTGTCCGTCATATCCTCCTCAAAAAACAGCAAAAACGGCGAACTCTGAGCTTCATGTACAACAGCTACTGTATTGCCGGACAAATCATTATAGTCCGGAAGGATCTGTTCTACAGTCGCCGTAAAACTGCCCGCGATCGTAATGGTTTTATACTCGGAGTCATCCTTAATAGACTTATCGACCTGAAAGAATACCGCAGTTCCTTCCGGTGTGTGCTATCCAATGATACCCTCACCATACTCTCTTCATTCGATAAAGCGATCATACGGTGCTCTTTCTCGAATCATAATCGTCTGGTAGGTGCCGATATCCGTGATCATCTCCGCCGAAACCACAGGCGCTTTCACAAAATCTCTGATGAAATATTTATCCTCCAGGCTATCTCCTGTAAAAGTCTGCAAAGTATCCGGCTGTCCTATCACACCGTACTGATCTACGTTCTGTGCTTTCAAAACGATATTCAAAAGATCTCTACCGGTTTCTATCTTCACGTCATTCATATGGCGGAAAGTGATCATCTCGTACTCGATCCTGCCAAATGCATTGACCTGCGGTATGGTAAGAATCACCTGATCCTCCGGAGCGTATCCTTCCAATTTCCAGATGACCCCCTCTTTGCACTCGCCTTTTACTTTGCGGTCATTATCGTACCAAGCGTACACATCCGCAAACTGTCCGTCTGCATTCAGATCTCCATACACGGGTTTAACAAATAATGCGCCATACACATCACAGATCTTTTCCAATGGATAGTCCGCAAGAGACTTCTCCCATGCATTACCCGGAACACCCTCTGCGGATACATATATGCCACGTCCTTCCCGGCCTGCCGTATAGATTCTGCCATCATAAGATAATGACATAAACTCAAAGATCACAGAGCTGGGCATTTTATCGCTGTGCTTCTCAAATTCCTGCTGATACAAAGTCTCTAATTGCTTTTCTGCCAATTTCGGCAGAGTAGCATTATCGTCTGCATCTTTCGCATTGGTGAGAAAACAGATCACCACCAGAATGCAGATCATGATTGCCGCAAGAATGATCCAAAAGGCCGGTTTCTTATAATTCAGAACCCCCTTTACACGCTCCTTCACTCCCACCTCTCCAAATGCCAGCGGGCAAATGGTGATCATCTTATCAGGTGTTCCAAAGGACAATAGAACCCGGGAGTACTGCTTTTTATCCTCGGCAGACATATTGGAAACGACCTTCTCATCGCAGGCCATTTCTATGTCTCTACAAAGCAGTATATAAGCGAGCCAGATCAACGGATCAAACCAGTAAACCGTCATAAGCAGATACCCAAGCGGTTTCCAAAGATAATCTCCCCGCTTGATATGCGCCCTCTCATGCGCAAGAATGCTGGCCTTTTCTGAAGCATTCAAATCAGAAGGCAAATAGATTCTAGGGCGCAGAATTCCAAGAATGAAAGGCATCTTAATATCATCACAGACATACACATTCTTCTCTTCTCTGACAGATAATCGTACTGATCTGTATACCTTAAGATAACTATAGATACCATATCCTAACAGAAGGAATACCCCAACTGCCCAGACCATACTGAGTATTTCCACGATATTAACAGGCTGATTTCCTGTGCCATTTGTTTCCACCTTTGAATCAAGAGCATCCGGCAAAGTATTCTCTGCGTAAAGTGTGCCTACATACGTATTGATTCTATTATCAACACTCTCAATACCTGATTCCACCACGGGTCGTGTATCCCCGGCATCCATATGCACCACTTCCGCTCTGGGAGCCAGGCTCAACGCACTCTCTATGGTAAAGGGAAGAAGCAGTCTGACAGCCACCATGCCCCACAACAGACAAATGATCCATTTCGGGGCTTTTCGAAATACCTTGCGTAAAACAATGATCACAAGTATCAGAATGCTGGCAGACAGGCTTAAATTGAACAAACGAATGAACAACTGCTGCATGCTATTCCTCCTCAAATGTATCTATCATTTTGCGGATCTCTTCTACTTCTGCCTTGCTCAACTTTTTTCTCGCCGAAAAGGCTGCAATAAAGGCAGGCAGAGAACCTGCAAATGTATCTTCCACAAACTTTTCACTCTGTGCTGATGTATACTCCTCTTTTGTCATAACAACAGAGACAACTCCTCCATTGTTCTGAAAGATTCCTCTATCGCAGAGTCTTTTCAACATTGTGTATGTAGTCGATTTTTTCCACTCCAATTTATCACTACAGATCTTGACCAATTCCCCGGAAGAAACCGGTGCTTTTTCCCAGATAATATCCGCAAACTGTGATTCGACCACACCAAGTTTCAGATCATCCATATGTACTCTCCTTTTGGTCTAATGTTTTTAGACCCATCTTTAGTCTAACGCCATTAGACCATTTTGTCAATATCGTCCTTTACATCATAAAAGGCGACCATTGACCACCTTAATGAATGCGCTGATTTGTTGCTATTCTATTAACGCATAACGATGTAACAATTGCATATATAAAAGAATGGCATCGGGTTAATCCAATGCCATTCTTTTTGTCTCGTGGAGTGTCCTCTATGTTATCTTCTATATTTGGCTGTTTTTGCCTGTATGTCAGCATCGAATTCCTTGATGGTATCACTGACTTCATACTCTGTATCCTCAAAGAAAAATTGGTGAAGCCACTGCACATTACTTTCAAGGTTCATGGGAATGATACAGTTGCCGTCAGCCCCCAGATTGGCTGTGGTGCGATTATCTGAAGTGGGAAAGCCACCCTCCTCCACGATGCGATAATTGCCAAGGTTACTCATCAAGGTAAGCAGGTCGTCTTTCTCAATATTCGTATAAATATCATCAATGCAGGCATTAAATGCCTCTAAAAGAGTCACCGGATCCTGTTCTTTTGCGCGAGCTTCAATGGCTTTTATTACTTCTCGCTGTCTTTCAGTACGTTTGAAATCAGAGCCTGCTGTCGCACGGATCCTGCAGTATGCCGCAGCCTGCACACCGTTTACCAACTGGTAACCTGCACTTTGGATCGGCGTATAATCACAACCGATCACTTTAGAAACACTGATCTGATAATCATTTAAATAACTTATCTCAGCGCGATCGATATCAATATAAATGCCGCCCAGGCTATCTATCACTTCGCTCAAGCCTTTATAGTTCACGCTGATAAAGTTTTCGATATCCATATCCAGATTACTGTTGAGCATTTTAATGGCCTGGAGCGCACCACCTAAGGAATAGGCGGCATTGCATTTGCGATACTCGTCACCGATATTGAGGTAAGTATCTCTGTAAACAGAACAGAGTTTAATGTCACCGGTATCTAAATTAATGCTGGCGATCATGGTGCTGTCGCTGCGACTGCCCTTAAAAAGTTGCTTGTCTTTCTCCGCATCTACACCAAACAGGGCAATATTCAGATAGCCCTTCATAGGACTTACTTCTTCCTCTTTTTCCTGCACTATCTTTTCAGGAATCGACAGTTCTTCCGGATTCAGAACCGTTACTTTCGGCCCCTCCGAAGGGGTTTTTATTAAGAACATCAAAATGATTATCATGACGGCAATCATGATCAACTCGATAGTCAAAACAAGATAGTGCCATTTGTGGGAATTGGTATTCGTGTTTTCCATGGGGTTCTCCTTTTTCATTGTGGAATTATTGATACCCCAAGTATATAAGGAGAATCTTAGGAATTCCTGCTGGAAAAAGGAGATTTTTTACGGATATTTTCTGAAGAATTTAAAAGGAATTATTGATTATCTCTTAATGACAAAGGGACGCTCCTCGTGACAGAAGGAACGTCCCTTTGCCGCCCCTGTTTACACATTGACGACCTGCTCTATTTCTTTCCGGCAATCCATAAATGCTTTGGCGATCTCCACATCAAAGTGGGGGCCGGTTTCTTCTTCGATAATGGCAAAAGCCTTTTCAAGAGGCATGGCATCTTTGTAACAGCGCTTTGAGGATAAAGCATCAAAAACATCGGCCACAGCCATGATCTTAGCACAAAGAGGGATCTCGTCTCCTTTGATACCGTGAGGATAGCCCTTGCCATCCATACGTTCGTGATGGTACTCTGCCATGTCACGGGCAATATTCAGATAATCCATATTTCCGGTATTGCCTTCTACCTTATCGATGATCTCGCGGCCCTTGAGTGTATGTGTTTTCATGACCTCGAACTCTTCCGCATCCAGCTTGCCCGCTTTGTTCAGAATGGCATCCGGAATATGGATCTTGCCCACATCATGCAAAGGTGCTGCGATGATCATATTTTCAATATAGGATTCTGTTAGTATTTCCGGATATTTCTTTTCTGCCTGCAGTTTGCGCGCAATGATCTCAACATATTTACTGGTTCTGTGAATATGTCCACCGGTGTTTTCGTCTCTGTTCTCTACCAGATCTGCCATAGTCAAAATCAATGATTTCTGCAGCATACTACTCTTCTTGTAGAAATAATCACGATAGTTGGAGGTAATTACAAACATCAGAATGATTATAACGAAAATGAAGTTCAAGATACTGATGTAGTTTGCAATAAACCTGGAGGAACTCTCAATAAGGAAATCATCCATGCTGCTGGACAGAAACAGCCAGATTCCGACTGCCCACACCACTGCTTCTTCAGAGGTGGACAAGGAACGATTTCGCTTATCCTTTTCCAGATCCCGGAAGAATTTCTGATTGGTTCTCTTAATGATCACCAGTACCAGGAACAGAATGAGATAAACAAAGAATGTATAGATATCCTGCTTTATCCATTTCAGATAATAATTCGGAATGTTTATGATTCTATCGATTCCGTAGAAAAATCCATACATCGGAACGCATTCCAAAAACGCAAGCCATTTATGCTTTTTTCTTCCGGTATAGGATCCGTAAATGACCAGTCCCACAAATACAGCAATGATCCATCCGATCAAAAGCATATAAAAGACAGTCTGATAATTAGATACTATAAAAGCGATCACCAAAAGGACCTCTACCAATGTTCCGCCCAATAACGCCTTCTTGATGCGCTGGTTGATGATGGGTGAATGATATTCCAAGAACAATACTTCCTGCAGCAGGAAGCAAAAATTGAACATAAAGAAAAACTGTTCACTCAATAATACGATTGGTGCAAAATTTATATACAATAATCCCACTATGTAATCTCCGAACTCCTGTATCACCGTAAAGGCTACTGTTAAGGGCAGGTCCGAAACGATCGGATCTAATACCCTTCCAATATATAACTATATCATTGCGGCTCTACTGAGTAAAGCACCAAATCTCCCGCTGGGCGTTTGCTCAATGTTCAATGGATACCACTTTCCCTGTCCCCGGATCTACCACTGCTGTTTTTCGGTTATAATCATAGCTGACTTCAATTCCGTTCGCTCTCCGGTTTATTCCAACAGGATAAATAAATTCATCGGGATCAGCATCCGGTATTTCGGAATAATCCAGCTTCTCATATCTTGCTTTAGTCGCTCCGGTATTCAAATCAATTGTCATCAGATCCGGTCCATAGTAACCCGTCAGATATAAAATATCTTCGGTTTCTGTCTTCCCGAGAAAGCAAGCGGAGGCACCATTAAACTTGGTATTGACCCACTTTACAGTCCCCGCATTTTTTCCTCTTGTCTCAATGCAGTCCACCTTGCCGCCTGCTATGAAAACGTATCCTTGGGCAAACAGACCGATGTCCTGAACCACATCCAATTCCGATACATAAACTTCCTCTGACAGATACTCCCAAACAAGATTGCTATTCTCATCCAGGCAGGACAACCTTGCATGCACTGATGCCTCTTCTGCATTACCTATGATCTCAAACGTATACGGATTCTTAGTCATACCCGGAGCAATAGATTCTATCGCCTGTTCCCGGGTAAAATAATCACAATTGAAATACTTGATGTATAGAGGCTTACCTTCCCCTTCGGTATAAAAAATAACCCAATATTCGGATGTCGGATCGACATCCGGATGCTTTTCAAGGTCAGCTGCAGTAAATAGATCAAATGAATATTGATACAAGCAGCAAGTA
>JAKSRX010000015.1 GCA_024403365.1 Acetatifactor sp. | reverse complement strand
ATCTTTTCGCAAAGATCATTCCGGGACGCACACTTCCCATCGGCCTTCTGTGCTGTCAGTTTTTCAGCAATGTGCCTTCCGCAGTCATGCTGTCCCACTTCACTCAGGACTACGCAGACCTTCTGGTAGCGGTCAATGTAGGCGGTCTGGGAACTCCCATTGCCTCCCTGGCAAGCCTGATCACCTTGAGCGAGTATCGTCGCCACGACAAGGAAAACCTGCCAAAGTATATCGCCACTTTTTTAGGACTGAACTTCCTGTTCCTCTTCCTGATCGCAGGGGTACAGATCCTGATCAATCGATAGAAAGACATAAGAAAAGCTTCCGATTCCATTCCGAACCGGAAGCTTTTTTGTTGTTATTTTTTAGAAAGTGATCTCTGCGCTGCCGCCCTCTGCGAAGGTGACAACCAGGTTCTTACCGGACATTTCGTAGGATCCGCCGGTCACACTCTTAGGTGCGGTCACATTGACAAAAGTAACGGTACAAGGCTTGCTGCCGGTGATCTCCACCTTGCAGGTATCACCGCTTCTGCTGACACAGATCTTGGTGTCTGCTTCTGCCTCACCGTTGTAGACAACGCTGGTCAATGTCTGACCGTCTGCGATGCGGTAAATGTTGAAGTTAACATCCTTAGCATAATCATATACGGCACCGTCATTGTATGCGCTGTTTGCTACGATACTGCCCTCTTTTACGTAGAGAGGAATGCTCAGGTAACCATGCTTCTCGCTGTACCACTGACCACCGGCTCTCTCCTCACCGGTAAGGTAGTTGGTCCAGGTACCTGCAGGCAGGTAGTACTCCGCCATGCTGTTCTCATTGAACACGGGAGCAACCAGCAGGGAATCACCCATCATGTACTGGGTTGCGATGGAGCTGCAGTTTCTATCCTCGGTGAACTCCAGAACCATGCTTCTCATCATGGGAATACCGGTCTTGGAAGTCTCGATGGCGTTGCGATACAGGTAAGGCATCAGGGATGCTTTCAGTCTGGTGAAGTAGCGAACTACATCAACTGCCTCCTCATCATATGCCCAGGGCACACGGTAGGAAGTGGAACCGTGAAGTCTGGAGTGAGAGGACAGAAGACCGAAGGCACACCATCTCTTGTATACATCGGGAGTGGAAGTGCTCTCGAAACCACCGATGTCATGGCTCCAATAGCCGAAACCGGAAGTGGTCAGGGAAAGACCGCCGCGAAGGCTCTCTTCCATGGACTCATAATCGGACCAGCAGTCACCGCCCCAGTGTACAGGGAACTTCTGACCGCCTACGGTAGCGGAACGAGCGAACAATACCGCTTCCTTCTCGCCCTTTTTCTTCTTGATCACATCAAATACACACTTGTTGTAAAGATATGTATAGTAGTTATGCATCTTCACGGGGTCGGAACCGTCGTAGTAGACACAGTCGGTAGGAATTCTCTCACCGAAGTCAGTCTTGAAGCAGTCAACTCCCATATCCATCAGAGCTTCCAGCTTACCTGCATACCACTCGCAGGCTGCGGGATTGGTGAAGTCTACGATAGCCAGGCCGGGCTGCCACATATCCCACTGCCATACGTCTCCGTTGGCTCTCTTAATGAAGTAGCCGCCGTCAACACCTTCTTTAAACATGGAAGATTCCTGACCTACATAGCTGTTGATCCAGACGCAGACTTTCAGGCCCTTGTCGTGGAGACGACGAACCAGTCCTTCGGGATCGGGGAATACTCTGGAATCCCAGGTGAAGTCACACCAGGAGAAATCCTTCATCCAGAAGCAGTCGAAGTGGAATACGGAAAGAGGAATACCTCTGTCAAACATACCGTTTACGAAACTCATAACGGTCTCTTCATCATAATTGGTGGTGAAGGAAGTGGACAACCAGAGACCAAAGGTCCAGGGTGCGGGCAGGGAAGGCTTACCGGTAATATCGGTATAGCGAACCAGTACGTCCTTCATGGTAGGTCCGTTGATCAGGAAGTAATCCAGGCTCTCACCGGGTACGGAAAAACCTACCTTGTGGACCATATCGCTGGCAACCTCGAAGGAGACCTTCTCGGGATGATTTACGAATACACCATATCCCTTGTTGGAGATATAGAAGGGAATGTTCTTGTAGGACTGCTCGGTACTGGTACCGCCGTCCTCGTTCCAGATGTCGATGCTCTGGCCGTTCTTAACAAAGGAGGAGAATCTCTCGCCCCGACCGTAGATCAGCTCGTTTACGCCTAAGCTG
This sequence comes from Acetatifactor sp., assembly GCA_024403365.1. Lineage (GTDB taxonomy): Bacteria > Bacillota > Clostridia > Lachnospirales > Lachnospiraceae > Acetatifactor. The sequence goes on along the minus strand of JAKSRX010000015.1, from coordinate 29,068 downwards.
AGCTGCTCTCTCCTATATGCGTCATCCTGACGGAAGTTGTAGGCATCGCCCTTCCAGTCGGTCTTCATGTAAGCTAAGTCCTTAGCGCCGCTGGAGGTCAGTTTCATATTACCGCGGTAGAATACCATACCGCCGGTAGCCTTATTTACTTCTACGCGAAGCTCTCCGCTGGAAACGATCAGCTTATCCTCTGTCTCCTCAGCCTTCATATTGCCGGACACAGGTGCTGCGATCTCAAAAGAGGGAGCCTTCGCCATAACGCCCATATAATGATAAGTCTGTACACGCAATACTTCAGGGTAAGGTGCGGAGATCTTAATGGTAAGATTAACTCCTCCCAGAGTATCTCCTCTCTTGGTGATCTTGCTGGTAGGTGCGCAGATCGTTACCTGATCGGCCTCGATCTTGGAAAAGTACACCTCAGCGGGTGAAAAACATGCACAGCCTTCTTTCTGAAGCCAACATCCGTTACTGAATTTCATATCAGTATCCTCCTGTTTTTTGTAACTCTATTAGATTCTTCTGCTGCGAACTTTTTTCTTGCAGCGTTTTTCTTCATACATCTTGTCATCAGCCAGCATGATGCTCTCCATCAGAGGCACATCCTTCTGGGTAAGTACATAGCCGATGCTTGCAGATAAGGTATATTTATGGGCTCCGGAGGCATTGTCCTCGTCGATCCTGCGGCGAATTCTGGCGATGTAATCCTTGATCTGAGCCTCTCCGGAATAGTCCAGGCAGACTGCAAATTCATCACCACCCATACGGGCAGCTGCGCCGTCGCCGCGGCACTCTTCCTCCAGGATATGAGCCAGGCCTGTCAATGCCTTGTCTCCTTCCGGATGTCCGTAGGTATCGTTGATCACCTTCAGGTCATCCATATCTACGCTGACCAGTCCGAATCTCTCACCCAAACTGCTGAGTCGCTCATGTTTATTTCTGACAACACGCTCCAGTTTTCGGCGGTTACCGATTCCTGTCAAAGCATCGATCTCGTACTTCTCACGAAGTTCGGAAAGTGCTTCACTGTCTTTATACATCTTCAGCTTACCCAGTGCATCTGCCAGCGCAAGCAGCCAGATCTGGAAGATATGCTGAATGTTATTCAATTCATCCACGTACATCGCAACATAGCCGAAATAGTCCACACGGTCATGCAAAGCTACTGTATACAGAGTCTGACCTTCACGGAGATATTTGTCCGGAAGCAGCTGGCTTCTCTCAAAACGCTCCTCCACAAACAGAGGTTCATTTCCGCCCAGGATCGTATTCAGGATCATATGCTCGGAATAAGGCGGCTTGTCGTCCTCTTCCAGATTATCCAGTTCCTCCTGGTCGTTGAAGCAAATATATAAGGTGCTGAAAGGAAGTCTTCTTGCATAGAAGTTTGCTGTCTGCATCAGGCTCTCAATGCTGTCCGCATTGTCGAAGGATACACTCATGTAAGCCACCTGAGCCAGTACATTTTCCAGCTTGACCTTCTGCTTTAACAGAGTCTGCATGGATTCTGTTGCAAAATGATGTCCGCAACCGCAAGATCCTCTGACCTGCTGGTTCACGGGTACCATCTGCTTTTTGTCGGGATCTTTACCTGCAAGGATCTCGTCCAGAAGTTCGATGGCTCTGACACCCATCTTGTCGGTAGGGACTCTCATGGTGGTCATGGAAGGTACATAGAATTTTGCCTCGTCCAGATCATCGAATCCGGAAACAGCAACCTCCTCAGGCACCTTGATGCCCCGATCTCTAAGTGCATCGCAGACGGAGATCGCCATATAATCGTTGGAGCAGATGATGGCCTGAGGTCTCTCGTCCTGGTCAAAGAACCAGTCAACCGCAGCAGCACCGGCATTTCTCCAATAATCTCCCTCAAAGACCATGTGCTCCGTGATGGGAATGTTGTATTTCTCCATGACATTTTTATAGCCCTGCAGACGGCGCTGGGCATCGGTCATATTCATCTTACCGGTCATGAAACAGATCCTGTCAAAATGATGTACGGTAATGAAATGCTCCACCATCATCTCCATAGACTTCTCGTCATCGATGATAATGCTGTAAACATCATCCTTGTCCGTACGCAGACTGACAATCGGCTTCTGGTAATTCTTTCTCACATATCTGACCAGTTCTTCTTCATAGCCGGGCAACTCAAACGTGTCCGTAGCCATAATGATACCGGCATAATCTTCAAAGTGAGGGAGACGGATCATACTCTTCTCACCTTCGGCATACATGAAATTGTTACCGTATACACCAAAGTTGATAAAGACATCCAGTCTGTAGCCGCGTCTCTTCGCCTCGGCCTCCAATGACTTGGTCACCTCGATCTGATATTCATCAAATAATTCTCCCATAAACAGAGCAACTTTCTTCATTCTTTGCCTTCCCCAATCATAAACATAGGCATAAAGATCCAATCTATTACATTATATCGTATCGGTCCCAAAAAATCTACCGTTTCTTGCAGGTTTATGCAGTCCAAAACGCAAAAAAGAAGCACCCCGAATAGGAGTGCTTCCGCCTGATTTTGTATTGATCATTCCCAGATCCTATACTTGCCGCTGAGTGCCAGGAAAGCAAACAGATAGAGGCAGTTGTCATAATAACGTCTGCCGCCCTGACGAAGGGGCTCGTTCCACATGCGCTCCACCCATTCCAGTGCCAGCTTCTTAGCTGCTTCATCGGTGGTTCTGCCCAACACTGCAAGGGATGCCTGTGCGGTGGTTACCATCATTCCTACGGGATGCAGCGCATCTCTGTCGATGACGGTACCGTCGATCTCATAGATCTTCCAAGGGTCATCCTTTCTGGTGACGCCCAGGAAATACTGCAGTTTCTCTGCTGCCTGTGCCTGTCCCTCATCTACGCCGAACCACTCATAGTCCAGACCGATGTTTGCAATGGTTCTGTACGCATCGGAGTAGAACCAGTCATGTCTGTCGTTGGTCCAGGGCAGTTTATCGCTCATGGGAGTTCCGTCAAAATTAGCATACTCCGCATTCATACCGGTCTCGGGATGGCACGCGGTCACCAGATACTTTCTGCTGGCCTTTGCTGCTTCCTTCCAGAAAGTGCGGTCTTCCTCGTCTGCCCAGAGTGCAAAAAGCTCATAGAAATGAGGCAGGTGATAAGATGGATCGGTATAAGGACAACCGGGTACGAACAGGATCTGCTTGTTGTCATGATTCCACATAGCGGCACCGGGTCTTCCGTTCTCGCCCTTGTGAAGACATGCTCTCAGTATCTTCTTTGCACAATCGGAATAATTGAAGATACCCTCGCCGTCTCCCCATCTGTGAGAAGCAAAGAAAAGTGCCATTGCGAAGAATTCCTCGCCGTCGGGAGCTGCGCCCCAGGCATTCTTGGTGCCATCTACAGCACAGGACCATGCGAAATATCCTTCACTGTTGCCCTCATGCATCCACATGTAAGTGCATGCCCACTTCCAGATGCGGTCGAACTCCTCTTTCTTATTCATCTGAACACACATCATCATACCGTAGGACATGCCTTCGGTTCTGGCATCGTGGTTACCGGTATCCTCCAGATAACCCATATCCTCACCAGCGGGATGATAAATACGCTCCTCCTCGGAACCATAGAAAAAAGTATTCCAGATCTCTTCCAATCTGGCATCTATCTCTTCCTGGGTCTTACCGATCTCCAGGAACAGGTTTCTGTACTGTTTGGTCTCAAATGCTGCCATAGTATATTCCTCCCTTGATTCATGGGTTTATTATACTATGTCTCATTGTGGCTGTCTGCCTTAAATGTGCTATATACTTCCCAAATCTTGCACCGTTACAGACTTTCCAACACGATTCCGTGGGCAATGCCGGGCACGGTCTTCCCCTCATTAAAGCTGGTCTTGCTTAACAACGCGCCGGTAGGCACGAAAAGTACCCGCTTCCAGGCCTTCTCTTCCAACTGCTTCAGGATATAGGCGGACAACGTCACTGCGCAACAGCCGCAGCCGCTTCCTCCGGAATGGGTGTCCTGGGTCTTGCCGTCGAAGATCTCAATGCCGCAGTCCGTGTGATTCATGGAGATATCGATGCCCTGCTTCCACAAAAGATCCAACAGGATCTCCTTTCCCACCAGTCCCAGATCTCCGGTGATGATCTTATCATAATGCTCCGGACCGACGCCGAAATCCTGTAGATGTCCTGCGATGGTCCGGGCTGCCGCAGGCGCCATGCAGGCCCCCATGTTCATAGAATCCCGCAATCCATAATCCACCATGGTTCCCACGGTAAAACCGGTGATCTTCGCTCTGGCCTGGCGGTTACTTTTGTCCGTCACGCTCTCCTCCTTCTCCAGATAAGCCATGCGGGCTTTTTCGTTTCCAAGCAGGAAAGCGCCGCTTCCCGTGACGGTCCAGGTAGCTGACAGAGGACGCTGATTGCCGTAATTCAAGGGAAAACGAAACTCCTTCTCCGCACTGGCAAAGTGGCTGGAGGTGACACAGGCAACCCGATCCGCATACCCGCCTGCAATAGTCATGGCGCCAAGAGCCAGCGCTTCCCCACAGGTGGAGCAGGCGCCGTACAGTCCGAAGTGCGGGATCTCAAAAGAAGCCAATCCAAAGGAACTTGCCATGGATTGACCGAGCAAGTCACCGGCAAAAAGGTACCGGATCTCCCCTGTACTCATGTGACATTTGGCCAATGCCATCTCCAACGCTTCCTTCTGCAGACTGCATTCCGCGTCCTCCCAGGTCTTACAGCCGAACATGTCATCCTTGCTGACCTTATCAAATAAGACTCCTAATGGACCTTCCCCTTCCTTCGTGCCCACCACACTGCCGCTGTTTAAAATGTACACCGCCTCCGGTAATCTACTGCTGCTTTTTCCCAAGAAATTGACCATAAAAAAACCTCCCGAATCCCTAATGTTAACCACATTATCTCCTTCGGAAGGTTTCTTTATTCATTACTTTAGATCAGTTCCAGCAGATTCCCGTGAAAATGATTCCACAGAAGCATGGTGATCACTGCCGCCATAAGGATCAGCAGAAGGATCACAGGAAACACGGCAAAAAACAATCTTCCCTTGCGCGGGGCCGGCTTGTCAGCAACCATATGCTCTCCCTCTTCATATTCCTCTTCGGGTTCTTCGTCCTCCCAGTCATCGGTGGAAGGCTCTGCTTCATAAGTATAATCAAAATCTTTGTCCATAATTACTGATATTTCTCGCTCTGCGCGCGAATGAGTTCTACATCATCGAAGTAGTTGATCCTCATAGCATCCTTTACCTCGTGAAGTGTCTGTGCTGCAACCTCTCTTGCTGCCTCGCTGCCCTTCTTCAGAACATCGTATACAGCAGGGATGTCCTTCTCCAGTTCCTTTCTGCGAGCTCTGATAGGCTCCAGAGTCTCCTGCATAATGTTGTTCAGGAGTTTCTTTACCTTAACGTCGCCCAGACCGCCTCTGGTGTAGTGGTCCTTCATCTCCTGCAGATTAGCATAATCAGGCAGGTATCTCTCGAAGTGCTCGTCCTTTGCGAAAGCATCCAGATAGGTGAATACGGTGTTGCCTTCCAGATGTCCGGGATCGCTTACCATAAGGTGCAGAGGATCGGTGTACATGCTCATGATCTTGGTACGAACTTCATCTGCGGTATCTGCAAGGTAGATGCAGTTGCCAAGGGACTTACTCATTTTAGCCTTACCGTCGGTACCGGGAAGTCTCTTACATGCCTCGTTCTCGGGAAGCAGTGCGGTAGGCTCTACCAGAACGGGAGCATCGGGACAATATACGCTGTTGAACTTGTGAACGATCTCACGGGTCTGCTCGATCATAGGCAGCTGGTCCTCACCTACGGGAACGGTAGTAGCCTTGAAAGCAGTGATATCGGAAGCCTGGCTGATAGGGTAGGTAAAGAATCCCACGGGGATACTTGCCTCGAAGTTTCTCATCTGGATCTCAGCCTTAACGGTAGGGTTTCTCTGCAATCTGGATACGGTTACCAGATCCATATAGTAGAAGCTCAGCTCACACAGCTCGGGGATCTGAGACTGAATGAAGATGGTGGACTTAGCGGGGTCCAGTCCTGCGGACATATAGTCCAGTGCAACCTCGATGATGTTCTGTCTGATCTTCTCAGGGTTCTCGATGTTGTCGGTCAGTGCCTGTGCATCTGCGATCATGATATAAGTCTTGTCAAACTCTCCGGAGTTCTGCAGCTCCACACGTCTTCTCAAAGAACCCACATAATGGCCCACATGGAGTCTTCCTGTAGGTCTGTCACCTGTCAAAATAATCTTGCTCATTGTTTCTGATTCCTTTCTATCTTCTCTCGTTGTTGTCGGATATTAGGGAGAGTATCTCCGGGAAATAAAAAAGCCTGTCCTAGCAGATTCTGCTGGGACAGGACGTAAACTCCTGCGGTGCCACCCGGCTTAGGGATCATTCCCTCTCTCATGCATATCCATCAATATGCTCCTGTTGTTATCGAAGCAGGTGCTCCGTCTCCCATACTCTCTTGCGATTTCTGTTCGCCCTCAAAAGTCCATTCCACTAAATATTCTGTGCTAACTTCTCACCCTCGTTAACTCTCTGTACCAAAAGGGATCTAGTGTACTCCTCTTTTTCATCGGTTAGAAATATCATAATCACTATTCCGTATTTTGTCAAGCCGCAAAAAGCCCCGCAGCCTATACTGCGGGGAAAGATCATCTCTGTACACGGTTCATATAATGCTGCCAGGTGAAATCCGCTCTGGTGAAGCTTACCTCCACGCGGTAGGTATCCGGTGCTTCGGTGTCATAGACATCCTCTCTGGGGACTTCGATCAGGAAATCGTAGAAGAAGGTATCTCCCTCCTTCTTCTGAAGTTCGAGAGCATACAGATAATACTCCTTGCAGGTCTTTAAGAAAAGATCCGCCTCTTCCTCGGATAATTCGCTGTCGGGGATCTCCTCGATAGGCTGATCATTGGCATCCAGATATCGATACCCTTCCTTCACCACACGAAGGACCTTGCCGTCTGCAAAATGTGCCTTGGTAGGGCCTGCGTAACTTTCCGTATAGTTGGTATTCTGAGAATTGTTCGGACGCACGATCAGTGCCTCCAGCTCCAGGCCAAACCCATTCTCCTCCTGCACAAAAGCCATCAAACAGCAATCTTCAAAACTGAATTTATCTATCTCATTTACGGAATGAAAACTCATACTTACACCTCTTTACAGGGAATCTCTGAACAATGTCTGTGTGTACTCATTCTGGGGATGTGCGAAGATCTCCTCCGTCTCACCGATCTCCAGGATCTGGCCTTCCTTCATGACCATGATGCGGTCGCACATCTTGTAGACCACATTGATATCATGGGAAATGAAAAGATAGGAAAGCTCCATCTCCTGCTGCAGATTCTGCATCAGTTCCATGATCTGTGCCTGCACGGTCACATCCAATGCGGATACCGGCTCATCTGCCACGATCAATCCGGGTCTGGTGATCAGCGCCTGACCGATACTGATTCGCTGTCTCTGTCCGCCGGAAAGCTGGGAAGGCTTTCTGGTGAAATACTTCTCCTCCAGGCCTACACGCTTCAACATCTCATATGCCGCAGCCTCCATATCAGCCTTGGTCATCTTCTGGGAAGGATCCAGAATACCTCTGGCACGCAGAGGCTCCTGTAACAGCCAACCGATAGTCTTGCTGGGATTTAAGCTGCTGTAAGGGTCCTGAAAGATCATCTGGGGGCGAACGGTAGTCTGAATGACTTCGCCGGTAGTGATCATATTCATACCTAAGATAGCTTTGGAAAGGGTGGTCTTGCCGCAGCCGCTCTCACCGACTAAGCCAAGGCTCTCGCCTTTATAGATATCAAAAGTAGCATTCTTGACGATGCACTTTCTCACTTTCTTTGCAAAAGGATTGCTGCCGCGGTCCTCATAGAAGACGCTCAGATCCTTTACCTGAACGATGGGCTCCTTGTTGTCTGCATTTTTCATAGCGGACACTCTGCGCTTTAAGCGGGAAGGAACTGCCTCCATCAGGTTCTTGGTATAACTCTCCTGGGGACGCAGAAAGATATCTTCCGTGGCACCCAGTTCCACGATACGGCCGTCCTTCATGACCGCTACTCTGTCGCAGATCCTTCTGGCCAGATTCAGGTCATGGGTGATGAAGATCATGGAATTGTTTTCCTTGGTATTGATGTCCTTCAGCAGCGCCACGATCTGGTTCTGGATAGAGACATCCAATGCTGTGGTAGGTTCATCCGCCACCACCAGATCCGGGTGAAGGATCACTGCCATGGCGATCATGACTCTCTGGCGCATACCGCCGGAAAGCTGATGAGGGTAACAATTGTAAACCAGTTCGGGGTTACGAAGTCCCACTGCCTCAAAGGTCTCCAATACTTTTGCCTTGATCTCTTCCTTGGTCAGCACGGTGTGAAGTTTTAACATCTCACCCACCTGCTTTCCTACTTTCTGGGTAGGGTTTAAGGAAGTCATAGGCTCCTGGAAGATCATGGACATATTGTCGCCCTGCATGGTGCGATAGAGCTTCTTGTCTACCGGTTTGCCTGCCTCACGAAGCACGCAGTCATCCACCACGATGCGGCCGCTGGTCACTTCCGCGGTTTCGGACACCAGACCCATCAAAGTCAGTGCAGTCACGGATTTACCGGAACCGGATTCTCCTACGATACCTAATATCTCACCGTCGGTGATCTCCAAATTCACATTTTTTACGACTTCTGTGCCGTCGAAGGCCACAGACAGATTTTCAATTTTGATCATATGCGACCTCCTTTCGGTCTTAGTTGTTGTTCATACGCTGTACGCCTTCGCTCAACAGTGCAAAGCCGAGCACCAGCCATACAATGGTCAGTCCTGAAGAAAGAGCGAACCAGGGAGCGCGCTGCAGATAACCCTGGGCATCGGAAAGCATCTTTCCAAGGCTGGCATCCGGGGGCTGTACGCCGATTCCCAGATAGCTCATGCCGGACTCTGCCAGGATCGCATTGTTGAAACCGATCATAACAGATACCCAGAATACGGAGAAAATATTAGGCAGAATGTGGACAAACAGGATCCTTACTTTGCTCACACCCATAAGTCTCGCTCTCTTGATAAAGTCCGCATCTCGCAGACGAATAAACTCACTTCGGACGATTCGCACATAACTGGGGATGAATACCAGTCCCAGTGCCAGGATCACGTTCTGCTTGCCGTTTCCGAAGATACTGATCAGAACCAGTGCCAGAAGGATACTGGGGAAGCCGTTCAGCGCGTCGGTGATACGCATGACGATCTCATCCACAATGCCTCCGAAGTAACCGGTCAAAGCACCCAGCAGGATACCCATGGTAGCGGAAAAGAGAACTACGGAAGTTCCGATCACGATGGTGGCACTTAAGCCCTTCATGACACGGGAGAAAATATCACGGCCGAAGTTATCGGTACCGAAAAGGTGCTTTAAGGAAGGTCCCACAAATCGCTCCGCCGCCGATATCTTGGTGGGCTCATAAGGGGTCCAGAACAAGCCCAGAATACCAAGCAGCAGACACAGGCCTGTCATAAACAGACCGATGAGCAAATATTTATTTTTCCAGATGCTGCTCTTTTTCATCGCTTGCCCTTTCTTATTTTTCACTGATTCTGGGGTCGATCACTCTGTAGAGGATGTCCACCAGGAAGTATACGAAAATAACCACGAAGGTGATATAGAGGATCAGGATCTCCGTCACGGGGAAATCTCTGGTATTGATGGAGCTGATCAAGAGTCTACCGATACCGGGCAGACCGAATACCTGCTCCACTACGATGGAGCCTGCCACGATCTCCGCAATGATCATACCCAAGAATGTGACCACAGGCATCATAGCATTACGAAGCACATGACCGTACATCACTCTTCTCTTGCTGCAGCCCTTGCTGTATGCGGTACGCACATAGTCGGACTTCATCTCCGTCAGCATGGAATTACGTAAAAATCTTGCAGTCATAGCGATCTTGGGGATCGCAATGGACAACGCCGGGAACAACAGGTAGCCCAGAAAACCTTTGAAGTTATCATGATAGCTGATATAACCGCCGGGTGCAAAAAGGTGGAAAACGATACCAAAAAGATAAGTTACCAGCACACCAAGAAAGAAGGAAGGCACCGCCATGGAGACCTGCGTGATGCAGTTCAAGGCAGCATCCACAAAGCGATTGGTACTTCGCGCCCATAGTACGCCCAGTGGAATGGATACCAGTACGATCAGGATCAGGGACAGCGCTGCAAGCCACAATGTGACAGGCAGTTTGTCGCCGATCAGTTCCTTTACCGGCATCATTTCATTCATGTTCTTGGAGTATCGGTAACTTCTTCCGAAATCTCCCTTTATGACTCCGGACGCCCATCTCATATAACGAACGACCGGCGGCTTATTTAAGCCCAGTTCTTCCCGAAGCTGTTCTTCCCTCTCAGGGGGTGCCTCGGTTCCCAGGATCGATGTGACAACATCGCCGGGGATGACCTGAAACGCAAGGAAAGCAGCCACGGAAACAAGGAACAATGTCATAATGAGAGTTATTATTTTTTTTACAAAATATTTCACGTGTCTGCTCTCCTGAATTTCAAAGAAAATTATTTGTAGTAAATGGTGCTCATATCCTGTACATAGATAGGATAGAAGGTGTAGCCTCCAAGCTTAGGGCTGACTGCTACGGTGATGGGAGGTACCATGATGAAAGCGGTTCCTGCTTCGTCGCTCATGATCTTCTGGAGCTCCTTGTAGTAGTTTGCCTTCTCGGTGGGATCCATTGCTGCAGCTGCCTTCTTGTAAACCTCATCGTACTTAGCGCTTGCGAAGTTTACAAAATTCTTCTTGGAGTCTGACTGGAATCTGTTCATCAGATAGCCGGGGGTTCCGTCGCTGGTGATCGCACACAGAGTGGTCTGGTACTTTCTTCCGTTGTAAACATCGGTCAACCAGGTGTTCCACTCTACAGGATTGATCTTTGCGTTGATGCCTGCTGCCTTGAACTGCTCTACGAGAACGTCTGCGGTCTGCATATGGAACTCATAGTTGGAAGGAACGGTGATCTCAAGATCGATACCGTTGGGATAACCTGCCTCTTTCAACAGTGCCTTTGCCTTCTCTACCTCAGCGCCGGTGCCGTAAGCATCGTTTAAGTCTGCGTAGTAGCTGGTCAGTGCGGGAAGCATTGCAGAACTGATGAGTACGGAGTTGCCGCCGGATACGAACAGGTTAGCGGTATCCTTATCCATTGCATAGCAGATAGCCTGTCTTACTCTCACATCGGAGAGAAGGGGATCTGCGTTGTTCAGGAAAAGTGCCTGAACGTTTGCGGAAGGTGCTGCCAGGATCTGGAACTTGTCCTTCAGTACTTCGGCCTGGCTGTCGGTCAGATAAGCGTAGATCTGAATGGTTTCGCCCTGGAGTTCCATCAGTGCTGTCTCAGCGCTGTTGACGATCTTGAAGTTTACCTCGTCAAGATAAGGTAAGCCTTCCTGCCAGTACTCTGCATTCTTCTTTACAACGATACCCACCTGAGGTGTATAGGAAACATAAGAAAACGGTCCTGTTCCAATGGGGGATGCATTCTCATCTTCTCCGCTGCCTGCAGGGATGATAGCTGCCGCAAAGCTGTAGATCAGCTCTGTATTGGCACTGCCCACTGTAACCTGAACCGTCTTAGTGTCGATAATTTCTACGTTGGTGATAACGCTCAGCGCGGAGATCAAAGGTGTGCCGTCAAGAAGTCCTGATACTCTGTCGAGAGAGTACTTTACGTCTTCTGCAGTTACGACATTACCATTGTGGAACTTCACGCCCTCGCGGAGTGTGAATGTGTACACAAGACCATCCTCTGATACAGAGTAATCGCTTGCGATCGCATTCATTAAGTCGCCATTCTTGTCAGTCTTTACAAGACCTTCAAAAATATTGAAAAGGATCTCTTTAGTTCCTGCCGCTGTTGCTTTGTGGGGGTCAAGACTATCAATATCCTGCTGGATGCCTACAACGACCTTGCCGCCGTACATAGTCTTCTCTACGACCTCTGTTCCGGTGCTTGCCTGTGTGGATTCAACAGATTCCTTGGAGGGATTACTCTCCGAAGACTCTCCTGTGCCATCTGAGCCACAACCGCTCAGTACAGCCATTGACAGAAGTGCCGTTAAAAGTAAACTGAAAAGTTTTTTCTTCATAATGCTCTTCTCCTCTTCGTTTCATAAACCTCTCACTATTCAATTGTCAGCCTCATTGTATCATAGTCTGCGACAGAATCAAGTATTTTTTGGGGTACAATCCGCGGGTTTTCCCTTATTTTACGCCGTTTACACAGTTGTTCATCAGCATAGCGATGGTCATGGGACCTACGCCGCCGGGAACGGGTGTGATGGCGGAACAATGAGGGGCTACTTTCTCAAAGTCTACGTCGCCGCAAAGCTTGTTGTTTTCATCGCGGTGAATACCTACATCGATGACAACAGCGCCCTCTTTCACGTAAGATTCATCCAGGAATTTAGGCTTGCCGATGGCAACTACCAGGATGTCTGCGCGCTTGGTCACCTCTCTGAGGTTCACGGTTCTGGAATGGCAGGTGGTCACGGTACCGTTCTCACGAAGCAGCAGCATACTCATAGGCTTGCCCACGATATTGCTTCTGCCGAGAACCACGCACTCCTTACCCTCGATCTCGATGCCGGAACGCTTCAGGAGCTGGATCACGCCTGCGGGGGTGCAGGATACATAGCCGGGACGACCGATGCTTAAGTTACCTACACTGACAGGATGGAAACCATCTACATCCTTGTTGGGATCAATGGCAAGCAGCACCTTCTCCTCGTTGATATGCTTGGGCAGGGGAAGCTGAACCAGAATACCGTCCACATCCGCTCTTGCATTCAATTCCATTACCAGAGTCAGCAGTTCCTCCTCGGTGGTATCTTCAGGCAGCTCATAGGACAGGGACTTTACGCCCACATAAGCACATGCCTTCTTCTTATTGCCTACATATACACTGGATGCAGGGTCATTACCTACCTGAATAACAGCAAGGCATTTCTCCACGCCTTCTGCCTTCATCTGTTCTACCTGCAGTTTTAATTCATCTTTGATCTCCTGTGAGATCTTTTTACCGTCAATGATCTGATACATATACTATCTCCCATTCTGTTTGGATTACTTTATCGCATTATACCAGAACCACCTTGATGTCGTCTACAAAGAAGTCTGCACGACCATCGGTTTCGATATAGATCTCTGCGCTGTTGAGTTCCTCGGGAAGTTCTGCCACTGCGGTGATCTCTGTCCACCCGCCCTTCACGGCATTCACCTCTGTCAGCTGCTTGGGCACTGCTCCGTCCAAGCCCATTCTGATCACTGCATCCTCGGTCTTCACAAAGGCGGTCACCTTTGCCTTCTTGCCGATGAAGGAAGAGATACCGAACTTCACGGTAGCATCCTTCTCCTGTCTGGTGACGAACAGGGAGTGGCCCTTGCCGTCTACGGACTCTGTATCCACAACAGTGATGAAAGGAAGGTGTCCGGCACCGCGGATCGCTGCGATATGCTTCTCGCTCTCGAAGCTTTCCTCCTGATACAGGTGCTTCACTGTCACATCATCTACGAAAAGTGGACTGATAGTTCCCTCTGCTTCCTTTACCTGGAACAAAAGGATCGCGGAATGCAGGTCTGCAGGGATCTTGACCTGACCGCCGATATGCATCCATTCACCGGTTCCTGCTGCGGAAGCTACGGAAGTAAATTCTCCGCCAAAATCAGCGGTTATCATCACTTCTGCAGCAGCGGTCAGTACCCAGGCGCCGATCTCAATGGTTTGACCAATGTAGTCACTGGCATCAAAAGTGATGCCGCACCAGTCTCCGAAGCGTCTCTCGTTTCCGATGGCCCACTTGCCGCTGTGAACGGTCTCGCTCTGCAGTTTCATCTCGCCGAAGCCGCGGAACTTAAAGCCAAAGGACTCGGGATCAGGTGCCTCGCCGTTCTCCAAAGCAGGGAAATCATACAGTCTGTCGGACAGATTACAGAGGATCTTCTCAGGCTCACCCAGATCTCCTCCGTTCACTGCATAGAGAAGTGCATCATAAGATCTCTTGCAGGACAGATCCTTCCGAAACAGCAGCGGGTTAGCGCCGCGGATCCAGGAATTGTCATCCGTCAGTCCCCAGAAGGTAACTACGGTGACATTGATTCCGTCCTTCTTTGCCTTGATCAGTCTTTCAAAGAGATCCTTGTAGAAAACAGCCTGGAAATATTCCTGGTTGGCATTGGTGCAGGTGCACTTAACATCCAGCTCGGTGATCTGTACCTCTGACACCAGTTTGCCGTACTCATAGAGCGCCTTCGTATACTCATCCAGGTCATTGTTGTCACTCAAATGTCCCTGCATACCGATACCGTCGATCAGGCCTTCGCTGAAGACGCTGCCGTGCTCCTCGGTACTTCTTCCCAGAGCCTCGATAATGAAGGCCTTCTTCTCAGGGATCCATTCGTTATAGTCATTGTAGAAAAGTTTGGGTTGTGCCTTGATGCCATACTTCTCGGATGCCGCAAGCACTGCATCCTTGGCAAAGCGAAATGCCCAGTAGATAAAGTCATCACCGATGACACGATACCAGTAACTGTTGCGAAGTCCGGTGGGCTGCTTGTCAGCAGGCTCGATGGCCTCGTTCACTACATCCCATGCATAGATGGTCTCCGCATACCCATATCCATAGAGATAGTCCATGGCGGAGAAGATATAACTCTTCAATCTTGCAAGCATGGTCTCCCTGTCTGTGAAGCACACGGGATCCAGAGGCTCGAAAAACTTCATCATGGGATTCTTGGCAAGCAATTCGGGATCCGAAGGAATGGTAACTGCTTCATAGCCCTTACAGAATACTTCCTTGGGACACTGGCTGTGCCATACCAGCACGTGACCTCTTACAGGCATACCGTTTTCTTTTGCCCAGTCTAACATCGCCTTCGCCGCAGGATTGATGGCAAAGGGCAGATAGTCCTCTCTTGCCTCGGGGCTCTTGAAGGCCATATTGAACATAGGCTTTAATTCATTGGCAAAAGTCATGCTGTTGAACTGTTCTGCCATCAGTTTCTCTTTATCAGGGTTACCGATCTCGTGGTTGTTGGAACGCTCATTGATGCGTTCACAAGCCACACCGATCCTAAAATGATCTTTGTATAATTCACGCAGAGTCGTCATCTCTGTTCTCCTTTACTGTGCCATTGCGTTGCCGGTGTAGAGCTGATAGTACTTGCCCTTCTGCTCGATCAGCTGGTCGTGGGTACCGCGCTCGATGATGCGGCCCTGCTCCAGAACAACGATGCAGTCACTGTTCTTAACGGTGGAAAGTCTGTGTGCAATGACGAAGTTGGTTCTGCCCTTCATCAGAGCATCCATACCGCGCTGTACCAGTTTCTCGGTTCTGGTATCGATGGAGGACGTAGCCTCATCCAGGATCAGTACGGGAGGATCTGCGATGGCTGCTCTCGCGATAGCAAGGAGCTGACGCTGACCCTGTGACAGGTTCGCACCGTCTCCGGTGAGCTTGGTGTTGTAACCGTCGGGAAGTCTGCGGATAAATCCGTCCGCATTGGCAAGCTTAGCTGCTGCGATAACTTCCTCATCGGTAGCATCCAGTTTGCCGTAACGGATATTCTCCATAACGGTTCCTGTGAACAGATGGGTATCCTGCAAAACGATGCCCAGAGAGTGTCTCAGATCATCCTTTTTGATCTTGGTGATGTTGATGCCGTCGTAACGGATCTTACCGTCCTGAATGTCGTAGAAACGGTTGATCAGGTTAGTGATGGTAGTCTTACCTGCACCGGTAGCGCCTACGAAAGCGATCTTCTGACCGGGCTTTGCATACAGTTCGATATCGTGAAGGATCATCTTCTCGTCGGTATAACCGAAGTCCACGCCGTCGAATACCACATCACCTTTCAACTCGGTATAAGTTGTGGTGCCCTCTTCCTTGTGGAAATGCTTCCATGCCCAGAGGCCGGTTCTCTCGGTGGTCTCTTCGATCTCACCGCGGTCGTTCTTCTTTGCATTGACCAGTTCTACGTAACCTTCATCTACCTCGGGAGTCTCATCCATTACCTTGAAGAAACGGTTCGCTCCTGCCAGTGCCATGATGATGGAGTTTAACTGCATGCTGATCTGATTGATAGGCATCATGAAAGACTTGTTCAGGGTCAGGAAACTTGCCAGTGCACCCAGAGTCAGTCCGGAGATTCCGGTGATCGCCAGGGTACCGCCTACGACTGCACAGATAACATAGCTCAAGTTGCCCAGCTGTGCATTGACAGGCATCATGATATTTGCAAATTTATTAGCCTTGTAAGCACTGTCGCAAAGCATCTCATTCAATTCGTCGAATTCCTTGCGGCTCTCTTCCTCGTGACAGAATACCTTGACTACCTTCTGACCTGTCATAGTCTCCTCGATACAACCGTTCAGCTGACCCAGAGCCTTCTGCTGAGCTACGAAGAAACGGCTGCTCTGTGCACCGATCTTCTTGGTGCAATAGAGCATACCTGCCACGCAGAGAATTGTGACAAGGGTCAAAGGAATATCCAGTGCTACCATTGCGATAAAGGTGCTGACGATACTGATGGCACTGTTGACAAACTGAGGAATACTCTGGCTGATCAACTGTCTCATAGTCTCGATATCATTGGTGTAAAGGGACATGATATCGCCGTGAGCATGGGTATCGAAATACTTGATGGGCAGCTCCTCCATCTTCTCAAACAGATCGTCACGCAGAGATCTCATGGTACCCTGAGTGATATAGATCATCAGTCTGGACTGGGTGAAGGTTGCCACAACACCGATGGCATAGAAAATGATAACTCTTCCGATTGCCTGGGCAAGGGGGCCGAAATCAGGGTTCGCCTGTCCGATCATGGGAGTGATATAATCATCGATCAAAGTTCTCATGAACAGAGTTCCCTGCAGACCTGCCAGTACGGAGGTCACGATACAGATCAAAACGATGACCCACTGAACGGGATACTTGGTAAAGGTATAACCTACAGATCTCTTAAACAGCTTGCCGGGATTCTCAAGCTTTGGTCTGGGACCTCTGGGTCCTCTTCCGCCGCCGGGACCTCTCTGAGGGCCTGCCTTGCGGTTATATTTCGCATATTTATCATTTGCCGGGTCCTTGTCAAAAACGGGACCCTGAGGGAATTTCTTTTCTTCTGCCATGATTACACACCTCCGTTCTCATCAAAGTCGCCGCTGCCGCCGGTCTGAGACTCGTAAACATCACGATAGATCTCATTGGTAGCAAGCAGTTCTTCGTGGGTACCGAAAGCATTGACCTGACCTTCGTGCATAACGATGATCCTGTCGGCATGCTCCACACTGGATACACGCTGCGCGATGATCAGCTTGGTGGTACCGGGGATCACTTCTGCGAAAGCCTTACGGATCTTGGCATCGGTTGCGGTATCTACCGCACTGGTGGAGTCATCCAGGATCAAAACCTTGGGATTCTTAAGCAGTGCTCTGGCGATACAAAGTCTCTGCTTCTGTCCGCCGGAGACATTGGTTCCGCCCTGCTCGATAAAAGTGTTATATCCATCGGGCATTCTGCTGATAAACTCATCTGCACAAGCCAGCTCGCAGGCACGCTTACACTCCTCCTCGGTGGCATTCAGATTACCCCAGCGAAGGTTCTCGAGAATGGTACCGGAGAACAATACATTATTCTGCAGCACAACGGAGACCTGGTTTCTCAAAGCCTCGATATCGTACTCACGCACATCTCTTCCGCCTACCTTCAGGCTGCCGTCGGTAACATCGTAAAGTCGGCTGATCAGGTTGACCAGACTGGACTTCGCACTACCGGTTCCACCGATGATACCGATAGTCTCACCGGACTTGATGGAAAGATTGATATCGTTGAGAACAGGAGTGTCTGCATCTTTCTTATATGCAAATTTCACATGATCAAAGGTAATGCTTCCGTCCTTTACCTCGAATACGGGATTCTCGGGATTGACGATGTCTGCCTTCTCATTCAATACTTCGCAGATACGCTTTGCGCTTGCAGCGGACATGGTCATCATAACGAAGATCATGGACAGCATCATCAGATTCATCAGGATGGTCATACAGTATGCCAGAAGGCTCATCAACTGACCGGTCTTCAAGGTATCCTGCACGATCATATGAGCACCCAGCCAACTGAGTGCGATGATGCAGGAATATACGGTCAGGTTCATCACAGGACCGTTCCAGGCAACGATACCCTCTGCCTTACAGAAGATCTTGTATATGTTGCCGCTGGCAGTTTTGAACTTCTCGGTCTCGTGCTCCTCACGGACATAAGCCTTTACCACACGGATCGCGGAAACATTCTCCTGTACGGACAGGTTCAGGTCGTCGTACTTGGGGAATGCCTGGCTGAAATGCTTGGTAGCCTGGCTTACGATCAGTGCCAGGATACAACCCAGGATCACGATGGCTACCAGATATACGCTTGCAAGTCTGGGGCTGATCATAAAGGACATGATGATGGCAAAGAGCAAACTGAAAGGTGCTCTCATACACATTCTTAAGATCATCTGGTACGCGTTCTGGATGTTGGTCACATCGGTGGTCAGTCTGGTGATCAGACCTGCGGTACTGAAGTTATCGATATTGGAGAAGCTGAAGGTCTGAATGTTATCATACATGGCCTTTCTCAGATTCTTTGCATAACCGGTGGAAGCCTTCGCTCCGAACCAGCCGCCTCCCACACCGAACAGTAGGCTGAGGATCGCAGTCAGTACCATCAGAAAACCGACGAAGTACACATGCTGCATATTACCCCCATTCGGTGCGTTGATACCGTCATCGATGATGGATGCCATCAATAACGGGATAATGATCTCCATCACTACTTCACCGATCATGAAAAGCGGTGTAGCGATGGATGCTTTCTTATACTCCTTGATATAGGATGCAAGTGTTTTAAGCATATTTCTTTCCCTTTCTTTATTCTGTATCCCCACAGGGGCTATATTCCTTTCGAAGTTCTTCCAGATTGTTCATGATAACACCCAGATATCTGTTCAGGTCCTTGATCTCGCTGTCGGTCAATCCTCGCAGCATCCGGTCGTCCATCATCTGCATATGTGCCTCCACTCTGGCATGATTGGCTGCTGCCTCCTCCGTCATGGTGATACGCTTCAATCTGGCGTCCTTGTCCTGGCTCTTTCGCAGGATCAGTCCGTTCTTTTCCATGACCTGCAGCGTATTGGTCGCCGTAGCTCTGGAGATCTGGAACTCCTTCTCGATATCCTTTTGATATACCGGTTGATCGGTATGATGGAAAAGATACCCCAGGATCCCGCCCTGCAGTTGGGACTGAGGCGCTACGTCGGACTTTGGAACACTTTTGGTAATAATATCCTTGATCTGATTGTGTATCACTCTCATGGCAAAGGATATCTTCATGAGATGTTTATTCTCCATGTGCACCACCTTTCTAATAGAACTCAAAGCAAAAAGTTAGCCTACTAACTATAATTGTTAGCAGGCTAACTTTATCACTTTGTACTCTCTTTGTCAACGGGTGTAAACACAGTTCACGAATTATTTATTTTTGTCCTGATTCAGCTTCATGGTCAGGGAAATTCTCTTCTTGGCTGCATCTACCGCAAGGACCTGAACCTCCACGATATCGCCTACGCTGACTGCCTCCAGAGGATGCTTGATGAAGCGGTCGGTGATCTGGGAAATGTGTACCAGACCGTCCTGATGAACACCGATATCTACGAAAACACCGAAGTCAATAACATTACGCACGGTACCCTTTAAGATCATACCGGGCTTTAAGTCCTTCATATCCATAACATCGCTGCGAAGGATGGGCTTGGGCATATCATCTCTGGGATCGCGGGCAGGCTTCTCCAATTCCTTCAGAATATCAGTCAGGGTGATCTGACCGATGCCCAACTCTTCTGCCAGTTTCTTCTTGTCCTTTACGCGCTTCTCCAGACCGCTCACCTCGTGATCTGTGACCTTCTCCACAGCGGGAGCCTTGGCTTTGCTGTTGTCCTCGATGACCACACCGCCCATAGCTGCTGCCAGTGCCTTACCCATTGCAGTTCCTGTATTTCTGACCTGTACAGTCTTCTGCTTGGGTGCAGGTTTTGCTGCGGGTGCGGGTTTCTTAGCCTCTGCGCTCTTGGTCTTTGCCTTCTTCTGAGCCTCACGGACATCATCCATGGTGAGTCCCAGCTTATCCAGAAGCTTCAGCGCTGCATCATAGGACTCGGGATGTACGCTGGTAGCATCCAAAGGATTGTCACCATCCAGAATACGCATGAAGCCTGCACACTGTTCGTATGCCTTGGGGCCCAGTTTGGCAACTTTCAGAAGCTGCTTTCTGTTGGTGAAGCGGCCGTTGGCCTCACGATAGTCTACGATATTTTTAGCGATGGTCTTATTGATACCGGAAATATACTCCAGCAAAGATACGGAAGCGGTATTCAGATCTACTCCGACCTTGTTTACGCTATCCTCTACTACGCCGTTCAAAGCTTCGCTCAGCTTCTTCTGGTTCATGTCATGCTGATACTGACCCACGCCGATGGACTTAGGATCGATCTTAACCAGTTCTGCCAGAGGATCCTGCAGTCTTCTTGCAATACTTGCCGCACTTCTCTGTCCTACATCAAACTGAGGGAATTCCTCTGTTGCCAGTTTGGATGCGGAATAAACGCTGGCGCCTGCCTCATTGACAATGACATACTGTACCGGTCTGTCGATCTCTTTCAGCAGTTCCACGATCACCTGCTCGGACTCGCGGGAAGCGGTACCGTTACCTACGGAGATCAGATCTACATTATATTTCTTGATCAGTTTCTTTAACTCGAACTTTGCCTCGTCCACCTTGTTCTGAGGTGCGGTAGGATAAATGACCTTGGTATCCAGCACTTTACCGGTAGCATCTACGATGGCCAGCTTACAGCCGGTACGGAACGCAGGGTCCCAACCCAGAACGACCTTACCTGCGATAGGGGGCTGCAGCAGGAGCTGCTCTAAGTTCTTGCCGAATACGGTGATGGCGCTGTCCTCTGCCTTCTCGGTAAGTTCGTTTCGAATGTCTCGCTCGATGGCGGGAGCAATGAGTCTGCTGTAGCTGTCTGCAATGACCTCGGTCAAAACAGGAGTAGTGAACGCATTGTCGCTTGTGATCATCTTCTTGGCAAGGAACATGTGAATACGCTCCTCCGGCGCATTGATCTTGACCACCAGGATCTTCTCTGCCTCGCCTCGGTTTAAGGCCAGCACTCTGTGACCTGCCACCTTCTTCACAGGTTCCTGGAACTCATAGTACATCTCATATACGCTGGCTTCCTTGGGGTTCTTCGCCGTACTGGTGATGATACCCTCCTCCACGGTCGCCTGGCGGATGTAGCTTCTGAAGTCTGCATCGTCGGAGATACTTTCCGCAATGATATCCATAGCGCCCTGCAGAGCCTCTGCAGCGGTCTTGACCTGCTTCTCTGCCTCCACGCTGTCATCGGTCACATATTTTGCTGCTTCCTCCAGCACAGGGGCGGTGGCATTCTGCGCCAGAATATACTCAGCCAGACCGTCCAGTCCCTTTTCCTTCGCCACGCTGGCACGGGTCTTTCTCTTAGGACGGTAAGGACGATACAAGTCCTCTACCACTACCAGCGTCTCTGCAGCGATGATCTTCGCACGCAGTTCCTCGGTAAGCTTGCCCTGCTCCTCAATGCTGCCCAGCACCTGTTCCTTCTTCTCTTCCAGGTTGCGCAGATACATCAGTCTCTCGTGAAGGTCACGGAGCTGCTCGTCATTTAAAGAGCCTGTAACTTCCTTTCTGTATCGTGAGATAAAAGGGATGGTATTTCCCTCATCGATCAGTTTTACGGCAGCTTCCACCTGCCATTTTTCTACTTTTAATTCTTCTTTGATCTTTAAAATAATATCCATTCAGAGCCAAACCTTTCTTAATAGATCGGTGCTTTACACCGCCCTTTATTATACCAAAAATACCCCCGCATCGCAACGGCGAAAAATTGACAGAGTGGGTGGAAAATGCTACAGTAAGGATAGTAAATTTTGAAGGAGTACCCTATGAATCCGAATCCTAGCAGGGAACCGAATAAAACTTTATCCATGGCTGTTTTCGTCTGCGGTCTGGTGTCCATTCTGCTGTATTGCTGCGGTCTGTCCATTCCCGTGGCCGCTCTGGGCATTATCTTTTACTGCCTGAATCACAGAAAGAATCGTCCCGCCGACTACTATAGCAAACTGGGCCTCTGGTTCTGCATTTTCGGAATCATCGGCAGTATCATCCTGATCATCAACGTATTCATACAGTTACAGGATCCTGCTTTTGTGGAGCAGATGAATACCACATTCCGCCAGCTCTATGGTATGGACATGCAGGAAATGTGGCAGTATTATTCTAATTTCTAAGAGAGGGGGAAAGTATATGGATCGATACGCAAAACGATATGAACTAAAAGATAAAGCCAAAGACTTTCTGGACGGCAATTATACTCCCCTGATCGGAGGGATCCTGCTATTCTTCGTTATCCTGATCATGGTCACCGCCATGACCTCGATCATCGAAGCTATGGTACAGGTCTCAGGTTCTGCGCAGGCACTGTATATCACCCAGCTTCTGACCGGTGCTCTAGCGCAGATCTGCATGAACTTCATGACCTTCGGCTTCGCCTTTGTCTGTCTAAAGATCGCCTGCAGACAGCATGTATTCTTCGCCGATCTGTTCTACGGTTTTCACCCTGATGTCTTCCGAAAAGCATTGCTGATCGCCTTATGCAAATACATCGCCAACAAAGTATGTTTCCTGGGCAGCGATCTATTGTCCAGAAACTTCCACTGGGCTCCCGGGGACAGCCTCGATCTGCTGCAGCTTTTGTATATCCTGCTCGCACGGCTGATCGGATTTATCATTTACATTCCCATCGCCCTGACATTGGACCTGTCCAATTACCTGGTACTGGACTTCCCTGAGAAGCAGTCGGGGATGGAGATCATCAAGGACAGCTTCCGTGTCATCAAAGGACACAGAAAACGTTTCCTGTACTTACAGTTAAGCTTTATTCCACTGGATCTGTTAGCTTACCTGACCTTCGGTATCGGTTATCTGTGGTTGATGCCTTACGAACAAATGACATTCGCATTATTCTATCTGGATCTGATGCATCCTGCAAAAAAAGAAGACACATTCTGATGAATGTGTCTTTTTTATTATTCTTCACTTGTCTCCGGTTTGGTATTGATCCACTTTAGATAACCGTTTAAGAAGGGATCCAGTGCGCCGTCCAATACGGCATCGGCATTACCGGTCTCTACGTCGGTTCGAAGGTCTTTAACCAGTTTGTAAGGCTGCAGGACATAGGATCTGATCTGGTTGCCCCAGGCGATATCCTTGACCTCTCCTCGAATATCGGAAAGCTTCTCTGCATTGGCCTCCTGCTTTAAGAGGTACAGCTTTGCTTTCAGCATCTGCATAGCCTTGTCCTTGTTCTGGAACTGGCTTCGCTCGTTCTGACACTGTACTACCGTACCGGTAGGGATATGGGTGATACGGATCGCAGAGGAAGTCTTGTTGATGTGCTGACCACCGGCACCGCTGCTTCGGTAGGTGTCGATTCGCAGATCCTTCTCATCGATCTCCACATCCAGATCTTCTTCGATATCAGGCATAACATCCAAGGATACGAAGGATGTCTGACGCTTGCCCTGTGCGTTGAAGGGGCTGATACGTACAAGACGATGTACGCCCTTTTCAGACTTCAGATAGCCGTAGGCATTCAGGCCGTTGACCTGGAAAGTCACAGACTTGATACCTGCTTCATCGCCGTCCAGGAAGTCTAATACTTCGATCTCAAAGCCCTTGCGCTCTGCCCATCTGGTGTACATACGGTACAGCATGGAACACCAGTCGCAGCTCTCGGTACCGCCGGCACCGGCATTGAGCTTCAGAATCGCATTGCTTTTCTCTTATTCCCCGGAAAGAAGGGTGCTGATACGAAGGTCCTCAAAGACACGGATGAACTCATCCAGCTCGCCGCGGATCTCCGCAACCATCTCTTCGTCTTCCTCTTCGTAACCCATCTCGATCAGGGTCAGGATATCTTCGTACTGTGTGTACAGACCGTTGCATAATGCAACGATATCCTTCATGTTTTTCAGTTCTTTCATTTTGACATTGGACTTTTCAGGATTGTCCTAGAAACCGGGAGCCTCCATTTCCATTTCCAACTCTTCGATTCTCTTTGCCTTGTTAGCAAGGTCAAAGTGAATCCCTCACTTCCGCTAAAGGTGTTTCGTAGCTGAGGATCTCAAGTCTCATCTGATCAAGTTCTACCAATTAACGTCACCTTCTTTCTATAAATTCTATGGCAGGTCTTATTTGCCTCTGCCACAGCATGCCTTGTACTTCAATCCGCTTCCGCAAGGGCAGGGATCGTTGGGATAGATCTTCTCTGTCGCACGTCTCACGGGAGCCTTCACGGAGGAATCATCCTTGTTGGTACCGGTCACCTTAGCAACCTGCTCACGCTCAACTCTCTGCTCTACAGTGATATGCAGAAGCAGTCTTACGGTCTCTTCCTTGATGTTCTGAGTCATCTCATCGAACATGGTATAACCGCTCATCTTGTACTCTACCAAAGGATCTCTCTGGCCGTATGCCTGCAGGCCGATACCCTGACGGAGCTGCTCCATATCGTCGATGTGGTTCATCCACTTACCGTCGATAACTTTTAACAGGATAACACGCTCTACCTCACGGATACCTTCTGCTTCAGGGAACTCAGCTTCCTTGCTCTCATAGAGCTTTACAGCCTCTTCCTTCAGCTGCTGCTTCAGACCATTCTTCTTAGGCTTCTGTACTCTCTCTGCAGTAACGGGCTCCAGGGGAACGGTAGGAATCAACAGAGAATTCAGCTCTGTGAAGTTCCAATCCTCTACAGGGGCGTCATCATTGATGCAGATATCAACACAATTCTCGGTAATGTCTTCGATCATCTTGTAGATGCTCTCGCGCATGCTCTCACCGTTCAATACACGGCGACGCTCCTCGTAGATGATCTCTCTCTGCTCACTCATAACGTTATCGTACTCAAGCAGATTCTTACGAATACCGAAGTTGTTGTTCTCCAGTTTCTTCTGTGCGCCTTCGATGGCATTGGTCAGCATTCTATGCTCGATCTCCTGGCCTTCGGGAACACCCAAAGCGGTAAACATGCTGATCAGTCTCTCGGAACCGAAGAGTCTCATCAGATCGTCTTCCAGAGAGATGTAGAATCTGGACTCACCGGGGTCACCCTGACGACCGGAACGTCCACGCAGCTGGTTGTCGATACGTCTGGACTCATGTCTCTCGGTACCGATGATCTTCAGGCCACCTGCAGCTCTTGCCTCATCATCCAGCTTAATATCGGTACCACGACCTGCCATGTTGGTAGCGATGGTAACAGCGCCGTGAATACCTGCATCTGCTACGATCTCAGCTTCCATCTCATGGAACTTCGCATTCAGTACCTTATGCTTGATGCCGACCTTGTTCAACATACGGCTCAGCTCTTCACTGGCCTCGATGGTAATGGTACCAACCAGAACGGGCTGTCCTATGTCGTGAGCCTCGCGAACTGCTTCCACGATAGCATTCAGTTTCTCTCTTCTGGTGGTGAATACAGCATCCTGACGGTCAATACGTGCAATAGGACGGTTGGTAGGTACTTCTACTACGTCCATGCCGTAGATCTCACGGAATTCGTTTTCTTCTGTCAATGCGGTACCGGTCATACCACACTTCTTATCATAGAGATTGAAGAAGTTCTGGAAAGTGATGGAAGCAAGGGTCTTGCTCTCACGCTGAACCTTTACCTTCTCCTTTGCCTCAATGGCCTGATGGAGGCCGTCGGAATAACGTCTGCCGGGCATGATACGTCCGGTGAACTCATCGACGATCAATACTTCGTCATCCTTAACCACATAGTCCTTATCGCGGAACATCAGGTTATGAGCACGCAGTGCAAGCACGATGGTGTGCTGGATATCCAGGTTCTCGGGATCTGCAAAGTTGGTAAGATGGAAGAACTGCTCTACCTTCTTCACACCTGCTGCAGTCAGGTTGATGACCTTATCCTTCTCATTTACGATGAAGTCGCCGGTCTCCTCCTGTACAACGCCCATGATGGCATCCATCTTGGACAGCTGCTGCATATCCTCACCACGTTTCATCTGGCGAGCTAGCATATCGCACATCTTGTACAAAGCGGTAGACTTGCCGCTCTGACCGGAAATGATCAGAGGTGTTCTCGCTTCATCGATCAATACGGAGTCGACCTCATCGATGATACAGAAGTTCAGGCCGCGCAGTACCAGCTGCTCTTTGTAGATGGCCATGTTATCTCTCAGGTAGTCGAAACCGAGCTCATTATTGGTAACATAAGTAATATCACAGTTGTAAGCCTTCTGACGCTCCTCACCGGTCATACTGTTCAAAACCACACCTACGGTCAAGCCCAAGAACTGATGTACCTGTCCCATCCACTCAGCGTCACGCTTTGCCAGATAGTCGTTGACGGTAACGACATGAACGCCCTTGCCTTCCAGCGCATTCAGATATGCGGGAAGCAGACAGGTCTGTGTCTTACCTTCACCGGTCTTCATCTCGGAGATACGTCCCTGGTGGAGAACGATACCACCCATCAGCTGTACTCTGTAATGCTCTGTATGCAGAACTCTTCTTGCAGCCTCACGAACGACAGCATATGCCTCGGGAAGAATATCATCCAGAGTCTCGCCCTCATCCAGACGCTTTCTGAATTCCGCTGTTTTATCACGAAGTTCCATATCGCTCATGTCCATCATAGCGGGACGCAGGGACTCAATTTTGTCCACCAGAGGCATGATCCTCTTCAATTCTCTTTCGCTTCGTGTACCAAAAATCTTATCAATAATCTTCACTAAAAAACTCCAGCCTTTCCGGTTTTCGCAAAAACACGCCGCAAAAACCCTTTGTCTGTACAAAATCACATTATATTTTATCAGAATTCAGTTGTTGATTCAACTGTAAGTAGCAATAAAGCCGTTAACTTTTTGTAAAGTCGATATTAAAAAAACATAATCCGGATCCTTATAACAGCTCGCTCAGTACGATGTTACGCAGTTTTCTGGTCAGGGTAAAGGTACCTGCGTCCTTCTTCTGGGTTGCCATCAGGATCGTCAGCTTCTCCTCGGGAAGGTTTGCAAAATATGCACCCAGCCAGCCGTCCCAGCCGTACTCGCCCTTTCCGGAGAACAAAGGAGCCTGTCCGGGATTCTTGCAGACACGCATCAGATTGCCGTAGGAATAGCCGCTTAAGCCGATCCACTTGTTAAAGCCAAGCTGCTGATCCGGCATCAGTTCCCCACCGGTCATATACTTTACGGTAGCGGGCTTCAGGATCTGTGTGCCCTCGAAAGTACCATGGTTCATCAACATCGCTGCGAAGCGGCTGTAATCATCCAGGGTGGATGCCAGACCTGCTCCGCCTGCCATATAAGCAGGGCTATGATCCATATAGTAATTGATTGCCAGATTATCTCCGATATAAGGGAGCAGACCGATGGGTTTTTCGTTCTCGTCAGTCTGGGTCCAGTATACGCTTGCAAGTCTGCTGCGTTTCTCCTGAGGCACATAGAAGCCTGTGTCCTGCATGCCCAGAGGCTTGAAGATCTCCTGCTCCATGAAATCACCCAGGCTCATACCTGTCACAACCTCAATGACTGCGCCCAACACATCAGCGGAGGTACCATACTGCCAGGAGGTTCCGGGATCGTAAGCCAGGGGGCCTTCTGCCAGGCGTTCTGCCAGTTCCAGAGTAGACATTTCATGATCTGTATTCAGACGTTTGCATGCCTCACTGAAAACCACGTCGGCACCCTTTCCGGAGGGAGTGCTGCCGTCAGGATAGGAAAGTCCGGATGTCATATTCAGAAGGTTGTGAATGCAAAGAGGGGTCTGTGCCTCTCTTCTCTTGCAGCCGGCGTTCTCCACCGTCAGATGTCTGTAGGCAGGGATGATCTCACCTACCTGCTGGCACAGATCGATCTCGCCGCGCTCCATGAGGATCATGGCTGCCGCAGCTGTAATAGGCTTCGTCTGAGAGTAAAGGCGAATGATGGTATCTCTCTGAAAAGGCTTCTGCCTCTCGTGATCTGCCTCACCTGCCTGTGCATAGGCAACCTCTTTGCCGTCCTTGATCACCAGCATGCTTGCACCGGCTACCATATACTCATCAATTGCCTTCTGTATCGTATTCGTCAACTTCTCCTGCAATGCCATTTGCTTTCTCCTTCTCTATGAAAAGTACAAAAACCACCCTGCCACAGCGGCAGGATGGTCGATGAATTATTTAAACAATGTCTTGAAAAGGCCTCTCTTCAATACCTGAGTACCGGTATTGATCAGCGCTCTCTCGATCTGCGCCTTGCGGCGGTCAGCTTCTTTTTCCTTCTTCTTGCGAGCGGCTTCCTCTTCTCTCTCTTTCTTCTTACGGGCAGCCTCTTCTTCCTTAGCCTTCTGCTTCTCGAAAGCAGCCTTCTCTTTTTCAAGAGCCTGACGCTCCTTCTCAAGCTTAGCGGCCTCAGCCTTTGCTGCCGCATCCGCATCTGCCTGTGCCTGAACTTCCGCTGCCTGAGCCTCTTCTTCCTTGGCTACGCCGGTCAATATCTCGTATGCGGATTCGTTGTCCACATAAGTATACTTCTCTTTCATACCGTCGGAGACGATCATATAGTTACGCAAGCTCTCATCCATGGGAGCCATAAGGCTCTGAGGACAGATGATCGCGGTCTGCTGAACGATGCCGGGCACACCGGAATCATCCAGGAAGGAAGGCAGGGCATGACCTACACCAAGGTTCATGATCACTTCTTCTGTCTTGAACGCGCTGTTTGCACGGAAGGACTGTGCTGCGATCTTAACAGCCTTCTGCTCTGCGGGAGTATATGCACGAAGGGCATGCTGCACACGATTGGACAACTGTGCCAGGACACTGTCTGGAATATCGCTGG
>JAKSRX010000014.1 GCA_024403365.1 Acetatifactor sp. | reverse complement strand
AATGATGCGGAGGAAGTCTTCGCAGAAGAGATCATCAGTCACGGCTTGTTCGGCAGTGAAGCCACATTGAACATCGCAGGAGAAAAGGTGAAAGTCAATGTACCCCTGCCCGGCAATCATATGGTATTGAATGCGGCTGCGGCTGCCTGCGTGGCAAAGCGGTTCGGACTTACCAGCCAGGAGATCGCTGCGGGTATCGCCAAGATCACCCCTGTCAGCGGCAGAAACAACCTGATCCGTGAAGAGAAATATACCCTGATCGATGACTGCTATAATGCAAACCCCGGTTCCATGCAGGCAGCATTGGACCTGCTTTCTCTGGCTGATACCGAGAAGGTGGCGATCCTGGGAGACATGTTTGAACTGGGAGAGAACAGTGACGCATTGCATGCAGGCGTGGGCAGATATGCGGTTATAAAGCCGGTGGATCGTCTGATCTGCATCGGTGAGAATTCCATCCACATGTATGAGGAGGCCTGCGAATTTGCAAGCCATACCCCGCAGATCGTACATTTCCCTACTTTGGAGGCATTTTTCCAGGTGCTGGAGGAGAGCAGAGAGGAATATATTCCCGACGGCTCCACGGTGCTGATCAAAGCTTCCCACGGTATGCAGTTTACGAAGATCGTAGAATATTTGAGAAAATAAAAAAGAGCTGTTGGATACTCATTACGAGTGCCCAACAGCTTTTCTTATGTGGTCTTATTTGGATTCGGGGAAGTACTCCGCCTTGTTCTTTTGGTAGGTCTCCTCGATGATGCCCTTCACGGTAGCGGCGATCTCTTTCTTTTCCTCTCGGGACATGGTCTTCATATCCACAGGCTTGCCGAACTCGATGACAACAGTCGCTTTTTTGATCCAGGGGGAGTGATCCTCGAGGATCGCAGCGGTATTGACCAAAGTCATGGGAACGATAGGTACGCCGCCCTTTTCTGCGATCTTGAAGCTACCTTCATGGAAAGGCAGGAAGGAGTCGTTTACCTTGTTTCTGGTGCCTTCCGGGAAGATACAGAGGCTGATGCCCTTCTTGACTTCCTCTACGCCCTCCAGGATCGTCTTCAGACCTTCCTTGATGTTCTGACGGTCTAAGAAGAGACAGTGGATATTCTTCATCCAGAGACGCAGGATAGGAACCTTCTTGGTCTCGATCTTGGATACATATCCCGTGGTGGATGGGAAATAGGAGAGGGAGAGCACCACATCGAAGAAACTGCGGTGATTTCCTACATAAAGCACAGCGGTGTCGGTGGGGATGTTCTCGGTGCCCTTGACGATCAGCTTGGTGCCTGCCAGGTGCTGGATGCAGCGGAAGCCCCAGCCTACAAATGCTTTGGAGATACGGTCTTTTCGTTCAGGGTTCTTTTTACCCATGATCCACAGCACCAGCCAGAAGGGCAGGGACAGGATCAGGTAGAGAACCAGATAAATAGCTACAAGTATCAATCGAATCATATGTTACCTCGTTATTTCAAAAATCATTTTACTGTGCTTATTATAACACATTTTCATTCTATGGGTACAGTGACATATTTCACTTTTCTGTCACATAGTTTGTTGCATAGGAAAAAAGATACCGAAAGGATGGCTGTGTGATGAAGAAATGGATGAGACTGATTCCGTTGCTGGCGTGTATGATTCTGTTGAGTGCATGCTCCATTGGAGGAGAGTATGCGAAGATCAGGGATATTCCCTTTACCGTATTGGGGGAGGGAGTGATCCCCGAAGAACTGAAGACCGTGTTGGAGGAGAAAAAGGCGGAACCTTTTCAGTTGACCTTCTCCGATAAGGGGATTCTCTATATCTGCGAGGGGTATGGAACGCAGAAGACCGGCGGCTACAGCATCGCGGTAGACAAAATGTATCTGTCCGACAACGCCATTGTGGTACAGACCACGCTTTTGGGGCCGGAACCCGGGGAAAAACCGAAAGCCGGACAGTCCTGGCCCTACATTGTGCTGAAGACGGAAGATCTGGAGAAAAGTGTGGTCTTTGAATAGGGATTTGAGGCTTTGCTTTTCTTGAAAAATGCAGTGAAAGATGTTATCATAACCTAAGATCAGCACGAAAGGAACAAAAGAATGTTGTTAATTCGAAATGGTTATATGATCGACCCCAAGTCAGGCAGAGAAGGAGTCTTCGATATCCTGACAGATGGGGACAGGATCGTTAAGATCGCAGAAAAAATAGAAATACCGGAAGGCTGTGAGGTCCTGGACGCTGAGGGCATGATCGTTTCTCCAGGTCTGGTGGATGTACATGTTCACTTCAGAGAACCCGGCTTTACCGCAAAGGAAGATATCGACACCGGTGCAAAGGCAGCAGCAAAGGGTGGTTTCACCACCGTGGTATTGATGGCCAACACCAAGCCTGCAGTGGACAATGCAGAGACACTTCAGTATGTTTTGAACCGCGGTAAGCAGACGGATATTCATATCTACACCTGTGCCAATGTGACCATGGGTCTCAAGGGCAGCGAACTGGTTCCCATGGAGGAACTGGCAGCGCTGGGTGCAGCAGGCTTTACCGATGACGGCATCCCCCTGATGGATGAAACTATCGTCAGAGAGGCTATGAAGCGCTGCGCGGAGTTAGACTTACCCATCAGTTTTCACGAGGAGGATCCTGCACTGATCACCAACAATGGTGTGAACAGGGGCAAGGCAAGTGCCTTCTACGGTATCGGCGGTTCCCCCAGAGAGGCGGAGATCACACTGGTGGAGCGTGACCTTCAGATCGCGCTTCAGACCGGAGCACACATCGACATCCAGCACATCAGCACCAAGGAAGCGGTAGAACTGGTACGTCAGGCCAAGGCTAAGGGAAGCAACATTCATGCGGAGGCAACACCGCATCATTTCACACTGACCGAGGATGCATGCATTCAGTATGGTACCTATGCCAAAATGAATCCCCCTCTTCGTGAGGAGGCAGACAGACAGGCTATCATCAAGGGTCTGGCAGACGGCACCATCGATATGATCGCTACAGATCACGCGCCTCACACCACAGAGGAGAAGGCGAAGGATATCACCCAGGCACCCAGCGGTATCATCGGACTGGAGACAGCCCTTTCCCTGGGCATTATGGAACTGGTGGACAAGCAGGGCTTTCCCATGAAGCAATTGCTTGCACTGATGAGCACCAATCCCGCAGACCTGTACCATTTGGATGCCGGTTATCTTGCGGAAGGCGGCCCCGCGGATCTGATCCTGATCGACCGGGATGCAGAGTGGGTGGCAGGAGAGTATGCTTCCAAGGCATCCAACACGCCCTTCACCGGATGGACCATGAAGGGTCTGGTAAAGAAAACCATCTGTGCAGGAAAAGTGATTTTCTAAAGATACGAAAAGATTTGAGAAAGGATTTCTGACATGAAAGAAAAACAGACAGCAACAGTACTTTCACAGGTTGAGATCGCTCCCGCAATTTTCGATATGTGGATCGAGACTTCCCTGGCGGCTCAGGCGAAGCCCGGACAGTTTATCGCCGTATTTCCCAAGGACAGAAGCACCCTGCTTCCCCGTCCTATCAGTATCTGTGAGGTAAAAGAGGACAAGACCGCACTGCGTATCGTGTACCGTGTGGCAGGTCAGGGAACCAAGGAATTCTCCGGCTACACCGCAGGTGATTCCATCGCGATCCTGGGTACTCTGGGCAACGGATTCCCTTATGAGGAAGCTGCCGGCAAGAAGGTATTCCTGATGGGCGGCGGTATCGGTGTTCCTCCTATCTTAGAGCTTGCCAAGCAGATGCAGGCAGACAAGAAGGTAGTTGTAGGTTATCGTGACAGCAAGACTTTCCTGAAGGAAGATTTTGAGAAATATGCAGATGTGGTGATCGCTACCGAGGACGGCAGCGTAGGCACTAAGGGCAATGTTATGGATGCGATCCGTGAGAACGGTTTGGAAGCAGATATGATCTATGCCTGCGGTCCCATGCCCATGCTTCGTGCCATCAAGGCATATGCGGCAGAGAAAGGCATCAAGGCATATATTTCCCTGGAGGAGCATATGGCCTGCGGTGTAGGCGCTTGCTTAGGCTGCGTGGTAAAGACCAAGGAAGTAGACCATCATTCTCATGTAAACAACGCGCGTATCTGTACCGACGGACCTGTTTTCGATGCAGAAGCAGTAAACATTTAGGAAAGGCAGGGACATCATATGAATACACAAGTTACTCTTGCAGGAGTTACCTTTAAGAACCCTGTTATGACAGCATCCGGAACCTTCGGCTCCGGTATGGAATATTCTGAATTCGTAGATCTGAACCGTCTGGGTGCGGTAGTGACCAAGGGTGTGGCAAATGTGCCC
Source organism: Acetatifactor sp. (assembly GCA_024403365.1). Taxonomy (GTDB): domain Bacteria; phylum Bacillota; class Clostridia; order Lachnospirales; family Lachnospiraceae; genus Acetatifactor. The sequence continues at coordinate 28,282 of JAKSRX010000014.1, read as the reverse complement.
TGGCCCGGCAACCCCACTCCCCGTGTGGCTGAAGTATACGGCGGTATGCTCAATGCCATCGGTCTGCAGAACCCCGGCATCGATGTTTTCATGGAGAGAGACATTCCTTTCCTGAAGCAGTATGATACCAAGATCATCGTTAATGTCTGCGGCAAGTCCGTAGAAGATTATCTGGACGTGGTAGAGCGTCTCGGCGATGAGCCCGCAGTATCCATGCTGGAGATCAATGTTTCCTGTCCTAATGTAAAGGAAGGTGCCATCGCTTTCGGCCAGAAGGCAGATGCCCTTTACAATATCACTTCCGAGATCAAGAAGCGTGCAAAGCAGCCTATCATTATGAAGCTGAGCCCCAATGTCACCGACATCACCGAGATGGCGAAGGCAGCAGAGGCAGCAGGCTCCGATGCACTTTCCCTGATCAATACTCTGACCGGTATGAAGATCGATGTTCACAGACGTAAGTTCGCCATCGCCAACAAGACCGGCGGTATGAGCGGACCCGCTATCAAGCCCATCGCAGTGCGCATGGTATATCAGGCTTCCCACGCTGTAAAGATCCCCATCATCGGTATGGGTGGTATCGCAACCGCAGAGGATGCCATCGAGTTCATGCTGGCAGGCGCCAGCGCTATCAGCGTAGGTGCTATGAACTTCGTAAATCCCTACACTACCGTTGAGATCGTGGAAGGCATTGAGAAGTACATGAAGCAGTACGGCATCGAGAACGTGACCGACCTCATCGGCGCTGTCCAGGAATAAAGGAATGAATGAAGAGATACCTTCATATATATACTCATAGCAGTATATATGTGGAGGTATTTTTTGTGGAGATCATCAGGAACAATATACATATGGACACCCAGCGAAGCGCAGCCTGCATCCAGTTTACCCCGGGAGAAGATATGAATGTGCCGGACAGCAGACCGGATGTCAGCACCATCCTTCTGTCGGATGGAGAAGTGGTATTATCGGGGATCCGCCCGGGAAGCGAACAGGTAACGGTGGAGGGAGATCTGCTTGTCAGGATCCTGTATCATTCCGAGGAGAACGGTGGCTGCTTTGTACCGCTGGAGGTGAAGATCCCCTTCAAGGAAACGTTGCATATGAACGCAGTGACTTCTTCCGATTGCGTCACTGTGGAGACCTGTCTGGAGGATCTGAGCGTGGAGATCATCAACAGTAGAAAGCTTTCTCTGCATTCTTTGGTGACCATCACTGCGGAAGTGGAAGACCTGTATGATGTGGAACTGCCTGTGGATGTGTCCGGGGAGGAGAAGCCGGAGTATCGGTATGTCCCGGTGGATGTGTGTCAGATGGTAGTCAGCAAGAATGATATTTTCCGCCTGAAGGAAGAGGTCTCATTGCCGGGTACCTATCCGAATATCGAGAAACTGTTGTGGAGTGAAGTCTCTCTGGAGGAATTGGATATCCGTCCCATGGAGGAGAAACTGATGCTGTCCGGGGCGGTGCATCTTTTTGCACTGTATGAAAGTGCGGGGGAGAAAAACAATATCACCGCCTATGAGACAAGTGTGCCGGTGACGGGAACCATGGACTGCCACGGCTGCAAAGAAGGGATGACCCCGGACATCGCCTGCACCATCGGACAGAAGAGCATCATGGTTCGTCCGGATGAAGACGGAGAGGAACGCTGCATCAACATGGATCTGGTGCTGGAACTGTCGGTGCGCATCTATGAGGATCAGCAGGTAGAGATGATCACGGATCTGTACGGGGTGGAAAATGAAGTGTGCACGGAGTATACGGAACAGCCCCTGCGCAAGCTGTTCAAAAAGGTGACGGGCAAGACCAAAGTAAGCGATAAGCTGCCGGTGAAGGAAGGCCCTATGCTGCAACTGTTGTACAGCCATGGGGAGGTGCTCAGGGAGAGTCAGACCATTGGACCGGAGGGGATAGTGCTCAAAGGATTTTTGAAGGTGAAGGCACTGTATATCACCGGAGACGACGGGAAGCCCTATGGTTTTCTGGAGGAACTGATCCCCTACAGTTATACCCTGGAGGTGCAGGGGATCCGGGAGACGGATGTTTGCAGTGTGAGAGCGAGAGTGGAGCAGTTACAGACCATCCCTATGGGCGGAGAAGAACTGGAAGTCAAGGCAGTGCTTACTTTTTCCACGATCCTTTTCCGGACCCAACCCTTACAGATCCTGTCAGCGGCTGCGGTGAGCAAGGAGACTGCAGGCAGAAACGAACTTCCGGGCATGGTGATCTATGTGGTAAAAGAGGGAGACAGTCTGTGGACTATCGGGCGAAAATACTACGTGCATGTGGAAAGGATCAAAGAATTGAATCATCTGGAGACAGATCAGCTTATAGCAGGACAAAAGCTCCTGATCGTGAGAGATTAGGAGCTTTCGGAAATACTTTTTATTTTGATGGTCAGTCGATTCTCTGAGAGGAAGACACCATCGTTATATAATTCATATTGAATGATCAGGGTACCGGCGTCCTCACCCATCAGTACGGTGACGGACCGGGTGCGGATCTCTAAAAGAAAGACGCCGAAAGGAGTGGTATATCGGGTGGTGGAAAGCGTATCGCTTTCAAAGGTCATCTGAGACTCTGTGGCGCCTTTTTTGGTATGTACGATCACGGATCCGGTGAGCTTTAGAGTGTTTTTGGTGACAGCTCCGTTGTCGGGATCCTGTTCATCGTAGAGCAGATATATGGAATTGTTTCTCTCATAATACTCGCCGCGGACCTTGGTGGAGATCTTACTTTCCTCCCCCTCGGCATCTTTCTGGCGGCCGATGATGAGAATATTCACATCTTTGTTCATGGTTACTCCTTATTCTTCAGGCGCAGGAGATCCTCCCAAAGCTTACACTTAATGTGCAGGTCTTTTTTGTCTGCCTTCAGCAGAGCAAAATAGAGACGGGCACCGTATTCCGTGAGGGTACCTGTATCCTGTTCGGTGGTCTCAATGATCTTTACCGTGTCCGGGGTCAGGGTGAACTCCGGACAGAAGAAGCCCCACCAGCCCATGGTGGCGGCAAGCAGTGCTGCCGGAATGAGGGAACAGGGGCGGCTCGTTGTTCTTTTCATGCAATACACCTCCTATGGCAGGAGTATTGCCCTTTGGGAAAGCTTTATTCACATCATTGTATGTTTTTCACGTCCAGGCGGATGCGATGCAGGATCACGTCCTCCTGATTGTCGATGTGCAGCTTGGCAGCCTTTGCGGCGGTCTCCTTGTCCTTGTTTAACAGACTCTGATAAATGATGCGATGTTCCTCCACCAGCTGATCGTGCTGGGTGGAATCCTTGATATATTCGAAGCGATAACGGTACATCTGCTCGGACAGATTGTTTACCAGCTGGATCAGTTTCTCGTTGCCGGTGGCTTTCACGATGATGTCGTGCAACTCCACGTCGACCTGAGCGATCAGCTTGACATCGCCGGTGCCTACGCAGGAAGCGAAGGTGTCGCAGGCTTCCTTTAATTTATCCAGTTCCTCCGGAGAGATGCGCTCGCAGGCAAGCTCCACGCAGAGTACATCAAGAGCGCGACGGATCTCCAGCACGTCCTTGATGCCTTTCTCGGTGATCTGGGATACCACAGCGCCTCTTCGGGGCATCATAGTCACCAGACCTTCCAGCTCCAGCATGTGGATGGCTTCACGAATGGGGGTACGGCTGACACCCAGCTGGTTGGCCAAATGGATCTCCATAAGACGTTCGCCGGGTTTCAATTCACCGGTGAGGATCGCCTGGCGGAGAGTATTAAAGACAACATCTCTCAAGGGGAGAAATGCATTCATATTTGCTTGTAAAAAGTCCTGCATGACAGTTCCTTTCTATTTCAAATCCAGTTTCAGATCAATGTGGTCAGGAAGAGGTGCTTGGCCAGGTTCTCGGCCTTAGCTGCCTCAAAGGCTTTCTCTGCCTTCTCTTTGTCGGTGAACAGTCCGAATACGGTGGGACCGCTGCCGCTCATGAGACTTCCGTCGGCGCCCAGAGCAAGCATTCGCTGCTTGATGAGGTCGATCACGGGGTGGGCGGGGACGGTGACTACTTCCAGTACGTTTTCCAGACGGCTGATGATGCCGGAAAGGTCGCCGGCTTCAATGGAAGCCCTCATACCGTCGATATCGGGATGATGCTTTACACCTTCCGCATCCAGATGCTCGTAGACATACTTGGTGGAAACGTTGATGTCAGGCTTTGCCACCAGCACATAGCAGGAGGGAGCAGGGGGAAGAACGGTAAGCTTTTCGCCGATGCCTTCCGCTAAGGCAGTGCCGCCCAGCACACAGTAGGGCACATCCGCGCCGATGGTGACGCTTTTCTCCATCAGTTCTTCACGGGGGATCTTCAGATCAAACAGCTCATTCATCGCTTTCAGTGTGGCTGCCGCATCGGTGCTTCCGCCGGCCATGCCTGCTGCGATGGGAATGTTTTTGGTCAGATGAATACGAACCCCTTCCTTGATGGGATAGTTCTCTTTCATCAGCTTGGCTGCCTTGTAGACTAAGTTGTTCTCATCCGCGGGCAGTTCCCCGGAGTCTGTGGTGAGCAGGATCCCTTCCGGAATCTTTTCGACTTTCAGTTCATCATAGATCCCTACGGTCTGCATGATCATCTTTACTTCATGGTAGCCGTTGGGATATCTTCCGCAAACATTCAGACCTAAATTGATCTTGGCATAAGCCTTTACGGTGATAGTATTCATAACCCATGTCCTTTCGTGTAGAACAAAATACTGTGTACTGTATATTGTATACAAAATACCTAAAAGTATTATACCCTTCTTTCCGTTTCTTGGCAAACAAAAAATCGGCTCCCTTTCGGGAACCGATCTCTGTTCGTTTTCTTATTTGATGGGCTTTGCGCCGGCCTTTTCCTGAGCGGCTTCCATAGCACGCTTGAACCAGCCTTTTTTCTTGGTCTCGGTAGGTGCGGCGGTCTTGCCGTGAAGGCCCTTAACACCGAGAACGTAGATACCGCTGATCTCAGCCTTTACTTCCTTCTTCACGGGAACGCTGTCGAAGATCTTCTCGTCACAGATCAGTGTCATGATCTGGGGACCGATCTTTGCCTTGATCACGGGAACCTTGGAGTTGCGGAAAGCCTTGGGAGTCTGATCCACTACCATCTGGGGAAGTCCTGCTTCCTTCAGCTTTAAGCGCTTCTTGTCAATGATCAACATAGAACAGGTCTGTTTGTTAGCTTCCAGAAGTTCCTGCTGCTCAGCCTGCTTTTTCTGAGTTCTCTTTCCGAAAAAATACAATACAGCCATCAGAGCGATGATGACTACCAAAATTATGAGAAAAACGATTGTTCCTGTACTCATACTATACCTCCGGTACATTTTTATCTTACCTATTCTAACATAAGAAGGTGGGTTTAAGCAACAAGAGATTGCAAAACAGAAATGTTTGTGTTATAAAGTAAGAATAATTCATTTTTGAGTGTAACTTTCAGGTTTTGAATCAAAGAAAAGGTAAGGTAATATATGAAGAAACATTTCGTAAAGGCAGCCGCTTTGCTTCTGGCATTGTCTCTGACAGCCTGCGGCGGCAAGACAGAAGGTGAGAAGAATACTCCCTCCGGCGAAAAGCAGAATACAGTTGTCAACACCACACCCCTGGCACAGATGAATGTGGAAGATCTGGTGACTCTGGGCGATTATCAGTCTCTGAAGGTCACAGTTTCCATCCCTGATCCCAGCGATGACGACATCTATACTTTGATGAACAGCGTGTATGTTGGAGCCATCAGTGCGGAGAACGGCGGTATCGTGGACCGTGCGGTTGAGGTCGGTGACGTTGCCATCATTGATTACTGCGGTAAGAAAGACGGTGTTGCTTTTGCAGGCGGTACTGCAGAGGGTGCGGATCTGGAGATCGGTTCCCATACATTTATCGATGGTTTTGAAGAGGGTCTGGTGGGTGTAATGCCCGGTGAGACCGTTGACCTGAATCTGACATTCCCCGAGGCATATCACAACGCTGACCTGGCAGGACAGGAAGTGGTATTTACCGTTACCGTTCAGTACATCAAACCTTCCAAGGTTCCCATGGAAGAGATGAAGGATGAAGTGGCAGCAATGATCGGTCTGCCCAATGTGGCTACCGTAGAACAGCTGAAGGATTTTATCAAAAGCTTCATGCTGGAATCCGTTCAGGAAGAGTATCAGGCAGAGGTGGAAGATCAGGTATTGAATGCACTGTTGGATCAGTGTACTTTCAAGGAGCTTCCCGCAGATCTGCTTAAGGCATATGAAGATAAGATGGCAAGTACCATTGCCTACAACGCAGCTCTCAATAATGCTACCGAGGATGCGTACAGCTTCTACTGCTTCAATAAGAGCGCAGCTGATGCCGCAGTCTTCTACGGTGAGATCTCTTTGAAGCAGGATCTGGCGCTTCAGGCCGTTGCCAACGCAGCCGGACTGAATGTGACCGACGAGGAATTGAAGAGCGAGCTGGACAAATATGTAGCGGATTATCACTTGGATTCCGTGGAGGAATTCCTTGGTGACAATACAGAAGAGGACTTCCGTAACTACGTGATGAATCTGCGTGTTATGGAATACCTTGTAGCAAATGCTGAGATCACAGAAAACTAAAAAGACAGTGTAAAGTAAAGTTTGAACATTTTGCACGGCACCGATTCCATTGGAATCGGTACAAAGAAAAGGAGAAAAAGACATGAAACTTACAGACATCAGAGATCTTTATCGTGACCGTGACAGTTACATCGGCAAGACAATTACAGTGGGCGGTTGGGTAAAAAATAACCGTGACTCCAAGAACTTCGGTTTTCTGGTTATCAATGACGGTACCTTTTTTGAGCCCCTGCAGGTAGTATACGGAGAGGCACTTCCCAACTTTGCAGAGCTTTGCAAAATGAATGTAGGCGCAGCTTTGATCATCACCGGTACCATCGTAGCTACTCCCGATGCTAAGCAGCCTTTCGAGATGCAGGCAACAGAAGTGCTGGTAGAGGGTCCTTCCTCTGCTGATTATCCTCTGCAGAAGAAGCGTCACAGCTTTGAGTACCTTCGTACCATTTCCCATCTGCGTCCCAGAACCAACACCTTCCAGGCAGTGTTCCGCGTACGTTCCCTCATCGCATATGCGATCCACAGCTTCTTCATGGAGAGAGGCTTTGTATATGTTCATACTCCCCTGATCACCGGCAGCGACTGTGAGGGTGCAGGCGAGATGTTCCAGGTAACCACTATGGATCTCACCAACATCCCCAAGACCGAGGATGGCAAGGTGGATTTCAGTCAGGACTTCTTCGGAAAGGCAACCAACCTGACCGTTAGCGGACAGTTGAACGTTGAGACCTATGCTTTTGCATTTAAGAATGTATATACTTTCGGACCTACCTTCCGTGCAGAGAATTCCAACACCACCCGTCATGCGGCTGAGTTCTGGATGATCGAGCCCGAGATGGCTTTCGCAGATCTGAAGGATGATATGATCCTTGCTGAGAGCATGCTGAAGTACGTGATCAAGTATGTTCTGGAGAACGCTCCCGAAGAGATGGCATTCTTCAACCAGTTTGTGGACAAGGGCCTCATCGAGAGACTGAACCATGTAGCAAACTCTGACTTCGGTCATGTAACTTACACCGAGGCTATCGAGCTTCTGAAAGAGCACAACGATAAGTTCGATTACAAGGTATTCTGGGGCTGCGACCTTCAGACCGAGCACGAGAGATACCTCACCGAGGAGATCTTCAAGCGCCCTGTATTCGTTACCGATTATCCCAAGGAGATCAAGGCTTTCTACATGAAGCTGAACGAGGACGGCAAGACCGTTGCAGCTATGGACTGTCTGGTTCCCGGCATCGGCGAGATCATCGGCGGCAGCCAGCGTGAGGACAAGCTGGAGCTTCTGGAGCAGAGAATGGATGAGCTTGGCCTGAACAAGGAGGACTACGATTTCTACCTTGATCTGAGAAGATACGGTTCCGTAAGACATGCAGGTTTCGGCCTTGGCTTTGAGAGATGCGTAATGTACCTGACCGGTATGGGCAACATCCGTGACGTCATTCCTTTCCCCAGAACCGTAAACAACTGCGACCTGTAATTGCACGATACCCGCTCTTAAAAGCGAAGATTCGGGATGATTCGTTACAAAACTTTAATAAATTTGTTAATGAAAAGCATACCATTTTGTGGTATGCTTTTATCATGAGAAAAAATACCTTAAAATCAAAAAAGTATATATGGAATGTTATTTTAACGGCAGTTATTACTGTTTCCGTGTTTGCACAGCCCCTGACAGCAGGAGCGACCACCATCGGTGAGATACAGAAAGAGATCGACAAGCATCAGAACGAGATCACGAAATGGACCAGTACCATTGCGGGGCTGGAGGATGAACAGGATCTGATCGAGGAGCAGATATCCGACCTGAATGCCGAGATCATCAATACTATGGCCTGTATCGAACTGAAGGAAGAGGAGATCGCCGAGAAGGAAGGCCAGATCGGCACCAAGGAGACACAGATCTCTCTGACGGAGCAGCAGCATGAGGCTGCGGTGCAGCGTGAGGCGGACCAGCGACAGAATATGACGGATTATACCCGTATGATGTATGAGAACAAGGGTAATTCCTATCTGAATACCTTCTTCTCCGGAAGAGGTTTCTCCAAGATGCTGACAGACATGGATCTCATCGAGAAGGTGTACGAGTATGCTCTGGGCAAACTGAACAACTACATCGGTACCAAGAATGAGGTACAGGAACTTTGGGACCGTCTGGAACTGGAGAAGGCAGGATTGCAGGAAGACAAGGCAGGCCTGGAGGCGGACCGCGAAGAGCTTACACTGCTGAAGACCGACCTGGATGAGAAGCTTGCCATCAAGAAGAGAGAATCCGCCAACTACGATGCGGAGATCAAGAAGGCGAAGCAGGCTGCTTCCAATGCAAAGAAGTTACTGCAGGCAGACAAGAAGAAACTGCAGCAGCTGGAAGCACAGCAGAATGCAGCCACTATCAAAGTTACGGTGAACAGCAACTACGCTTCCATCGTAGATGGCGCTACCGGCAGTGAACAGGGTAAGAAGATCGCGAAATACGGATTGCAGTATGTAGGTAACCCCTATGTCATGGGCGGTACCAGTCTGACCAAGGGTGCGGACTGCTCCGGATTTACCTATAGGATCTATTCGGACTTCGGATATTCGATCCCCAGAACCAGTACCCAGCAGAGAAGCGCAGGCACGGAAGTGGCATATGCCAATGCCCAGCCCGGCGATCTGGTCTGCTACAGCGGCCATGTGGGAATGTATATCGGCGGCGGCATGATCGTACATGCCAGCAATGCGAAGACAGGTATCAAGGTAAGTACAGCGACCTACAGAACGATCCTGTCCGTGCGTAGAATTATTGAATGATGATTCGGAGGAATTAGATTTGAAGATCATTATTGCAGGTGAAGGAAAAATGGGTGCAGCTCTGACCAGACATTTGTCGCTGGACGGAGATGACCTGACATTGATCGACTCCAACCCTAAGGTTCTGGAAGCCAGTGAAGAGCGTTATGATATTATGATCGTGCAGGGAAACTGTGCGTCTATGGATATTCTGCTGCAGGCAGGGGTAAAGGAAGCGGATCTTCTGATCGCGGTGACCGGTGCAGATGAGATCAATCTGCTGTGCTGTATGACCGCACATAATTTGAATCCCAATATCCATACCATCGCCAGAGTGCGCAACCCGGAATATTTCAACCAGATCTATAAGATGAGAAATATGTTCGCACTGTCCATGATGGTGAATCCCGAGAACCAGGCGGCAGTGGAGATCGCAAGACTTCTGCGTTACCCCGGTTTCCTGAAGAGAGATACCTTCGCAAAGGGCCGTGTGGAGATCGTAGAGCTTCGTATCGATGAGAACAGTAAACTTTGCAATGTGCCTCTGATGGACATGGCAGGTATCGTAAAGTGTAAGACCCTGGTGTGTGCCGTACTCAGAAACGGTGCCGCAGTGGCTCCCGACGGTAAATTCGTACTGAAGGCAGGAGATCGTATCTTCGTTACGGCGGCAGCGAATGAACTGACTACGCTGCTGAAAAACCTCGGTATCATTACACATAAAGTAAAGAGCGTTATGATCTGCGGCGGTGGCGGCATCAGCTACTATCTGGCAAAGCATCTGGAAAGCAGCGGCGTCAATGTACAGATCATCGACAATGACAGAGAGCGCTGTGATCACCTGGCAGAGGTACTTCCCAATGCCTGCATCATTCACGGCGATGCAACAGATAGGCATCTTTTGGAGGACGAGGGTATCTACGACTGTGATGCCTTGGTTACCATGACCGGTCTGGATGAGCTGAACATGGTCGTTTCCCTGTATGCAAACAGCTGCGGCGTGCCTCAGGTCATCACCAAACTGGGACATATGGACAATGCCGGCATCCTGGGTGATCTGACACTGGGCAGTGTCATCAGCCCCAAGGAACTGACCAGTAATACCATAGCCCGTTATGTACGCGCTATGAAGAATCATGAAGGCGCAGCGCTGACAGTACATTCCATCGCGGATGGTCAGGCGGAAGCAGTGGAGTTCGTGGCAGACGAGACCACAAAGCACTGCGGCGAACCTTTGAAAACATTGAAACTGAAGAAGGGTGTTCTGTTAGTATGTATTACCAAAGGCGGCAAGACAGAGATCCCCAACGGTGATTCCTTCTTCGAACCCGGCAATACGGTCATCATTGTGACAGACCATGACAAGCGTATCTATCAGCTGAATGAGATCTTTGAGTAGAGCGAAGACAAACGCGCTAATACATGATTGAGGATGGTTAAACCATGAATTATAAAATGATGGGTAAGTTCATGGGCAAGATCATAATCGTGGAGGCGATCTTTATGATACCTTCCGTGTTGATCGGCCTGTGGGACCGTGATTTTACTGCAGTGGGGGCGTTCTTAGCTACGATCGGTATCAATCTGGCGATCGCATTGCTGCTGCATTTCTTCTGTAAAAATTCAAAGGATATTTTCTTCGCGAAAGAAGGTATGGCCTGCGTAGGATTAAGCTGGCTGTTAATGGCACTTTTGGGATGCCTTCCCTTCTTTTTCTCCGGAGCGATTCCGAATTTTGTAGATGCTTTCTTCGAAAGTGCTTCCGGCTTTACCACTACGGGAGCTTCCATCATGCCCGCGGTAGAGGGAGTATCCAGAGCGGTTCTGTACTGGAGAAGCTTCACTCACTGGTTGGGCGGTATGGGTGTTCTGGTCTTCCTGCTGGCCATCACTTCGGTGGGCGGCAGAGAGAACGGCTTTACCATGCACCTCTTGCGTGCGGAGAGCCCCGGCCCTTCTGTAGGTAAGCTGGTTCCCAAGATGAGGAAGACGGCAAGTATTCTGTATCTGATCTATGTTGCACTGACTGTGCTGGATTTCATTTTCCTGCTGTTCGGAAGAATGGATGTGTTTGAGGCAGTCTGTACCGCACTGGGTACTGCGGGTACCGGCGGTTTCGGCGTCCGCAACGATAGTATCGCGGGTTACAGCAGCTACATTCAGAATGTGTGTACCGTGTTCATGCTGGTATTCGGTGTCAACTTCTCACTGTATTATCTGATCCTGATCAAACAGGTGAAGAATGTGTTCAAGGACGAAGAGCTTCGCATGTATGTCCTGATGGTCGTAGGCAGTATCGCCCTGATCGTCTGGAACCTGAAAGGGTTCTATGAGACCTTCGGAGAGACCGTGAAGCATGCGGCATTCCAGGTAGCGACCATTGTATCTACCACAGGTTTTGCATCCACCGACTTCGATCAGTGGCCGGGATTTTCCAAAGCGATCCTGTTCTTCCTGATGATCACAGGCGCCTGCGCGGGCAGTACCGCCGGCGGTTTCAAGTGCGGAAGAGCCCTGCTTCTCTTCAAGGGTATGAAGCGAAGCGTTCAGCAGGTAGTGCATCCCAACAAGGTACAGGTGGTTCGCCTGAACAACCATGCTGTGGATGAGAAAGTCCTCCAGGGCGTCAATGCATATCTTGCGGCATATGTGGTTATTTTTATCGTAAGCTTTCTGTTGGTATCCTTGGATGGTTTTTCGCTGATCACCAACATATCCGCAGTGTCAGCTTGCTTTAACAATATCGGACCCGGCTTTGAAGCAGTCGGTCCTACTTGCAATTTTGCGGGATTCGGTATCTTTTCCAAACTGATCCTGATCCTGGACATGATTGCCGGAAGATTGGAGATCTTCCCGATTCTGGTTCTTTTCTCCGGTGCGACCTGGAGACACAGATAAATTTGATTGGAGATTGAGGGGTTATGGAGTTAACAAAAAGAGAGCGTTATTTCAAGGTATTTGAGAAGTACATGGATGCCATGAAGGGTCGAAGCGTTAAGTGGTTCGTTCCCGGGGCAAGCAAGTATCATGACGGCAGGATCGCAAAATTTATGAACTATTTTGCGGTTCCCTTTGAGATGGACGATGTGATCATGTTCCTGGATACCACTGTATTCAGAACGGCGAAGGAAGGTTTTCTCTTCACCACACAGGGCATCGTTGTCAAGGAAGTCATGGAGAAACTGTACTTCCTGGATTTCAGCAAGATCGATTATGCGGACCTGGAGGAGTTCAAGGATGAGGATACATCCCTGGTCACCACCAAGATCCGTATCAATTTCAAGGATGGTACTTCCAGACATGTGCTGGACTATGATGTGAAGAAGTTTTTCTTCGTTGAATATATCAACGAGGCAGTGGCTTTGACAGCGAAGATCAAGAAGGAAGAAGAACGTGGTCTGTAAGGGCGCAAAGGTCTATACCGAAAATCATATATTTGAAAAAAAAGATCTGTATATCAAAGGCCGGTGTATCGAGAGCGGCTCTCCCGGGGAGGGAGAGGCGGTTTTCGATGCATCCGGCCTCTATGCTATTCCGGGGCTTGTGGACATCCACTTCCACGGCTGTATGGGGGAGGATCTCTGCGAGGCTGATGAGGAAGGCCTCCGAAGGATCGCCAAGTATCAGGCCGAGAACGGTGTGCTGGCCATCTGTCCTGCCACTATGACCTACGGCGAGGAGAAGCTGAGCCGGATCTGTCAGCAGATCACAGCATTTGCGGAAAAGCAGGATGAAAAGGCAGAAGGCATGGAAGCCGATCTCGTCGGCATTCATTTGGAGGGGCCCTTCTTAAGCGAGGAGAAGCTGGGTGCGCAGAATCCTGCCTACTTAGAACTCCCTGACGCGGCAATGGTAGACCGTCTGCAGGAGAAGGCAAAGGGCCTGATCAAACTGGTGGATGTGGCACCGGAACTGGAAGGAAGCGAAGCCTTTATTCGGGAACTTGGTGAAAAGATAAAGATATCGCTGGCACATACCAATGCCACCTACGAGCAGGCATTGCAGGCCTTTGAGGCAGGTGCGGGGCATCTCACCCATCTGTATAATGCCATGCCCGGGATGCATCATAGAATGCCGGGACCTGTGATCGCGGCCATGGAGCAGGGAGCCGAGGCGGAACTGATCTGTGACGGGGTACATGTACATCCCGCCATGGTGCGGCTGACTTTCAAACTGTTTGGAAGCGATAAGGTGATCTTGATCTCCGACAGCATGGAAGCTTGTGGACTTCCCGACGGAGTCTATCAATTAGGTGGTCAGAGCGTAACGGTAAAGGGCAACAGGGCGGTACTTACCGAGAACCCCGGTATCATCGCCGGAAGCACCACGAATCTGCTTAACTGCATGAGGGCCGCTGTGAAGGAAGCAGGCATTCCTTTGGAGGATGCGGTGAGAGCATGTACGGAGAATCCCGCAAGGGCCATCGGGGTGGAGGATGTTTACGGTTCTCTGACACCGGGACATATGGCCAATGTGGTCTTTCTGGATGAAGAACTGCAGATCAGGGCCATCATTCAGAAGGGCAAATTATATCAGTAAGTAAGGTCGATAAGTATGCGAGGTCAGATCATAGCGGTAGTGGGTGCCGGCGGCAAGACTACCTTGATCCATCAGAAAACAAAAGAATATGTGGAAGAGGGCAAAACGGTATTGGTTCTCACCACAACGCATATGTTTAAAGAGCCGGGCATGATCTTCTGGCGAGCTGAAGAGGAGGAGACTTTTTTCTCGGAGGTGAGAAGCGTTCTGGCGGAAAAAGGATCCTGCGTAGCCGGGAAAAATGACACAGATGTCAGAAAGTTTACCGCATTGCCCCAAGAGATATTTGGCAGACTGATATCTATGGCGGATGTGATCCTGGTGGAAGCGGACGGATCCAGGCAGCTGCCTTTGAAATATCCCGGGGAGAAGGAGCCTGCCATTCCGGAGCCTGTGGATGAAGTATGGGTGCTTCAGGGAGAGAAAGGGATCGGCGGAAAGGCCGGCGAGGTGCTGCACAGACAGAATCTTGCAGAAGAGGTCTTGCGGATCAAAGCGGAGGATACGATGACTGCAGAACATATGGAGCAGTTGTTTGCTATCTATCGTGAGAAGATCAGGAAGAACCACCCGGAAGCGAAGATAGTATGTCTTTCGGTGTGAAAGGGAAATGAGGTCATTTATGAGGGTGGATGATAAAGAATTTTTTACAAAAACAGCAGTGAAAGTATCCAGAGTCAGCATCATCGGCAACGCAGTGTTGTCGGTGTTGAAACTGTTGGCAGGACTTCTGGCACATTCCGGAGCCATGGTCTCCGACGCGGTGCATTCTGCATCGGATGTATTCAGCAGCATCATCGTGATCATCGGCGTGAAACTGGCGTCCGTAGATTCGGACGAAGATCACCCCTATGGCCATGAGAGGATCGAATCCGTGGCGGCTATCGTGCTGGCCATTGTCCTGTGTATCACCGGACTTTTCATCGGACACAATGCCATCGAGGACCTGCGAAAGGGAGAGACCCTGGGACTGCAGATCCCCGGCGTACTGGCTCTTGTGGCCGCAGTGATCTCCATTGCCAGCAAGGAGGCCATGTACTGGTACACTCGTTTCTATGCCCACAAAATAGACAGTGATGCGTTGATGGCGGATGCCTGGCACCACAGAAGCGACGCGTTGTCTTCCATCGGTTCCCTGATCGGTATCGCAGGGGCGCGAATGGGTTACGAATGGTTCGATCCCGCAGCCAGCCTGCTGATCACGGTATTTATCGTGAAGGCGGCCTATGATATCTTCAAGGATGCCATCAAGAAGATGGTAGACCACGCCTGCAGCTATGAGGTGGAGCAGGAACTGGTAAATTTTGCAAAAAAGCAGCCGGATGTACTGGGAGTGGAGCAGATCCGAACCAGAGAGTTCGGCAACAAGATCTATGTGGATCTGGAGATCCTGGCGGACGGCAATATGACGCTCATCGAAGGTAACAGGCTCAGAGATCGTGTCCATGATGCCATGGAGCAGGAATTCCCCAAGATCAAACACATCACCATTCTGGTGAAACCGGCAGTCGAGTAGGAAGAAAGCTTTGCCCGAGACAGAAAAATACATGGAAAGCGTGAAAAGGAGCAATTCCGTCCTTTTCAGAATGCCAAATAAATGCTATAATAATTAGGTTTACTGAGTATGGTAAGCCTAATTTTTTTTAAGGAGAAATCACAATGAAAAGTACAGAGAAGACCATCAAGTACGCAACGCCCTACGATTTCGAGGGACGACTTCCTTTCAAACAGGCAGTGCCCCTGGGATTGCAGCACGTGCTGGCAATGTTCGTCGGTAACCTGACCCCTATCCTGGTCATCCTGGGTGTCTGCGGTGCGGCAGATTTTAACGGCATCCGCGTATCCCTTCTGCAGAATGCAATGATCATTGCAGGTGTTGTTACCTTGATCCAGATGTTCGCCATCGGACCTATCGGCGGTAAGGTACCCATCATCATGGGAACCAGCTCCGGTTTCATCGGCGTATTCACCAGTGTAGCAAAAGTTATGGGCGGCGGTGTTCTGGCCTACGGCGCTATCATGGGCGCAAGTATCGTAGGTGGTCTGTTCGAGACTGTACTCGGTGCATTTTTAAAGCCTCTTCGTAAGTTCTTCCCTTCCGTAGTAACCGGTTCCGTAGTATTGGCCATCGGTCTTTCCCTGATCAGTGTCGGTGTCAATTCCTTCGGCGGCGGCAACAAGGCTGCAGACTTCGGTTCGATTGAAAACCTTTGTGTAGCATTGATCGTTATGATCGTGATCCTGGTTCTCAAGCATTGGACCAAGGGCATCACAAGCTATGCAAGTATTCTGATCGGTATCATCGTCGGTTACATCGTATGTGCCGTTATGCCTCTGTTCCTTAGCACCACCGCAGTAAATGCAGAAGGTGTTGAATATACCAAGGCATGGGTGCTGAATTACAGCCAGATCGCAGATGCAAGCTGGTTCGCAGTTCCCAAGATCCTTCCTGTAAAGCCTGTGTTCGATATGAGAGCCATCATTCCCGTAATGATCATGTTCATCGTTACCGCAGTTGAGACCGTAGGTGATATCTCCGCATGTGTAGAAGGCGGTATGGGCAGAGAGGCAACTGACAGAGAACTGGCAGGCGGCGTTATGTGTGACGGTGTAGGTTCCAGTTTGGCAGCAATATTCGGTGTACTTCCCAATACATCTTTCAGCCAGAACGTAGGTCTGGTAGCTCTGACCAAGATCGTTAACCGTTTCGCTCTTTCCTGTGGTGCGATCTTCCTGATCCTCTGCGGACTTTGTCCTAAGCTTGCTGCAGTGATCTCCATCATGCCTCAGTCTGTACTGGGCGGCGCAGCAGTTATCATGTTCTCCTCCATCGTTACCAGTGGTATCGGCCTGATCGCTAAGGATCCCCTTTCCACCAGAAACGTTACCATCGTTTCCATCGCTATCGGTGTAGGTTACGGCCTTGGCGCTAACAGCGCAGCACTGGCTGGTCTTCCCAACTGGGTAACTCTGATCTTCGGTGGTTCCGGAATCGTTCCTACTGCTTTCGTAGCGATCCTTTTGAATATCGTACTTCCTAAGGAAAAGAAGGAAGCAGCAGAGTAGTTATTACATCATCTGAGGTGAATGGTATGATCACTTTCAAAAATTATGTTCGTGCAGAGAGCCTGGAAGAGGCTTACGAACTGAATCAGAAAAAGAATAATGTCATCGTGGGCGGTATGATGTGGCTGAAGATGATGGACAAGAACTTCGGCACAGCCATCGATTTGAGCGGCCTGGGCCTTGATACCATCGAGGAAGATGACGAATATTTCCGTATCGGTGCCATGGTGACCTTGCGTCAGCTGGAACTTCACGAGGCATTCAATGCATATACAAAGTGTGCCGCAAAGCACAGCGTGGAGCACATCGTAGGCGTACAGTTTCGAAATACCGCCACAGTAGGCGGCAGCATTTACGGACGCTTCGGTTTCTCCGACGTGCTGACCCTGTTCCTGGCCCTTCGTGCGAAGGTGGAACTGGTAGGTGCAGGCATTGTGGACCTGGCAGAGTTTACCGAGATGTCCCGCAAAGACAGAGATGTGCTGGTACGTATTCTGGTTCCCAAGGACACTGAGAGTGTTGTTTATCTTTCCCAGAGAAATATTTCCACAGACTTCCCGGTGCTGGCGGTAGCAGTGGCTAAGACACCGGAAGGCTGTTGTTACAGCGTGGGCGCACGACCCCACTATGCTAAAATTGTTACCTCTAAGGAGCCTATGAGCGCCGAAGAGGTCGTCAATGCGTTTTCCTTCGGCAGCAACACCAGAGCCAGCCGCGAGTATCGTAAAAAGGTCTGCGAGGTACTGGTGAAGAGAGCCGGGGAGATGTTATAAGACGGGTATTTTGACATGAACACGAAAAAGTGGAACGGCGAGCTCATCAGTTACGGCATTCTCTCCGCAGGAACTTTGCTGTTGGTATATTACCTGCTTCACGTCCTGTGTGGATTTTCCCTGATGGATGCGAATGCGTACAATACCTTCGCATTGCAGGCGGATTCCTGGCGACAGGGCAGGCTGCATCTGGGACAGGACTATCCCTGGCTGGAACTGGCGATCTACAAGGATCAGTTCTTTTGTAGCTTCCCTCCTTTTCCCTCCTATGTCCTGTTTCCCCTCACTTTTCTGTTCGGCAGCAACACTCCGGATGGGGTGATCGCCCTTGCTTTTTCTGTGGCGGCAGTGCTTGGACTGATGAAGGCGGGAGTGAAGATCGGATTATCTGGCAGAGATGCCTGCATTTTGTCCCTGAGCTTTACGGTGGCAACCAATTTTATGTTTGTGTTTTTTAATCCTGCGGTGTGGTTCTTTGCACAGACCATCTGCTTCTCCGTCAGTGTGCTGGCGATCCTTGCGGCACTTCATGGTAAGACAGGCCTTTCCCTGTTCCTGTGGAGTTGTGGAGTGGGATGCAGACCCATGCAGGTCCTGTATCTTCCGGTGCTGGTGGCGATCCTGTATCGGTACTACAGAGAGGAAAAGCAGGAAAACCTGTTCCTTGTAAGTATTAGAAAATGGTACACCTTGCTTCCCTGTGGAGCAGTGGCGTTATCTTATATGATCTTAAACTATCTAAGATTCGGAAAGATCACGGAATTCGGCCATAACTATCTGCCGGAATTCATGTATATCCACAAGCAGTTTTCTCCGGAATATCTGCAGGATAACTTAAGAAGCCTGTTTCATATGCCGCAGATCGGCGAGGACGGGCGCCTTGTGATCGATCATTTCGGCAATTGTAATATTTTGCTGGTGAACCCGGCAGTGATATTGTTCATCTGCCTGATGATCGTCGCTCTGTTCCGATTCGGTAAAAACAAAAAAGAACTGTTGTCCTCCGCACTGGTCTATCTTTGCACGGTGGTCTATATGATCGTTACCATGATGCATGCAACCATGGGCGGTTGGCAGTTCGGCAACAGATATTTCATCGATTGTCTTCCCTGGATCTTCTATGGCACGGCGGTTCTGCTGAGCCGGCAGGAGAAGATGGTCAAAGGCCTGATTCCGATAGGGGTATGGGGACTTCTTTTTAACCTCTACGGAACCATCGTTGTGTATTGCAATTATTGATTTCTTACGCAGAAAGGCGGAATTGTTTTATGGAAATCAAAATCACTCTGAACGGTAAATTACTTACCAGAGAAATAGAGGCGGACATGCTGCTCATCGACTTCGTGAGAAGCGAAGGCTGCTATTCCGTGAAGCGCGGCTGCGAGACCTCCAACTGTGGTCTCTGCACGGTATTGATGGACGGCACTCCCGTGCTTTCCTGCAGCGTGCTGGCAGCCAGAGCAAACGGACATAAGATTGATACCCTGGAAGGTCTGACGGCGGAAGCTGAGGAGTTCGTAGGATTTATTGCGGATCAGGGTGCAGAGCAGTGCGGCTTCTGCAATCCCGGTTTTGTGATGAACACCATCGCGCTTCTTCGCGAGAATCCGGACCCTACCGATGAGGAGATCAAGAAGTTCCTGGTAGGAAATCTGTGCAGATGTTCCGGATATGAAGGTCAGCTTCGCGGTATTCGTGCATTCCTGGAATACCGGAGAGGAGGTAACCATGAATAAAGAAGAACAGCAGATCCGTGATTCCCTGAAGACTGTAGGCAAAAGCTTCCGCAAGAAGGATGCGATGCAGCTGCTTTTAGGTAAGCCGGTGTATGTAGACGATATCACTCCCAAGGATGCCCTGGTGGTAAAGGTGGTTCGAAGCCCTCATGCCCATGCACTGATCGAGAGCATCGATAAGAACGCAGCCATGAAGGTGCCCGGTATGGTAGCAGTGTATACCTACGAGGATTCACCCCAGAAGAGATTTACCATGGCAGGACAGACTTATCCCGAGCCTTCTCCTTACGACAGATTGCTGTTAGACAGAAGAGTGCGTTTCGTGGGAGACCCTGTGGCTATCGTAGCCGGTGAGACTGAGGCAGCGGTAAACAAAGCCTGCAAACTCATTCGCGTAAAATATCAGGTATTAGAGCCTGTTCTGGATTTCCGCAAAGCCAAGGACAACCCGATTCTGGTACATCCCGAGGATAGCTGGCAGTCCCTGTGTCCTGTTGGCGCGGATAACAAGAGAAATCTCTGTGCATCCGAGATCAGCGGTGACGGCGACGTGGACGGAGTGCTTGCAAGCTGTGACGAAGTCATCGAGCATACTTTCCATGTGAAAGCATGTCAGCAGACCATGATGGAGACCTTCCGTACCTATGCGGAGATCGACCGCTATGGCAGACTGCACATCGTCAGCTCCACCCAGATCGTTTTCCACTGCAGAAGAATCATTGCAAATGCGCTGGATATTCCCAAGTCCAAGGTACATGTGGAGAAGCCTCGTATCGGCGGCGGCTTCGGTGCCAAGCAGACTGTGGTTGCGGAAGTATATCCTGCTTTCGTTACCTGGATGACCAAGCGTCCTTCCAAAATGATCTATACCAGAGAGGAGTGTCAGATTGGTGGCTCTCCCCGTCACGAGATGGAAGTTACCGTAAAGCTTGGTGCAAGCAAGGACGGTACCATTCGTGCACTGGATGTATATACCCTTTCCAATACCGGTGCTTTCGGTGAGCATGGTCCTACCACGGTAGGCCTGTCCGGACACAAGAGTATTCCTCTTTACACCGGCAATCTGGAAGCGTTCCGCTTTGCCTATGATGTAGTCTACACCAATGTGCAGGCTGCAGGCGCGTACAGAGGCTATGGCGCCACCCAGGGTCAGTTTGCAGTGGAGAGCTGCGTCAACGAACTGGCGGAAAAACTGCACATGGATCCTATTGAACTTCGACTGAAGAATATCGTTCGCGAAGGTATGGTGATGCCTGCTTATTATGGTGAGACCGCCAATGCCTGCGCATTGGATAAATGTATCGAGCACTGTCTTAAGATGTTTGACTGGGAGAAAAAGTACCCTGTCCGCAAACTGGAAAACGGCAAGATCCGCAGTGCGGGTGTAGCCATCAGTATGCAGGGCTCCGGTATCTCCGGACTGGATGTAGGTTCCGCTACCATCAAGTTGAGTGATGAAGGCTTCTATAACCTGATGATCGGTGCCGCTGATATGGGTACCGGCTGTGACACCATTCTGGCACAGATGGCGGCAGAGTGTATGGAGTGTAACGTAGACGAGATCGAGGTATTCGGCGCAGATTCCGATGCTTCCCCTTACGACTCCGGTTCCTACGCATCCTCCACCACTTACGTAACCGGTAAAGCAGTAGAGAATGCCTGCAATGAGCTTCGCAATAACCTCTGCAAGCTGGGCGCGCAGATGATGAACTGCAGCGTGGATGAAGTGGAATTCGTCGGCAGTGCCGTGCGCAAACTGGACGGAACCGCAGAAGTATCCAGATTCGATCTGGCTACCAAGTCCATGGCTTTTAATAACATCGCGGTGCAGACTACCGCAAGTTTTTCTTCCCCTGTTTCCCCGCCTCCTTTCATGGTAGGTATGGTGGAGATCGAACTGGATCCCGAGACAGGCAGCGTGGAGATCGTAGATTATAACGCAGTAATTGACTGTGGTATTCCCGTCAACCCCAACCTGGCAACTATCCAGGCGGAGGGCGGAATCGTACAGGGTATCGGTATGGCGCTGTACGAGGAAGTGACCTACTCCAAGCGAGGCAAGATCGCAGAGAATTCCTTCATGCAGTACAAGATTCCTACCCGTATGGATATGGGTAAACTGAAGGTGGAATTTGAGCAGAGCTACGAGCCTACCGGTCCTTTCGGTGCAAAGTCCATCGGTGAGATCGTGATCAATACCCCTGCACCTGCACTGGCACATGCGATCTACCGTGCTACCGGTGTATGGCACAGAACCTTGCCCATCACTCCCGAGAAGATCCTGCTGGGAATTGAAGATTAATAACCAAAATAAAAAGAGACCCGTATCAGGGTCTCTTTTGTGTTGTAGCATTATCGTTTTCCGGGACCTTTTCCTTCAAAGCCTTCGGGGCGGTCACCCTTTCCTTCAAAGCCTTCGGGGCGGTCACCTTTCTCATCAAAGCCTTCGGGGAACTGACCTTCAAAACCTTCCGGGAAATCGCCTCGGTCGCCTCGGTTGCCATGCTCACCGTCGAAACCGCCATGTCCACCACCGAATCCGCCGCCGGAGCCGTAGATCAGACATTCCAGGATGATCTCAGTGACTTGTTCTCCTATGGTGAGAGTATAGGTCTCACTCTTCACCAGTTCGGGACAGCTGACCACCACAGAGGAGAAAGGCTTGGTCGCAGTGAAGGAGAGAAGAGCATTCCCTTTGGCATCCTTCAGTGTGACTTCCGTGCCTGCATTCATGGTTTGGGTATTGACCAGAATGGAGCCCTGGGTACTGCTTGAGCCGAAGTTCATAGCCATATCGGAACTGCCCAGAGCAATGACCTTACCGCCTGTGATCACACCGGTTGCCTCATAATCGATGGCACTGTTGCCTCTTCCGGTGGGACCGGAGACTGTGATCTCTCCGCCGGTTATGGTGAGAGTGCCGTTGGAATCGATGCCGTCGCCCTCTGCGTCAATGGTGATCACGCCGCCCGTGATCAGGATGCTGCTGGGAACAGTCGCCTCGGATCTGGCAGCCACATCGATCCTGGTACCGGTGGAAGAGTTATCCTGCTTGTTATCTTTTTCCCACTGCCCCCGGCCTCCGAAGTCTCCGAAACCGCCTCCGCCGAAATTGCCGAATCCACCGCTGCCGCCGGAGGCATTCAGACCATCGTCACTTGCCTTCAGTTCAATGGTGCCGTTATTGATGATGATATTCGTTCCTTCCAGACCTTCATAAGAGTTGCGAATCAGGATGTTGCCGCCGTCTACCTGCAGCAGATGCTCTGCGCTGATACCATCGTCCTGTGCGGTGATATCAAGATTGCCGCCTGCAATATAGATATATCCCTTGTCGGGATCGGATTCCCCGTTGTCATCGGTCTTGGGCTCGGAGTGGATACCGTCCTTGACGGAAGTGATCACGAGATCGCCGGAAGCGATGCGGACACTGTTTTTGCCTGCAAGACCATGCTTGCCGGCAGAGATATTCATATTAGCACTTGCAATCTTCAGATCTTTTTTGGTGAAGATGCCGTGACCGTTTACCGCCTTGACGGTGAGGGAACCTGTTCCGTTTACAGTGAGATCACATTTGGAATAGATGACTGCATCTACATCGGAATCGTCGCTGTCAGCATAGGTATCGGAACCGGTGAGTACATTTGTGGTGCCTTCCTTCAAGGTGACGAACACCTTGTCTGCCTGTTTTACACAGATGCAGGCACTTGTCGGATTTTCGATCGTCACCCCTGCCAGTACCAACTGTACCTTGGCATCTTCAGGAGCATTGACCAGGATGCGGCCGTCTGTCAGTTTACCGCTTATCTCATAGATGCCTTCTTCGTTGATGATCAGTTCTCGGCCATTTTCAGACCAGGTCATACCCTGCCCGTTGACAGCTGCACCGTCCTGTGCCAGAACAGCGGAAGCAGTGATCTCACCGATCTCTGTCGCCAGGTCACGCTTGGAAAACATATCCTCTGCATTGACTGCAGACTCGCTCTGCACCAGAGAAGGCTCACTTTCCCGGGAGCCTTTCTGTGTAGTGGTATCCACAGACTCGGAAGAGACGATGTTGGATGCATTGGGAGCTTCACCACAGCCGGTGAGGGTTCCGGTTATCAGAACTGCCGTCAGGATCATGGGCAACAGTTTTTTCACTTCTATAATTCGCATACATCTTTCTCCTTTCGGGTAAGGGAGATCTCCAGATTGCCGTTTCTGCAGCGCAGCTTGTCGATCATTTCCTTTTCGCTGGCATCAGGCTTCAATACCACCCGGTAGGTCAGCTTGTACAGACTGCCCATATTAGCGGTCTTGACGGTGATCATTTCGTGGGAGGTGGTATAATTTTCCAGTACTTCGTCGAAGGCACTTTCGAAGTTCAGATTCTCGGGGACGTAGATGCTCAGGGTCTTCTCGCCGGCCGCATTGGAAGTGCCCCAGCTGAAACTGTTGTAGAGGCAGAGGATCAGACACATGATCACTGTGAAAAGAATGCTGTAGCCCAGATAGCCCATGCCGGTGATCAGGCCGCTGCACATAGCTAAGAAGATGGCGCTGATCTCTTTGGCGGTACCGGGGGCGGAACGGAAGCGGACCAGACTGAAAGCGCCTGCCACTGCCACGCCTGCACCCACATTGCCGTTCACCATCATAATGACCACGCATACGATGGCGGGCAGCATTGCCAGGGTCACCGCGAAGCTTTTGCTGCAGCGATTTCGAAAAGCATAGAAAAAGGCTAATAGAAGTCCCAACACCAAAGCTACGGCGAGACATAACAGAAAGCTCTGCACTGTGATAGTAGAGGTATTGCTTGTGTCAAAAAGTCCTTTAAATATTGTATTCATTGGTTTTCTCCTTTACGGGTAGTATATTTTTATCTCTGTTGCAGATGGCACGATACGCATTGCCATATTTGGAAAAGGTGGTCTTGCGGATCCCTTCGGCACTTAATATGTTCACCATCCACAGGGGAATGGCACCGGGGGTCTTCAGTTCCATAAGAGTTTGTTCAGGGGACAGGATCGGCATACCATAGACATCACTCTGAAGAGAGAGCCCTGTCTCCCGCCAGAGGATATTTTCGTCAAAGGTCACACGGAATTCCTCCGGATCGGTGGAGTAGTAAGCCTCTCGTTCGTAGGTCAGGAATACCTTGGGCTTCAGTTCTTTATAGAAGGACAGGAAGTAATCGATCTCTTCCGTGATCTGGTTTTGCTTCCGGGGACGCCTGCTGCCGGCAAGATAGTCCATAGCTTCTTCCTCCGGAATGTGGATTCGCCTCTTGTAGACCACGCCGTCGTATTTCTTCTTGATCTCTATGAAGATCTTGTCCGAAGGACCTACTCGGTCGTAGCTTCGGACTCTGAGTTTTTCTTTATAGAGAGGTCGCTCCAGTGAAGCGCGGATCAGCCGGAAGTTGTCGGTGTCGTAATAAATGTTCCGGATAATGGTGCGGCCGTATTCGTCGAGCTGCATATGTCCCGACATCGCTTCAAGGACCTTCTGCTTCTGCTGCGGCGTCAGGAGATATTTGAGTTCATAGCGTTTAAAAACTGTCTGTGGATTCATGATAGACCTGCCGTTTCTTGAGTGTATACCTATATTCTACATATTCTTTTGTCCAATTTGTGGAAAATTTGTGAAAAAAGTGTGTTCTGACAAAAAGCGACTCATTTTCTGCAACTTTTGGTTGGTGCAGGAGGACAAAAATTGATAAAATGTTACTTAGTTACAATAGAACATTTATGTATTGGGAGGTAAATTATGCTTTATCGTGATTTTGGAAAAACAGGGGAAAAGATCTCAGCCATCGGTTTCGGATGTATGCGTTTTCCGGAGCTGGAGATCGACGGCAAGAAGGTAGTAGATACAGAGAAGACCGACGAGATGATCCGTGCGGCTTATGAGGGAGGCATCAACTATTTTGATACCGCGCCTTACTACTGTAACAGCAACAGTGAGGCGGCTCTGGGCCGTGGCGTGAAGGCATTCCGTGAGAAGGTTCTGCTTTCCTCCAAGTTCCCTACCGAAGTGGCTAAGAAGCCCGGCGACTTCAGAAGACAGCTGGAGACCACACTGACAAGACTGGATACTCCTTATCTGGATTTCTATCATTTCTGGGGCATCAGCAAGGATAAATTCGACAACATCATCATGGCACAGAATCTGCTGGAGGATGCAAGAAAGGCAAAGGAGGAAGGCCTGATCCGTCATATTTCCTTCTCCTTCCATGATTCACCTTCTTCCATCAAGCACATCATCGACTGTTCCGAGGCAGCAGGCGTTCCTATGGAGAGCATGCTGGTTCAGTACAATCTGTTGGACAGAAGCAACGAAGAGATGCTGGCCTATGCTCATGAGAAGGGGCTGGGTACTGTAGCAATGGGTCCTGTAGGCGGCGGCAGACTGGCTGCACCTACTCAGTTGTACAGCAAACTCACCGGTAAGGATTCTCTGCCTACTTATGAACTGGCATTCAAGTTCTGCCTTGGCAACCCTAACTTGAGCTGCGCTCTTTCCGGTATGCAGACTCTGGATATGGTTCAGAAGAATATGGCTATCGCATCCGCAGACACCGGCTTCTCCGAGGAGGAGTGGAAGATCCTGGGCGAGTCCATGGAACAGTTGAAGAAGTTCAGCGAACTCTACTGCACCGGCTGTAAATATTGTCAGCCTTGTCCTGCAGGTATCGAGATCCCCAGAATCTTCAATATGTTCACCTATCACAACGTATACGGTCTTACCGACCATGCAAAATATATGTTCAACGATTACTGCAAAAATGACGGTAAGTTGAGCGATGCCTGCTTAAACTGCGGTTTCTGTGAGCGCAAGTGCCCTCAGCACTTAAAGATCAGAGAGGAACTGAAGAAAGTAGAGGCTCTTTTCCGCTAATCGATCTCAGGAGGAAGTTATGGAAGAAAAGAAAGCAAAGATCTATTTATCAGACATTCACTTAGAAGATTACACCGGACAATATGAGAAAGGGTATGCCACTGCGGACACCGTGGTGTTTGACGGCGGCCGCAAGAAAGAGTCCTTAGACGGTATCTGGCACTATGCGGTAGACCAGTACGATACCTGCCTGCGTCAGAGATGGTTTCTGGAAAACACCAGAGACGCCAACGGCTTCACTCTGCCGGTGGATTATTCCTTTGATCAGTGGCCGGAATATGAACTGCCCGGCTGCTGGAATACAGTGGATCCTATGTACACCATCTACGACGGCAGCATGGTATTCACCAGAAAATTCCTGTATCGTGCGAAGCTGGAGGAAGAGCAGGTCATTCTGAAGATCGGTGCCTGCAATTACATCTGCCGCGTGTTCATCAACAAGCAGTACGTAGGTATGCATCGCGGCGGTTCCACCCCTGCCTACTGGAATATCACAGAATATCTGCAGGAAGAGAACCGTATCCTCTTGGTAGTTGACAGCACCAGAAGACCGGAGCAGATCCCCCCGGAAAATACGGACTGGTTCAACTACGGCGGCATCTACCGTGAGATCGAACTGATCCGCGTGCCCAAGGTGCATATTAAGTCCTTTACCTGCGAACTGGTGCCTGACGGAACCTTTTCCCACATCAGAGTGACGGCGGAACTGTCTGAGAAGAAAAATACCACAGCCAGACTGTGGATTCCGGAGCTTGGTGTAGACAGTGAGGTCCCTGTGACGGAAGGGCGTGCGGATCTGATCCTGGAAGCAGAGCCTGAACTTTGGAGTCCCGAGGATCCGGTACTGTACGAAGTGCAGTTTTCCGTGGATTGGGACAGCGTCAGCGACCAGATCGGTTTCCGTGAGATCAAGGTGGTGGGAAGAGAGATCTTCTTAAACGGTGAGTCTATTTTCCTGCGAGGCATCAGCTGCCACGAGGACAGTGTGGAGAACGGCAAAGGCCTGACCGACGAGGAGCGTATGGAAAACATACGCATCGCTAAGGAACTGGGCTGTAACTTTATGCGTGTGGCCCATTATCCTCATCATGAAAACATGTCAAAGCTGGCAGACAAGCTGGGTATCTTGCTCTGGGAGGAGATCCCGGTATACTGGGCGGTGCGCTTTGAGAGAGAGGCCACCTATCAGGACGCGGAGAACCAGTTGAAGGAACTGATCCTGCGAGACAGAAACCGTGCCAGTGTCATCATCTGGTCCGTGGGCAATGAGAACCCGGACACCGATGAGAGACTTGCCTTTATGGGCGGCCTGGCAAGATGTGCTAAGCAGATGGATCCCTATCGATTGGTATCGGCAGCCTGCCTGGTGGACGGTGTGGAGAACAAGATTGCAGATCGTCTGACAGAGTATCTGGATGTGATCGGTATCAACGAGTATTACGGCTGGTATAATCCGGACTTTCGGAAACTGCCGGAACTGATGAAAAACAGTGATCCCGAGAAGCCGGTGGTCATTACAGAATTTGGCGCGGACGCGATCTCCGGACATCACGGAACCGCGGATGACAAGGGTACCGAGGAGTGCCAGGCGGATGTGTACGAGAAGCAGATCGCCACACTGCGGGACATCCCTTATATCAAGGGTATGACACCCTGGATCCTGTACGATTTCCGCTGCCCCAGAAGAACCAGTTTTATTCAGAATTATTACAACCGAAAAGGTTTGTTGAACGAGGACAAGACTTACCGCAAGCCGGCGTTCTATGTCCTGCAGAAATATTACAGAGAGTTAAGTGAGCAATAAAACCATCTCTGTTAATACAGCAAAGAGACTCGCAAGCAGAGCTAGGTGTGGGGGGATCCCACCCGGCTCTGCTTTTTGTTTGGTGTTCGGATCTTCTTTCTCAAGAGGATTGAATTCAACA
>JAKSRX010000135.1 GCA_024403365.1 Acetatifactor sp. | reverse complement strand
TGATTATTCCGCTGCGGTGAAACCACCAGTCCGGCAAGTTGGAAACCGCTTGTCCGGGATATAGGAAACCATGGACAAGAAGGATTCCGGTGCGGCGGAGCCGCCATTCCGGAAGATGGAAACCATCGTTCCGGAGTAGCGAACCACCTTTTTTAATAGTTACATTTATTCACTCATTGCAGGATCCAAGCCATAAACCTCTCTCATTGAGCGATAGTTGGTCGGATCTGTTGGTACGATGTTGATCTTGTAGGCATCATGTTTGATACGGTCCAGTATTGCTTCTGCAAGAGGGCTGTCATCACCACCAAGCTGGTCATACCATCCAGATGGATCATACTGAGAACAAAAGATGGTAGAGGACTTTTTTCTTCTGCGGTGAAGCAATTCCAGTATGTCATGCTGTTCCGTTTCCGTAGGCTTTAAAAGAAGCCATTCATCAATGATAAGCAGGATCGGATTGGCATACTTTGCCTGAACCTTTTTATAGGCTCCTTCATTGCGAGCTAATTCAAGCTCAAGAAGCAAATCTGGTAAACGTACATACTTTGTTTTGTAGCGCTGCTTGCAGGCTTCCATACCGAAAGCACAGGCCATGTAGGTTTTTCCACTGCCAGTTGCTCCCGTGATGAACAGGTTTCGGTGTTCTGTGATATATTCACAGGTCGCAAGACGATTGATTAATTCGCGGTTCAGCTTTCGACCGGATG
Organism: Acetatifactor sp.; assembly: GCA_024403365.1. Classification (GTDB taxonomy): domain Bacteria; phylum Bacillota; class Clostridia; order Lachnospirales; family Lachnospiraceae; genus Acetatifactor. Next base: position 1,948 of record JAKSRX010000135.1, on the reverse strand, counting down.
TGTAGTTGATGTCTATGATTGAAGCGTCAGATTGATCAAAACCTGCATTTTTGATCAGTCGTTTCAGACTATTACTTTTGCGATTGTTGTATTCAATATCAACGAGCATACCAAAGCGATCTTCGAAGGATATATCCTTCATTCTGGGATCATCTTTCTGGATAATAAAGGCATCTGACATAGCAGTCAGGCGCATTTCAATCAACTTGTCGATAGTACTCTGGTTAGTCATGGTTCCTTACCTCCTGTAATAATCAGCACCTCTGGTGAGGGCATGCTTGTTTGTGGTGACAGCAGATTTGATATCTGAATTATCAGATACCTTCTTTTCCTGACCGGCAGCTAAGATGTTTTTAATACTTTTGTAGCTGGGAGTCGCTGTATAGGTAAGTGCTTTCGCACAGGCTGCTTCCAAACGATCAACAGAATACTTATCTGCCAGTTTTAGAAGTCCCATACAGCTTCGGTAGGATTGTTGCTCTACCCTTTGGGAGGCAAGGAGTGCATCTACAACTTTGCTTGTGTTTATTCCAATCCGCTCAGCCCACTTACGGAAACGGTCACCGTTCCATTCCAGATATTTCTGGTGATCTTCCGGCATGTGTTCTGTAATGGTACTGTATTGGCCCTTACGTCCAGATAATCGGCGATGAGAGGCAATGCGGTTGTGATTATAAAAGATTTCAATAGTAGTTTCGGTTACCCTCACATCTACCTTGCGTTTGATGTATTCGTAAGGAACGGAGTATAGCATTCCGTCGACAGATATGTGATAATTAAACTGCACAGTGGCCGATTTCCACTCTGCAAGTTCATATGGGGTAGCCGGTAGCTTGGCCAGTAATGGCAGTTCTTCGTCGTGGAAGATCTCATACCGACTGCCCTCTTTCTTTTGAAACGGGCGTCGGCTGAATTCATAAAGTTTTTTCCGAATAGCAGTATTTAGTTCTGCAAGTGAGAAGAACTGTTCATTACGGAGTGCTGCAGTGATCCAGGTCGATATATTTCCGACGGATCCCTCGGCATTAGGTTTGTCCTTAGGAGCCCGGACACGGGCAGGAATAATAGCAGTGTTATAGTGTTCTGCCATTTCGTGATAGACAGCATTGACCTGTTGATCATACCAGTTGTTGTTATGGGTCACCGCGGTCTTGCAGTTATCCGGTACAAGGATTCTGGTGACACCGCCGAAGTACTCGTACATATGGACATGTGCTGTGATCCAGGCTTTCTGTTTTTCATTGATAAAAGCTTCGACATACGGATACTGACTATACGTCATGACACCCACAAAGAGGTAGGCATTGATGATCTCACCAGTATCCGGATCAGTGATCTTTGCAGGATCACCGGCCCAGTCGACTTCAATCTGTTCTCCTGGTTTTCTGCCGATATGCATGGTAGCATGCCGTTTTTGCTCATCCTGTTGGATGTGATAGCAGAACTGGGAATACATCAGTGGTTCATCACCGGACAGGCGGCATTCCTCAAGATATTCCGTCCAGAGCAGTTTTTTATTGACTCCGTTGCGGAGCAACTCCTTCTGGATGTAATCATAATCGGGCATTCTTTTGTTTGAAGTGATTGCCCTTGGTTTTGCAGGGAATAACTTCTCTGCAAGAACGGCGTCAGTCTCGTTATCATCAAGCGGCCAAAAGATACTTAATTCTCTGGCTCGTTTGAGGACTCGATTGACGGTCTTCTTAGAGACTCCGCTGCTGTCAGCGATTCTCTGTTGACTGATTCCAAGACTAGAAAGTCTAAGAATCTCTCGATACTTAGTCATCGTAAATGACCTCCTTAAAATATATTTACGCACAAAGCGCATATCTATATTTTAAGGACATTGATTTATGGTTTCCACAGTACCGGAATAACAGTTTCCGTTCAAACGGAATAGCGGTTTCCTAAGCCCCGGACAGAGGGGACACGGAGCCCGGAATACTCA
>JAKSRX010000134.1 GCA_024403365.1 Acetatifactor sp. | reverse complement strand
GAGAGAGGTAAGATCCTTCCTCGTCGTATCACCGGCAACTGCGCTAAGCATCAGAGAGCACTGACCGTAGCTATCAAGAGAGCACGTCACGTTGCACTTATGCCTTACGTTCAGGATTAATTCCTGTGATCTGTTTTCTGAAAAGAGACAAAATGAGAGCACTTCCCGAATCAGTCGGGGAGTGCTTTTTTATTGCCTTGTCAGCGGAATTTACTGCTCCACTTGATGGCTTCCTGACGATATTGCTCCGCCACCTGCATCAGTTCGTTGTACTGGGTCTGGGCGGAGGAGAGCGTCCGACGCAGCATTTTGTTTTCTGTTTCCAACTGAGAGATCCGATGGATGACTTGTTGCTCGATCAGAGTCTGCTCCGATACGGTTCCGGAGGGAGCCACGTTCAGTATGCGCAGCCTTGCACCGGTGATCAAAAGGATGATCAGTTTGGCGGAAAGGGATAAAACAGATATGTCAGGATATGGCTCACAGCTGCCCAGAGAATAGGCTGTGAGCCTTTTCTTTTCATAAGGAAGATGCAGGTACAGTGTGAGGTCATTTGTTTTCTCTGAGGCTGAGAGGAAGCATAGAAGGAGTCTGCCGTCGGAGACAAGTAATTGCAGAGAACGGATGTGTACAGCCTCCGGGAGATCAATGAGGAGTTCCGGGGGATCAGGGGAGACCTTATTGATTCGGATCGCACCGGACAAGGTGCGGTAGGCGTAGTGGATACTGCCGCGGTAGACGCAGTGGCAGAGATCCCCTGCGTGATCTTTTTCCAGTATCACCGGAGATTCGAAAATATCTGCGTTTTTATAGCGTAGTATGATCTCCTGATCTTTGGTGTAGAGAAGAATTCCCCGGTTATCGGATTCATATAAGGTCTGCATGATCTGCCTCCTGTACTGAAAGCGTATGCGGGGACAGTTTCTTTCAGAACTGTAGAAAATACTGTCACTTCTCTTTTTCCGGACTCATATCATATATCAAAATGATGAGGAGAATGCATCAATGGCAAAATGTAAATGCGGAGGCAGAACCAGGATCGCCAGCGAGGTGGTGCGCTCCATGGGAAACTGTCAGTGCGTGGATGTCTGTGCAACACCGATCTGCCAGGATCCGGATGTCCTCGGTATTATGACGCCGATGATCTACGATGAGATCGGTATCAACCTTTGTACGACTTTTGATGCGGGAACCATACCTGCAACGGTTACCAACGGTAAGATCAGAGTGCTGAATGCCACGTACACCTATGGGACCGGAAATGTCCAGTTGGAGACCCTGACAGGGCGGCCCAATTGCGTGGATGTGACACTTACCAATATCACGGTACAGTTTGCCTTAAGTCTCTACGATTCGGCTTGCAGACTGGTCACCACTCTGTATCCCACAGCGGTCTATCTGCCGTCGGATGTTACGGCGCCTACCTATGATGAAGACACCAACCCATCTTCTGTGGTATTGCAGATATTTGCGCCCTACGGACCTGCCTACACTGCGGATGCGGCACTTACACCTGTGGTCAATTTTGTGGGCTTCACCTCCGGAAACAACAGTTTACAGCAGGGCATCAACCTCTTCGCCATGGCGAAACTTCTGGATCTGAATCTGGAGGAAAGCACCGTGACGGTAGGTTTGACTCTGGTACTGCAGAGCCTGTATTTTGCAGGGTATAAGGTGCGCAGTGAAGGCAAGATCGATATTCCCAAGGGAAGCATTGTGACGCCGGAAGACAGCCAGTGCCTGAGATTCGTGGCAGGTGACTTGCTGAATCTGCAGATAAAGCCCCTTGATCTGGGGGCACCGATGTATGAGGAAGAGAATAAACAGGAGTGCTTTGGCAGAAATATCTGCGGCAGTTGTGGGGACGGTGCGGCGGATATTACGATTCCTATGGAACCCACACCTGCACCCTGATCGGACCGGGGCTTTCAAGCCCCGGCCTTTGGCAAAAGCTCCTCTTTTTCGGCAAATTATGTTGTAGCATAGTCAAAGTGAGTATGCTATAATAGATAAGTAAAATTTTGTCACTCCCAATTTGTAACGACAGTCTTCGTGAGGTGTGCTTATGAAGAAGAGGATAAAGCTTAAAGGACACATTAAATCATATATTCATTTCAGCATGTATCTCGGTGTATTACTGCTGGTTGTAAACGCAGCGATGTACTTGATCGATGTGCGGTCTGCACTGGTCCTGACAGGATTTGCAGTGATCTATTTTGCGGTTACGCTCTATCTGTATTTCTTTAACAAGCCGATCATTATGAATGAACTGGTAAGTTTTGCTACGGAATACGGACAGATCCAGAGAAGACTCCTTCGTGAGATGGACCTGCCTTATGCGTTGTTAGATGACACCGGCAAGGTGGTCTGGACAAATAATGCTTTCGAGGCAGTGGTGCATCAGCCCAAGGGATATAACAAGTCCTTCACCGCTTTGTTCCCTTCTATGACCAGAGATCGCCTGCCGGACGACAATGGTCTGGATGAAGCACAGTACGAACTGGAGTATGAAGGCAGTGTCTACCTGGCCAAGTTCCGTAAGATCTCACTGACGGAGATGGCTGAGAACAGTGACATCATTGATGAAAAGGCTTATAACGGTTTCCTCATCGCAGTTTACCTGTATGATGAGACCGCTCTGCATATTGCATTGCAGGAAGTAGATGATCAGAGCCTCGCAGTAGGTATGATCTATCTGGATAACTACGAAGAAGCACTGGAGAGCGTGGAAGAAGTCAGACGTTCCCTGCTGACAGCTTTGGTAGATCGTAAGATCAACAAATACATTCTGGCCATCGACGGTATCTGTAAGAA
>JAKSRX010000133.1 GCA_024403365.1 Acetatifactor sp. | reverse complement strand
CAGGTGGTGCAATACTCATTGAACAAAATTCCCATATGATCATCCACCGGGGAAATATCCGGATGCTGGCTCTTCACCAGCTTGTCGCACACATCGTACAGGTTCTCACCTTCCGCGATCACCGCTTCCGGTGCCATAAAAGTCTCCCCGGGTGCGATATTTTTCATCCACTGACCGAAGTCTCTGTCAGCGATACCGCCGGTCAGGGTCAGGTTTTCACTTTCTTTACACCGGATCTCCATCTGCCAGGAGGAGGGACAATATAGCTGCACTCCGATCACATGCCCGGTCTTGGAATTCTCCAGTGCCACGAAAGGAAAATACTTTCGTACCGGCATAGAACCTACATTGCCAAACTTCTCGATACGCATGCCGCAGCGATTCCAGGACACTTCCAGGTGAAGATCCTCCACCGTCTCCGTTCGCAGTTTTCCTTCTGCGCTCCAGAAGGACTGCAGTCTGTGGATCGTATCTGCCTCAATATCCCGCAGTGCAAAACTGGTCATCATTTCCAGTGCGACCGGTTCTGTGCCGTTATTGGTAAATCCTGTGCGGATCCGGGTCGCCTCTCCGTCCTGCTCTTTCTGTACGAAAAGCACAAGTCCGTCCTCGCTCAGATATCTGATCTCTTTTTCTGTTTCTTCTTTTCGGGTAAATCGCTCACAAGTATAGCTGTTTCCCATGGTCATACCACAGGAAAAACCTCCCGCGTAAGGATCCCCGATCTTCTTGACCTCTGCAAAAAGTTCCATCGTTTACACCTTTCCCACAGTGATCTTCTTGATCCATTTGCCGCTTCGTAGTCTCAGGACACACCATACCGCCTTGGCGATCTGGTCAAATTTCAGTGCGATGTAGATCCAGAATGCGGGCAGATGCAGAACAAGACCTGCCACGATACCCATGGGAATGGAAAGCACCCACAGGAACACATTGTCCGCAAGCATCAGGATCTTGGTGTCTCCGCCGCCGCGCAATACACCTTTGGTCATAATACTGTTGGTAGACTGGAACAACACGATGATGCAGATCGCAGCCATCAGTTGTGCCGCTACCCCTGAAGTCTCGGGAGAGACATTGTAAGAGCGGATGATACTTCCGCTGACTGCCATGATAAAGAGAGCCGATACGGCGCCGAGGCCGATACCGAAGCCCAGGAAGCCGTAGCCCTGATCCTGCGCCTTCTGCTTCTCTCCCTGTCCCAGAGTCTGTCCGGTCACGATGGAGCCGGCCTGGGAAACACCCTGGATCAATACGGAGCTCATCTGCTGCGTCACGCTGGTGATGGCATTGGCTGCCACAAAGGTGGTGCCCAGTCTGCCGATGACCATAGCCACGGAGTTATTACCGAAGGCTAAGATCGCATCGCTGACCAGAACAGGAATGCTGATTCGGATGTATTCTCCTATCAGATCTCCTGTCTTTATGAACAGATGCTTCACACGGAAGGCGATCTTCTTGTCCACGAACAAGAGATATCCGCAGATGATGCCCGCCTCAAAAACACGGGCGATCAAGGTACCGATGGCTGCACCGGCGATCTCCATGCGGGGCATGCCGAATTTACCGAAGATAAAGGAATAGTTGGCACCCAGATTCACAAAGAAAGCGCCGATGGACACGAACAAAGGCAGTTTCACCTGCCCTACGCTTCGCAGCACAATGGTACATACCAGGGACAATCCTAAGAAAAAGTATGTGATGATGGAATATTTAAAGTAAATGGTACCCAGTCTGATAATATCCATTGCTCCCTCTTTGGAAGCATCCACATAGGTACCCATGATCAGGTCGGGGATGAATAAGGTGAGCAGCGCAAATACCGCGGCAAGGCTCACACAGATCCTGAGCATGATGCAGACAGTCTTCTTCAGGGCCAGGGCCGCCTTCTCAGGCTCTGTTTCCTTCATGCCCCAATATCTGGACACCAGTACGGAAGCGCCCATGCCGATACCCATACAGAAAATGTGATAGATACTGATAAACTGGTTTGCCAGAGACGTAGCGGACAGCTCCGTCTCTCCCAGTCTGCCCACCATAATGGTGTCCAGCATATTAACGCCGATGGTGATGAGGCTCTGCAAGGCAATGGGAATCGCCAGGGTCAGCACCCTTTTATAAAAGTTTTTGTCTGCTACGATCAGTTTCTTTAAAAAATTCATCCGTCTTCCTGATTTCTGTCTGTTTTATTTTCCGCCCAGTCTCTTGGTAGTAGTATCGATCAAAAGCTTTTCAAATGCGGACTCTTCATCCATGACCACCTTAGCGCCCTCAGAGGTAAAGAACATCTGCGCGCGATGGTCTCCGGTGTAAGGATCCCACTTAGGCATCTCGCTGCCGTCGGCATCAAGGCCGTTAGGATCACCGGTCTTCATAAAGTTGGTCCAGTAGTTACACATCTGTCTTGCCAGATCATAATGTCTGCCCACGAAAGGTCTCCAGCACTTCGCCAGGGTCTCAAAGAAGAACCACAGATCTACGGAGTGGAAGGTTCCGGGATTATCCCAGCCGGGAATATCGGGGGTAAAGCAATAATAGTAACTGTTTCTGGGCTCAGCACTTGCAGCATTTGCAATAAACTCGCTCTTAACGGAACAACGGATACCGCTGACGGGTGCGAAACCATTCTGGAACTTAACATGTGCCTCAGGACATGCCAGGAAGGCATCCGCCTTCTCGCCGAAGATCTCCTTGGCCTTTGCTGCCAGTTCCTCTTCGCTCTCGGCTGCAATGTAGTTCAAGAACTCATCCGCAGTATTTCCTGCCATCACGGGAACATTGGCATGCTTGCCTGCCATGTACAGAGTCATGGCATCACCGATACAGAACTTGTCGTCCTGAACCGTCATCATCATGCCGTTCTTCCACATATACTGGTCATATTTATCACGAATATAGAAAGCATCCAGAGCACGAGCCTCCTCCAGGGTCTTAACGCCCAGGAAGTCCAGGAACTCTACGCCCTTCTTCTCTGCATCTGCAAGCTTGGTGGGTTCACCGATACCTCTTTCACCATAAGGGCTTCTGATCATGGCACTCATGATGATAGCCTTCTGGAACTTGCCGAAGTTACCGGGATAAGTCATCTGGGAAAGTACGCTGCCGCCGCCTGCGGAC
>JAKSRX010000132.1 GCA_024403365.1 Acetatifactor sp. | reverse complement strand
GCGGGAGGAATGTTCTCGGGGCTTGTGAAACACAGACGAAAACGCCCAAAATTCATATTGCTGCCCCTGAGGCCCGGCCGTTCCCTAGAAGGTTATGATTCCCCGACGGTGGCGCCTGACCCGCCGAAGGGCAAAAAAAGAGAGGCATCAGCCTCTCTTTTTGTATGGGTTGTTAGATCTGGGAGAAGACCTGACCGATGGGGGCCTGGATCAGGAGATCTGCGTGTGAGTCTCTGGGGGTGGGCGCTTTGTTGATGACCACCAGTTTGTCGCCGCGGAAATAGTCGATAAGGCCGGCTGCGGGATAGACCGCCAGGGAAGTGCCGCCGATGATCAATACATCCGCATCGTGGATAAAGCGGACGGAGCGGTTGATGGTCTCATTGTCCAGACCTTCTTCATAGAGGACTACGTCAGGTTTGACAGGACCGCCGCACTCGGTACAGACAGGGACATCTGTAGAGTGGATGATGTGATCGATGCCGAAGAACTTGTGGCAGTGCTCACAGTAGTTGCGGTGCACGCTGCCGTGAAGTTCCAGAACGGTCTTGCTTCCGGCTGCCTGATGCAGGCCGTCGATGTTCTGGGTGATGACAGCACGCAGTTTTCCCTGCTTTTCAAGTTCTGCCAGTTTCAGATGTGCCGCATTGGGCTTGGCATCGGTGAAGAGCATCTTGTTGCGGTAGAAACGATAGAATTCCTTGGGATTCTTTCGATAAAAGGTGTGGCTGAGGATCGTTTCGGGAGGGTAAGCGTACTGCTGATGGTACAGACCGTCCACGCTTCTGAAATCCGGGATGCCGCTCTCGGTGGAGACACCGGCGCCTCCGAAGAAGACGATGTTATCATATTTCTCTACGATCTCTTTCAGTTCCTGAATATTTTCTTCTAAGGTCTTCATTATATTCCTCCTTTTGACAGGTTCGTCTGCTTCTATTTTACCAAGAATGCATTCTTAAGAAAAGTATAATATTCGCTTTCCGGGGAGTGTGTTACAATGGATTCATAGGCGGAAAGGGGGGAGCCGTGATATGAAAAAGATCGCTAAAATTTTCAATCTATACAGTTTGTTCATGGTTGCGGGTCTTCTCTGCATTTTGTATTGTATCAGCGTGTATTTCGTGGGATTCGGTACAAAGTTCTTTTTGGTCTGGGGTATGATCGGAACGGTGCTAATCGTGGGAAGTTTTCTGCAGTGGAAGTGGAAACTATTTTCGAAATTACCTCGATGGATGAAGCGGATCTGTGGTATAGTATTGTGTGCAGGGGTTGTGCTGTTTCTTTTGATAGAAGGTCTGATCTTCTCGCAGTTTCATGCACAGGCGTCTGCAGGTGCGGATTATTGCATTATATTGGGCGCCCAGTGGAAGACCTACGGACCCAGCAACGTGCTGCAGAGACGGTTAAATGCGGCCATCCAGTACCTGGATGCCAACCCTGAGACAAAGGTCATCGTGTCCGGCGGTCAGGGAGGCAATGAACCCATCACGGAGGCTTCCGGTATGCGGCAGTATCTGATAGATCGCGGCATTGCGGCGGAGAGGATTCTGATGGAAGATAAGTCCCGCAACACGGATGAAAACCTGAGGTTTTCAGCGGCGTTCGTGGACCTGAAGGAAGACAGAGTGGTGATCGTCACCAATAACTTTCATGTGTATCGTGCGGTGAAGATCGCGAAGAAGAAAGGGTATCGCGCAGAGGGCCTGGCGGCAACATCGTTGCCGGCGCTGTTGCCCAACAATCTGCTGCGAGAGTTTCTGGGAGTGCTGAAGGATTTCCTGGTAGGAAATCTGTGATCTGAATAGAATGAGGGAATGATATGGATATTCATGTAGGAGATACCTTAAAACTGAAAAAGCCCCATCCCTGCGGAAGCAAGGAGTGGGAGGTACTGCGTGTGGGCGCAGACTTTCGAATCAAGTGCAAGGGCTGCGGTCATCAGTTGATGATCGCCAGAAAGCTGCTTGAGAAGAATGTGAAAGAGATCGAAGCCTGAAAAACCTTGAAAATAGTGTGTTTTTTCTCAATTTGCTACTTGCATTGCGACTTGAAATATGATATCATTTCATTTCGTGATGAATCATATTCCTTGCTCGCGAAAAGCGGGCCAGAGACCAAAAGGAGGTAACAAAGCATGAATAAGTATGAATTAGCCGTAGTTGTGTCCGCTAATATCGAAGACGAAGAGAGAGCAGCTGTTATTGAGAAGTGCCAGAAGTACGTTGTTAGATTCGGCGGTAACATCACAGAAGTGGAAGAGTGTGGCAAGAAGAAGCTTGCATACGAGATCCAGAAGATGAGAGAAGCTTTCTATTACTTCATCAGATTCGAAGCTGACGGTACTGCACCCGCTGAAATCGAGAGCCGTGTTCGTATTATGGACAATGTCATCAGATACTTAATCGTTAGACAGGACGAGGCTTAATTAGAAAGCGAGAACAATTATGAACAAAGTAATTCTTATGGGACGTTTGACCAGAGATCCTGAGGTTAGATATTCTCAGGGGGCTCAGCCTTTAGCAATTGCCAGATATACCTTGGCTGTTGATCGCAGACAGGCTAGAACAAATGGCGGCGATGACCAGAACGCAGACTTCATCAACTGCGTAGCATTTGGCCGTGCCGGTGAATTTGCAGAGAAGTATCTGCATAAGGGAACCAAGATTGCAATTACAGGTCGTATCCAGACCGGAAGCTATACCAACAAGGATGGCCAGAAGGTTTATACCACTGAGGTTGTAGTTGAGGACCAGGAGTTCGCTGAGAGCAAGAATGCAGCAGGCGGCAATGGGGAAGGCAGTTACAATGGCGGTAGTTATACCCGTGGCGGTTACGCAGGTTCTGCTCCTGCAGCCGGTGGCGCAGGCGATGGTTTTATGAACATCCCTGACGGAATTGACGAGGAATTACCGTTTAACTAAGTTTGATTATGTAAGATAGGAGGCACCAGAAATGGCTTTTAATAAGACCGAGAAATCCGATATGCCTATGAGAAAAAAGGGCGGCCTTCGCAGAAGAAAGAAAGTTTGCGTATTCTGCGGAAAGGATAATGTTATTGATTACAAGGATACCAATAAGCTGAAGAGATACGTATCTGAGAGAGGTAAGATCCTTCCTCGTCGTATCACCGGCAACTGCGCTAAGCATCAGA
>JAKSRX010000131.1 GCA_024403365.1 Acetatifactor sp. | reverse complement strand
CTCCTCGACGATTGAATTCGAGATCGCCGGCTCCTTTGACGATTCCGTCGCGAAACTTGCGAAACTTGCGAAAACCAAGGTCATCACCGTCCGTTTGTCCGGCGGATTCTTCAAACAGCCCCGCTGGCAGCTCTGGCGCAACAATCCTGCACTGGCTGAGGAGGGCAAGGATTTCTCCAAGGCTCTGGCAGATATCAAGGCAAGATACCAGGAGATCATCGATGGCCTGAAGCTGGATCTCAGCTTGGAAGGCGAGTTCAAGATCATTGAGCAGGACTTCAAGGCTAAGGCAGGCAAGAACTACGCAGCATCCAGAGGTGAGTACTTAAACGGTATCATTATGGCAAATTACATGGGCTTTACATTTATCGATGCAGCTGATGTTATCTTCTTCGATGAGAGGGGTCTTTTGGACGAGGCTAAGACAGACGAGATTCTGGGCGCAAGACTGGCTGACTGCGAGTGCGCAGTTGTTCCCGGTTTCTACGGCAGAGCATTTGACGGCAGTGTAAAGACTTTCTCCAGAGGCGGTTCCGATATCACCGGTTCCATCGTTGCTAAGGCTGCAAAGGTAGATGTATACGAGAACTGGACCGATGTCAGCGGTTTCCTGATCGCAGATCCCAGAATCATCGACAACCCTCAGGGTATCGATGTGATCACATACAAAGAGCTTCGTGAGCTTTCCTACATGGGTGCAGGCGTACTTCACGAGGATGCTATCTTCCCCGTTCGTCAGCAGGGTATCCCCATCAACATCAGAAACACCAACGCTCCCGAGGACAACGGTACCTGGATCGTAGGCAGCACCTGCCAGAAGTCCAAATACACCATCACCGGTATTGCCGGCAAGAAGGGATTCTGCTCTATCAACATTGAGAAGGATATGATGAACTCCGAGATCGGTTTCGGCAGAAAGGTTCTGCAGGCATTTGAGGAGAACGGTATCTCCTTCGAGCATGTTCCTTCCGGTATCGATACTCTGACCGTATTCGTTCATCAGGACGAGTTCATGCACAAGGAGCAGCAGGTAGTTGCAGGCATTCACAGACTGGCTGAGCCCGATTCGATCGAGATCGAGTCCGATCTGGCATTGATCGCAGTTGTAGGCCGCGGCATGAAGAATGCAAGAGGTACTGCAGGCCGCATCTTCTCCGCACTGGCTCATGCAAATGTTAACGTTCGTATGATCGACCAGGGTTCCTCCGAGCAGAACATCATCATCGGTGTTGCAAACGAGGACTTCGAGGCTGCTATCAAGGCGATCTACGACATTTTCGTAGTTACCAGATTATAATCGGTTGACTTTTATTTCTGTAAAAAATATAATAATAGTGTCGACTTTGGAAAGTTGTATGAGGAAACGGAAGAGATTTCGTTTCCTCTCGTTGTATATGGGGGAAAAGAATGAGCGAACAGGGAATCAATCAGGAACAGGAGCGGCGTGAAGCCCGAAGAAAAAGACGCCGCCGCAATCAGACCATCAGTTATGTCGTGCTGATCATTCTGGTGATCTTACTGGCAGTCGGTGCGGTTTTCCTTGCGAAGTATCTGAAGAACCGTGGCAATGCGCAGGGTGGTCCTGTGATCACGGAGAGCAGTGAGATACAGGAAGACAGTTCGGAGGCGGAAAGCTCCGAGAGTGCAGAGACTTCGGAATCTTCTGAAGAAAGCTTAGAGGAGAGCAGTGAAGTATATGTAGATCCGGGTCCTACTCTGGAAGAGAAACTGGAGGCTATGGTTGCGGAAGTGATCCAGAATATGACTTTGGAAGAGAAAGTCGCAGGACTGTTTATCGTAACGCCTGAGGCTATCACCGGAGTAAATACCGCAGTGAAAGCAGGCGATGGCACCAGGAAAGCACTGGAGGCAAACCCTGTAGGCGGATTGATCTATTTTGCAAAAAATATCAAGAACGCAGATCAGTTCAAGGAGATGGTGGAGACCACAAAGACGTTTGCTAAGTATGATCTGTTCCTGGCTATCGATGAAGAAGGCGGACAGGTAGCGAGACTGGGAAATGCCGGTATCGGTACCAAGGTGGATTCCGCAAAGACCATTGGTGAGACCGGAGATTATGATATGGCACTGCAGTCCGGTGTGGAACTGGGCAGCAACCTGCTTTCCGTAGGACTGAATGTAGACTTTGCACCGGTAGCGGATATCGTTGTGGAAGCGGGAACTGTGATCGATGACAGATCCTTCGGCGGGAACCCTCAGTTAGTGGGAGAACTTGCTTCCGCAGTATCTCAGGGTATCAAGAGCGTGGGCGTCAGCAGTTGTGCAAAGCATTTCCCCGGTATGGGAAGCACCAAGCTGGATCCTCACAAGGTGATCGCTGTTACGGATAAGACAGAAGAGCAGTTCAGAGCGGAAGAATTCGTGGCATTCCAGACCGTGATCGATTCCGGCGTGGATATGGTCATGATCAGCAATATTGCGGCACCGGGTCTGACAGGCAATAACGAGCCCTGTGTCTTCTCCACGAGAGTGGTAACGGATATTCTCCGTAAAGAGATGAAGTTTGACGGAATCATCATTACGGATGCAATGAATATGGCAGAGGTCTCCGACTATTATGGATCGGATGAGGCTGCAATCTTGTCATTAAAGGCAGGATGTGATATGATTCTTATGCCGGAAGATTACAAGAAGGCTTATGAAGGTGTACTGGAGCAGGTGAAGAACGGAACTCTTTCCGAGGAACGTATCAATGATGCACTGACCAGGATCTACCGTATCAAGCTGGCCGGCAAAGTAGAATAAAATGGGAGGATAAATCAATGACCAATATTATTGTTGCGCTGATCGTAGGTGCTATTTCCGGTTGGCTCGCAGGAATCATCATGAAGACCAAGAAAGGATCTCTGCTTCGCAACCTGATCCTGGGTATCCTTGGCGGAGTAGTAGGTGGCTTCATCGGTAAACTGATCGGTATCGGTGCCAGCGGCCTGATCGGATCCATCATCATTTCCGTACTTGGCGCTTGCCTGCTGATCTGGATCTGCAAGAAACTGAAACTTTAATTCAAAAAGAAGAAGCCCCGAGGAGACCCTCGGGGGTTTTTTGTATGCTTGCGCGGACCGAAGCGGAGCGGAGACCACAAAAAAATACCATCCGATAAATCGGATGGTATTAAAGAGCGATAGACGGCGCACGAGGTCCGGGGGACCTCGGAATTGCGCGGACCGAAGCGGAGCGGAGACCTCGAACGTTCGAGTGCGGATGCACTCGAAAAATAAAAAACCACCCAAATTTGGGTGGTTTTTTATTTCAGAGCGATAGACGGGACTCGAACCCGCGATTTCCACCTTGGCAAGGTGGCGCTCT
>JAKSRX010000130.1 GCA_024403365.1 Acetatifactor sp. | reverse complement strand
AACTGCGTTGTCGGTGGTGCCATCGACCTTGGTTTCATGCCTGCTGCCGTGATCACCCATATCGTGAACAGAATCGTTTATCCTAACGGCAAGCAGACTCTGAAAGAGATCGTGTTGGAAGCCAAGAAAGTCGGCCAGAAACTCTTTAAAGACTTCCCTTCCCTTGAAGAATTGAACAGATGCATCGATTTAGCGATCGAACTGTCAGAGAATGATGCGGACGATCTGGAAAACATCCACAAGTTAGGTGAAGGCTGGGTGGCAGAAGAAGCCATGGCGATTGCCATCTACTGCGCACTGAAGTATGAGAATGATTTCTCCAAGGGAATCATCGTTGCGGCAAACCATAACGGCGACAGCGATTCCACCGCGGCGATCTGCGGTAATATCCTGGGTGCGATCTGTGGCTATCAGGCCATCGAAGCGCAGAAGAAATGGACTGAATGCCTGGAACTTAGAGATGTTATCATCGAACTGGCCAATGACCTGTACCGCGGTTGTCCTATGATGGCAGGCAGCATAGAAGAAGATGAGACCTGGCTCAGAAAATATGTAGAAATGCGTAAAGCATAAGGGTAAAACTGTTTTCTAAACAAAAGAAATGTGCTATAATACATCCAACAGATCAAGAATCGGAGGACATGAAAATGGGTATTAATTCAATTGACGCAGAAGACGATCAGTTTGCATACAGATACGACGTGCAGATGCTGATCGACAGAAGAGATAAAGACTTGGATGAGGATGAGATCGCAGATTACATCACCGACAATATCGAGGGCAACAGCCTGATCGCAGCAGGTGACGAGGATCTTGTGAAGATTCATTTTCATACCAATGAGCCCTGGAAACTGCTTCAGTACTGTGCAGGTGTAGGCGAGATCTATGATATCGTTGTAGAGGATATGATCCGTCAGGCAAACGGCCAGCAGGGTTAAAAGAGTCCATAACGAAAATGAAACCAAAAGAGAGCTCTGAATTGAGGTGCAAATCTGAAATTCAGAGCTTTTTTGACCACTAAACGTAATAGAACGGGGGATATACATGAGAATATTACATACTTCGGACTGGCATTTGGGGATGTCAGACCAGAATATGTCACTAAAGGAAGATCAGATCGCCTTCATTGATGAGATCTGCGATATCGTGGAGAAGGAAAGCATCGATGTGGTTGTGATCGCAGGAGATGTCTATGACAGATCTCTTTCTTCCGGCGAGGCAAAGCAGTTGTACAGCTACGCTATGGATAAACTGTGTGTTCAGCTTAAGAAGAGAGTCATCTGTATCGCAGGTAATCATGACGGCCCGGAGCAGTTGGCAAACTGCGGCTCTTTGCTGGAACAGGCAGGCCTTTTTGTGTTAGGCGCACTGGAGAAGGAGCCTGTGATCGTGGAGACAGAGGAAGCAGACTTCTATCTGATGCCCTGGTTTACCGAGGAGAAGGTAAAGACCTTGTATCCTGAAAAGAGGGAGGAGATCACCTCTTTGACGGATGCTTACGGGGTAGTTTGTGATAAAGCCAGAGAGACTTTTGCTCCCGGTAAGAAACATATCGCGGTTTCCCATGCATTTATCTCAGGATCCACTACCTCTACCAGCGACAGGGCAGCAGTCATCGGATTCGCAAGTCAGGTGCCTGTATCGGTGTTCGAGGGCTTTGACTACGTGGCACTGGGACACATCCATAAGCCTCAGAATGTGGGAAAAAACGCCAGATATTCCGGAACACCCATGGCCTATTCCTTTGGCCAGGAAGAGAAGCAGGAAAAGAGCGTGACCATCATCGATACCAAGGATATGAAGCCTTATGAAGTCTTTTTGCATCCTTTGCATGAGAGGACTACCATTACCGGTACCTTTGAAGAAGTCATGCATTATGACTGCAGTGACAGCATAAGAAACGGTTTCGTCCGCGCAGATGTGACGGATATCTATCTTGGTATGGAAGCAGTTTCCCAGCTCTATGCAAGGTACCCGAAACTTGTGACGTTCTCCGGAAAGACTTACCAGAGTGAGGACGGCGGCATCCGTATGACTATGGAGGAGTTCAAGGAGTTGGAGTCCAATCCCTTGGCGATCTTTGAAAGCTTCTGCAGAGAGATCAGTGGCGAAGAGCCCAGTGAACATTTGATGAAGTTGTTCCTTGCGGCAATGGATGGTAGTTTACAGTAAAATATGAAAACTATGAACAGCACCGATTCCGCTGGAATCGGTACAAATGGGGAGGTGGAATAAATGAAACCTTTATATCTGGAATTACAGGCATTTGGACCATATAAAGAAAAAGAGACCGTAGATTTTGCCAGACTGGGAAGTGCAGGCATCTTTTTGATCAAGGGCCCTACCGGAAGCGGTAAGACCACTCTTTTTGATGCCATGACTTTTGCTCTGTATGGTGGTGGCAGCGGTGTGGACGAAAAGCAGAAGACTGCCCGCAACAGCATTGCCGAGTGGCGCTGCAATCAGGCAGATCCTGCCATGGATACTTACGTTTCCTTCCGCTTTGAGGTGCAGGGCAAACAGTATATCTTTACCCGTAAATGGGTGCGTAAGCGTGTGAACTACACGGAAGAGAATGCAGCCATCATGATTGATGAGCAGGGCGAGGAGCATATGATCCTTGAAAACCCCAAGGGTGGTGCATTGACGGAAGAGGCTGTAAAATTGCTTGGATTAAGCAAGGACCAGTTCAGACAGGTCATCATGCTTCCCCAGGGGCAGTTTGAGAAGTTTTTGGTGGCAGATTCCTCCGAGAAGGAAATGATCCTCAGCAAGATCTTTGATTCCTTCAAGTGGCAGACCTATGCGGACCGATTCCATCAGCAAGCTTCCGAACGCCTGGAGGCTCTGAAAGAGGAGAAAAAGCAGATCGACTATATCTTAGGAGAACTGGACTGCGAAGCAAAGGATGCAGCGGAACTGTTGGAAGAGATCAGCAGGATCAAAGCCACTCTGGCAGAGGAAGAGGAACAGTTCAAAGCTTATGGCTTTGATAAGCGCCAGGAGGAACTGAACAAAGAACAGGCGCTGGCACAGCAATATGAGACATTGCACAAATATAAGAAGGTCCTTGATTCTTTAGAAGAGAAAAAGCCTGTTATCGAGCAGAAAAAAGCGGTACTTAGCAGTGCCGAAGCGGTGGAGGTATTACGAACTCCCATCAGCCAGAAGGAGGCAGCCGCAAAGGAAGCTGGGAAGCGTAGCAAAGCAGTAGAGACCTGTGAGGCGGCAAAGAAGAAAGCGGATGACGCTTTGGAAACTGCAAAGAAGAGTAAAGAAGAGTATGATGCACAGACCATTTTACAGGAACTGCAGGAGAAAAAGGCTGCATTAGAAGCTAAGAAAACGGTCTACGAAAACATTG
>JAKSRX010000013.1 GCA_024403365.1 Acetatifactor sp. | reverse complement strand
ATGACAGGAAGTATCTTGGTTTTGGAAGTTATGAGATTGAAGACAATATATGTTAGTAGAAATGAAAAGAGCAGATGAAAAATCTGCTCTTTTTCTTGGTGTCGACAGAGTGTTATGGTATAATACTATTATTATGCCGTTTTGCATAAAGCGGTAGAAATGTTTACCCCGGAGGAGTACAGTTGGTATCCATGGAACAGGAATTTACGATCGATATGAATGGGTTTGGGATCCATGCTAAGATAGACTTCCCGAAAGAAAAGAAGGAGAAAATGCCGCTGGTGCTTCTGTGTCACGGTTTGACCGGACATATGGAAGAATGGCACATCTGGGGGATCCGGGATTCCATTACGGATTGCGGATACATCTGCCTGCGCATCGAACTGTATGGCCATGGTAAGACGGATGGTGCCTTCTATGATCATGACCTGGAGAAATGGGTAGAAGAGATCTGTTTCTGCATCGATTATGCGAAGGGCCTGCCTTTTGTATCCGATGTGGTGCTGGCCGGTCATTCTCAGGGAGGATTGGCTACTATCATGACTGCAGGGGTTGCGGGAGAGAAACTGAAAGCGATCATTCCGCTCTCCCCCGCATTGAATATTCCCGTGGATTGCAGAAGGGGCGGTTTCTTCGGGACGATCTTTGATCGTGAGGGTCTGCCGGAAACAGTGACTTTCTGGGAATGCAATGACCTGGGAAGAAACTATTTTGAAGTGGCAAAGAAGATCGATGCCTCTGAGGCTATCAGAAATTATACAGGACCTGTTCTGCTGGTGCATGGCGGCGATGATGGCGCGGTGCCCTGCAAATATTCTGTGGAAGCTGCAAAAGAATTCCCTCAAGCGACTTTGGCCCTGTTAGATGGGGACGGACACTGCTATGAACATCATCTGGACCTGGCAAAAGAAGCGGTGGAGACATTCTTAAGAAGCCTGTAAGATAAGGACAAAGAATATGCAAACTAAGAATACTACATCACTGGTATTCACCGGTGATATCGGTTTTGACAGATATATGGACGGCAAATGGGAGGATACGGAACTGCTTTCCAAGGAAGTGCTGGCATTCCTGCATTCCGGAGATCATGTGATCGCCAATGTGGAAGGCCCGCTGGTGGCGCAGCCTACCAACCAGACCAAGGAAGGCGTGGCTCAGCTTCTGCATACCATGAATCCCAAGGCGACAAAGGTACTTCGCAATATGAAGGCGGATATCTGGAATATCTGCAACAATCATATTATGGATGCCGGACCGGAAGGAATTCAGGCAACCTTGCAGGAGGCAAAAGAATTCGGTGCCATCACTTTAGGTGCAGGCAGGAACCTTGCAGAGGCTGCGAAGCCTGTTATTCTGCAGGAAGCAGGCGGCATCGGAATGATCGGCGTTGGCTATCAGAGAGGCTGCAAACCCGCAGGAGAAGAGAAGGCGGGATGTTTGAACTGGAGTGATTATGAGACCATTCAGGCGGCCATCGATGAGGTAAAGAAGACCTGCAAATGGTGCATCATCGTGTCTCACGGCGGGGAGGAGTTTACTTCGTTGCCTTCCCCTTATACCAGGGACAGATATTTGAGATATTTGGAGATGGGGGCGGATGTGATCGTGTGTCATCATCCCCATGTTCCCATGAATTATGAGTATGTAGGAGACAAGGCGATCTTTTATTCCTTGGGCAATTTTATTTTTGATACAGATTATCAGAGAGCGCAGTACAACACAGAAAAAGGTGTGGTGCTGAAACTAAAATTTACGGAAGAACGTTTTGACTTTGAGGCATTGGGTATCCTGATCGACAGAGAGACGGAGCATATAGTAAAGAGTGAACTGCCGAAGATCTTTACCGAGGTGGACGGAACCCAGTATGAACTGCTTGCACCTTTGGCGGCAAAGATGTTCATCGCGGCCACCAAACGTCAGCAGATCTATCTGAATGCAAAGGAATATGCGAATGCAAGCGATGAAAAGTGGGCGGA
Source organism: Acetatifactor sp. (assembly GCA_024403365.1). GTDB lineage: Bacteria > Bacillota > Clostridia > Lachnospirales > Lachnospiraceae > Acetatifactor. Next base: position 32,264 of record JAKSRX010000013.1, on the reverse strand, counting down.
GCATTTTGCAAATCCTATGAGAAGCGGCCGTGTTCCCGGCGAAGGGCTGGATTTCTTCATCATCTGTCCTTTGGCGGAGAAAGAGTCTGAGAAGGCCTGGATGAGAAGTGATCTGGAAGAGGTCAAGGCTTATATTCTGGAGCAGATGTAAGGAAAATAGTATGAGAAAAAGATTACTGATGATATTGCTGGCTCTTACATTGGCCTTCGGAGGATGTGGAGCACAGACCGGAAACGGAGGAAACAAAATGAGTACAGAAGCAGTGAATGAGACAGAAGCAAAGGCCCCGGATGTGGGCGAAGGAGAAGCTTTTGTGCCGGAGAACCCGGATGCCATGCCGGTAGATGACGATATATTGGAGGTCAATACCGATTATGAGGCAGTGATCACCAAGGAGTGGTATGGCGATCTGCTGCAGAGAGCACAGCTGCAATTGGGCAATAACAAGAGACTGAAAAAGGTAATTGAGAGAGCAAGATCCGGGGAAAAGATCACCTTTGCTACTATTGGTGGCTCCATTACCGAGGGCGCAGGTGCGGCAAAGTACAAAGAGTGCTATGCGTACCAGTCCTATGATAAGTTCAAGAAGACCTTTTGTGAAGGCTTTGAGGATAATGTGCTGTTCGCCAATGCAGGTGTGGGAGGTACTCCTTCCGTATTCGGTGATATGCGTTATGGACGGGACATCGTGGAACGTGTGGATGAGCAGGACAGCGACGGTCTGCCGGATATCGTCATCATCGAATTTGCGGTGAATGATTATCAGGAGCCTACGGTTCATAAGTGTTATGAATCCATGGTAAAAGATATCCTTTCCGCTCCCAATGAGCCTGTGGTGATCCTGCTGTTTGCGGTATTCCCTTCCAAGTTTACCCTGCAGAATGAACTTCGTCCCATCGGTAAGCGCTATGACCTGATGATGGTCAGCATTTCCGATAGCTGTATGCCTGTGATCGGTGATGGTAAGGCCAGCAAGTGGACGGAGAAAGAGTTCTTCTTTGATATTTATCATCCTACGACTCTTGGACATGCGGTTATGAGCGATTGTATCATCAGCACCATGAAGGCGGCTTTCGAGGCAGAGGAGAGCGCTGATGATATCGATTTAACCGTGGAGCCTGTGTTCGGTTTGGATTACTGCGGTATTCAGTCTATCTTCAGGAGAGATGCAGAGCAGGGTAAGAAATTCAGCGTGGGCGGTTTTTCAGAGAATGATGGTGGATGTTATTCCAATCTGCCCCTGGGACAGTTATATGCAGATAATTTCCATCATACAGCCCAGAGCGGCAACAAGCCCATGAAGTTTACATTGACCTGTAAGAATATGCTCATCGCTTACAGAGCAGTGAACAATAATACTTATGGCAGTATTGATATCCTGATGGACGGTAAGGTGGTCAAGACCATTCAGGGTAATACCGGAAGCTGGGGACAGTCTGTGGCGGATGTGGTTTTCAGCGAAGATACTGCGAAAAAGCACACATTTGAGATTCGTATGGCAGAAGGTGACGAGGATAAGAAGTTCACCATTACCTGCTTGAGTTATACACCCGAATAAGAGGAGATGAGTATGGAACACAGAAAATCAACGAAAAGGCTGCAACTGGTAGACAAGACTGGGAAGGTTCTGGGAAATCAGTGCGTAGAGATCAAACTGGTAAATCATGAGTTCTTATTCGGCAGCGGTGCCTTTGATGCACTGCCTGCTACTGCAGGTTCCAATACCGGAAGTATTGATTTCTATCAGGACAATGTAAATCCCAAACAGGCCTTTTATCGGGACCGTGTCAATAAGTGGCTTGGCATCTTCAACTATGGTACCATTCCTTTCTATTGGGGTGGATTTGAGCCGGAAGAAGGCCATCCTATGACTGACAGCCGTATGGCAGCAGCTAAATATCTGCAGGCCCATGGAGCCAGAATCAAGGGCCATCCTCTGTGCTGGCACACCGCTTGTGCGGATTGGCTGATGAAGTATGACAATGCAACCATTCTTTCCAAGCAGTTGGACCGTATCAACAGAGATGTAACTAAGTTTAAAGGCGTAGTGGATATGTGGGATGTTATCAATGAAGTTGTGATCATGCCTGTATATGACCGCTATGATAATGCAATCACCCGTATCTGTAAGCAGTATGGCAGAGTAAAATTGGTTAAGGAAGTATTTGAGGCTGCAAAGGCTGCAAATCCTGATGCAGTACTGCTGATTAATGACTTTAACCTGTCTGAAAGTTACAGAATTTTGATCGATGGCTGTCTGCATGCAGGCGTGCCTATTTCCGCGATCGGAATCCAGACCCATCAGCATCAGGGCTATATGGGAAGAAAGAAACTGGAAGATATTCTGGAGAGATTCTCCGCATTCGGTCTGCCTCTGCATTTCACCGAGAATACACTGGTTTCCGGTGAGATCATGCCCGCTCATATCGTGGATCTGAATGACTATCAGGTAGAGAAGTGGCCCACCACTCCCGAAGGTGAAGAGCGTCAGATGAAAGAGTGGAAAGAGATGTATGAGATCCTGTTCGGCCATCCTATGGTAGAAGCAATCACCGGTTGGGATTTTGCAGACGGTGCATGGCTGCATGCTCCCAGCGGTATCATTCGTGAGGATAATACCCTGAAGCCTTCCTACCTGGAACTGCAGAGACTGGTAAAAGAAGAGTGGACTACCAAGGGAACTCTTCAGACAGATGCAGAAGGACAGTTCACTCTGAACGGTTATCGTGGAACTTATGAGATAACGGTAGATGGCAAGAAGGTAAATTATAAACTGGTAAAGAATACCGATGATTCCGTTGAGAGAATCATCGTAGAGTAATAAGGAGATCAAGACAGAATGAAAATTGCAGTAACTTATGAAAACGGAGAAGTATTCCAGCATTTCGGAAAGGCAGAGCAGTTCAAGGTATACACGATTGACGGCGGTGAGGTTGTGGATGCAGTTGTGATCAGTGCAAACGGCGGCGGACATGATGCACTGGCTCCTTTCCTGGCAGAGAATGAGATCGATGCATGCATCTGCGGCAATATCGGTGAAGGTGCTATGGCTGCTTTGGAAGAGGTAGGCATTGAAGTGGTATCCGGCGCAGAAGGCGACACCGATGCAGCGGTAGGTCAGTATTTGATGGGATTGTTAGATTCTATCGGATGCAACTGTGGAGGTCATTGCGGTGGCGATGAGGGTTGCGGCTGTGGTAGCGATGAAGGCGGCTGTGGTGGTTGCGGCGGTGGCTGCGGCGGCAGACGTATCATGCTGGAAGGCCCTAACGCCGGCAAGACTGTTCGTGTTCACTACAAGGGTACTTTCAATGACGGTACACAGTTTGACTCTTCTTATGACAGAGGAGAGACCCTGGAGTTTATCTGTGGCGCAGGTATGATGATCCCCGGCTTTGACAAGGCTGTAGTAAATATGACAGTAGGACAGGAGATCGACATTCATCTGATGCCCGAAGAGGCATATGGTCCTTCCGACCCCAGAGCGATCTTCCCTGTAGCACTGGCACAGTTGCCCGGTGCAGAGGAACTGAAGGTAGGAGAAAGAGTATATCTTTCCAATGCGATGGGACAGCCTTTCCCTGTAACAGTTGTGGCTAAGGATGATACCACCATCACCTTCGATGCAAACCACGAGATGGCCGGCAAGGAGTTGAACTTCCATATTCTGCTGGTTGAGGTGGACGAGGCGTAAACTTTCTTTGAAGAGGTAGATTGCTTTGAAAAGCAAGAAAGAACGTATTATTTTAGGCCTGTGCAACCTTTGTTTCTTCTTAGTCATGCTAAAGGAGCTGTGCACAGGTATTTTCCCGGATGAAGAATATCAGATCGTCATGTCCTACAGACTGGCGGCGGGAGATGGTTTGTTTCATTATTCCTGGGATACCATACAGACATCGGGATTTATAAATTATATCCTGATCAAAGCCTATACGCTGGTACATGATACCCAGGGCCTGGTGCTTTTCCTGCGAACCTGCGGCATGCTGATACAGTGTGGTGTCTATTTCGTACTGTTGAAGACTCTGGAACGGCATATGAGCAAGATCCAGGCGGGAATCGTCGGTACAGTGATGCTTCTGACGGTACCGAAACTGATCCTGTCCCCGGATTTCTCCAATATGCAGCAGTGGTTTTCGGTGCTGATGCTCTGTGCTCTCTGGAAAGCATATGATGGATCTGTTGAAAACGATAAGTTGTCTAAGGTCATGCTGGTACTGGCGGCGCTTTGTAACTGTGGAATCATTCTGAGTCAGGCCTGCTTTGTGATCATACCCATCGAAATGTTGGCACTGTGTCTCCTGTTCCCGAAGAAAAAGTGGAAAAGCAATCTGTGGTTCTGGGGAACCTGTGCTGTGACCGGTATCCTGTATTTCCTGATGATCCTCATCAACAATGGATGGAACGTTACTATGACCGGTATCAGGGGTATCTTGGCAGGAGATATGACTCATGCTTCCGGCGCGAATATTGTAGGACAGTCGGTATTGATCTCACTGATCAAAAACGGTGCACAGCTTGGTATGGCTATGGCAGCAGCGTTCCTGATCGCTTTTGCCTTTGTATTCTGTAAATGTAAAGTACAGAAACTTCCCTTTAGGTGGCGCGCCGTAGGGATCCTGGCATTGTTGGTATCCTGTGTCTACACCTTGTATCTGTGGCTGATAAAAGGGTATGGCTACGATGCCATGAAACTGTATATTCCGGTCAGCATGTGCCTGGCTCTGGTGATCCTGGGCGTAAAAGCGAAGAAGAAAGAAGCTCTAAGAGATTATCTGCTTCCCTTTGTGGGAATGTTGGTAAATCTGGGAATCTTTGTGAATGTGCTGTTTATCAGTAACGTGCCGATGATCAACAACTTAAGTTTCCTTTCCACATCGGTGGTCTGGAGTTTGGTGATCCTTTGTTTGAGTGTGAAAGAGGAGAGAGAGGAAAAAATCTGGAATGCAGTAGCTTTGGGAACCGTACTTCTTACGGTCTGTGTGGCAACCGGATTTACTTTACCCAGCAGTCCTTCCGGCAACAATATACTTTCCTGCAGGCAGCGTATCTGCTGCGGACCGGCTCGTTCCATTTTCACTGCGGAGCGAACAGCGAAGGTCTACAGTACGGCGGCTCATGAGTTTGCGGAAAACATTCAGGAAGGAAGTAAAGTGCTTCTGGTGTCCAACAGTTTCGACAATACTTTGGTAAATTATTGTTACCTGATGAAAGATGTTGAGATCAGTCACTATTCGGTGAACTCTACACCTACGTATTCCATGAAACTGGAAGAGTACTGGAATCTCTATCCCGAGAAATATCCGGATGTGATCGCGGTGAATAAGAACACCTATACCACTTGGGAGTGGGATTGGATCCTGCTGTATGTGAGGGATTACTACGGATATAAAGAAGTTGTGAATACAGAGAGTTTTGATTTTTATTACAGATAAGTGTGATAGGTATAAGAAAAGCCTCCCGAGCATATCGGGAGGCTGATTTTTTGTGTGCGGTTATTAGTAACCTGCTTTTTCCTTGATCTGAAGAGCTCCGTAGTATTCGTACTTGGGCTCATAGCTCTTGTTGTAGAGGCAGGGATTGTATTCTTTTCTCCAGGACATGGAATCGGATACACCCCAGAAGGTCAGGGAATCCATGTTCAGAGTGCCTGCATCAACTCTCTCGAAGAGACCATTGATGAGATCGTAGGTGAAACGACCCTGCAGCTGCAGATTCTCATCGGTAGGAAGAAGAGGAGCCTGCCACTTGCCCAGCTGTACATCAAGCTCAGTGAGCTGGATCTTCAGTCCGGTCTCTGCGATCTTGTCTACCAGTCTGAAGTAATCATTCAGGTTATCGGAGGTATACAGATGTGCCTGGAAGCCTACACCGTCGATGAGGTAGTTGCCATCCTCATCTCTCAGAGTGTCAACGAACTTTACGAGAGCATTTGTCTTGAACTGTTCATTGTAGTCGTTGTAGTAGAGATCGATGGTTTCGGGAGCATACTTATCAGCGAAGTAGAAAGCATACCAGAGATAGTCATCACCGATGATCTTTTTCCAGTTGTTATCACGCATGGAACCGTCTTCCATCCAAGCTTCGTTTACTACGTCAAAAGCATAGAAGACATCGGTATAACCGCTGTTCTCGATATACTCGAAGGTCTGCTTGATCATGCTTTCCATTCTTGCCAGCATCACATCGCGGCTGACGAACTGCTTGGAACCGGTGTCGAAGTTCTCATAGAAGATCCAGTCAGGAGTCTGGCTGTACCATACAAGGGTGTGACCACGAAGTGCAAGGCCGTTTTCCTTCGCAAACTTCATCAGCTTATTTGCCTCATCGGAAAACTCAACCACGATATCACCTGCTGCAACACTCTTGCCTTTTTTCAGAGTGCTGTCTGGCTTCATGGCATTTTCCATGGTCAAGCTGCTGAACTGAGAAAGGATGATATTCTTTGCGGTAGCATTCTTGGTCATTGTCTCGTTGACGCAGGTTCCGATCTTCATGCCATGCTCAGCGAAAACGTCCTTCAGGGAATAGTTAACCTCGACCTCAGCCTCGGATTCACTGGAAGATTCAACGACTTCAGATACGGATTCCTCAACAGTGGAGGATACGACGGGATCGGAGGACTCGGGTGCAGGTTCGGGCTTGCCGCATGCAACCAGGGAGAAGACCATCAATCCGGTCAACAAAAGGGTCAATTTCTTTTTCATAAACGGATACTTCCTTATTACATATTTGTGGGCTCCTTTTGGAACACATACGGTATAAGATTACTATACCTTAGTAGGGTTGTCAAATGATTGATATTGAGACAGTACAGGAATTGTTTTATAATAAGATAAAGTATTACTATTTCGATAAAATTCGAGAAAACAGAGGACACAACCATGTATTTGATCGATACCTTCAAACGAACCAGCGGAATTTACCTGATCTTGAACCTGCCTGAGAGGAAAGCTTATGTAGGTCTGGCGCGTAATATGTCAGCCAGAGCATTGGATCATTTCACTGCAATTTGTCAGGAAAGTCTAGAAGATGACAATGAGAATCTGATCCGGGAAGCGAATAAGGAATTTCTGCATATTCCGATCTGGTATGGACGTGATGATGTGGATGCAGCTTATAACGGTTATCTGCGCTACTTGGAAAGCATCTTGATCTGCATCATGAGAGACGCGGGATTTGATCTGTATAATAAGGCTAAGATTGGAACCGATCGGCAGGAGATCATACAGAAATACAGAGAGATTGTTCTGTGGGATGAGGAGACGGCGAAGGCAGATTATGAGGATACGGTCCGGATGATGAGAGATCATCTTCTGCAGGCTTTTCAGGCGGTATTTCAGGCAGAGGATCTGACGCCGGAGAAACTGGCAATGATGGAACGCGAACAGCTTGAACAACTGTGGAAAGAGGTGGCAAAGAACTTTGCAGGCCCGGGTCAGTATATCTTGACGAAGGCTCCCGGAGAAAAATACATACAGGATAGTGAGAATTACTATATTGTCAGCCAGATGTTGTCCGGTTTCAGAATCTCGAAAGAGAAACTGCAAAGTATCGGCGTGAACTGGGAGAGCAGAAGTATTTTCGATGCAGAACTGAGGGCGCAATGGGCTGAATTGCTGCTCGTGAGCAACTTTGGAGCCCATAATGGGGAAAGTCCGTATGAGATCCTGAAAATGATGGATATGGACATCCAAAATTCCGAAGACCATTGCTGTTATTGGGCACTCAGGAATGTGAATGAATTGGATCTGCGTAACAGAGCAGAGAAACTCTTCGGGAAGGAGAAATGCCCCATCTATATTGTGTTCAAGACTACCACCTCAGATAATTCCGGAGGAAAAAAGAAAGTAGACAATCTGGAGAAAACGCTGACGGAAAAAGATATCAGAAAGAAGACGAAGGAAATATTTGCTATCAATCCTCCGGATTTGATGCATTCTTATCTGGACCGGAACGGAACATGGCAACCGTTACCCGGCGGATTGAGTTATGTGACGATACCAAACGATGAAGATAAGGAAACGAAGGCCGTTGCTCTCAGAATCAGCAAATTCTGGACTTGTAAAGAGGGATTTCATTTTATTCAGGCAGAAAAGGACTGGATATTCAAGAAAGACTTTGCCTCAGAGGAAAACAGTGACGGGATAAGTACATGCCCGACGTATTATTCTCACTTGGATGACCAACTGTTAGAAGAGAAAAGAGACAAGTGGGTGGAACAGGATGAAGTGGGATGTCTGATCGCACGCCTGGAGTATCCGTATGTGGTAGTGGTCAGTCATACGGGGCCACTTAGTACCTATTTAAGTGGTAGAGAGAATGCCGCATTTCAACCAAGAATACTTCTGGAAGCCGAGGGCATAAAAGCTGATAAAAGGCTTTATGCGGCCTATGCATTCCGAGGGGATGAAGTTTGGTGCGTGGATTTGGACTCGGATAGTGTGTATAAAGATATTACCAACGAAACGAACCTGCGATTAGAGAGTGTGATCATGGAAAAAGGTCGGAAGGGGCATTTCGAAACAGAGAATACAAAACAGGTAGAAGTTATCAAAATTGAGTTTTCGGACGGAAGTAAAAAAGAGATCCGTTTAGATCGTTCTTGCAAACCAATGGATAAAAAGGCAGATGTAGAAGGCGTGGTAGGTTCACTTGATTACGGCGAAACCAAGCGAATCCGATATTATGGATTCCCGGAAGCGGAATCAGGAAGAGTGTATGCCTTCAGGTATATTGGGGCCTCAGTGCGGAAACCGCCTTTCCTGTTGGATGAAGCAGAATAAAGAAAAGCACAAGAAACCTTTCGGTGAATCAATCACCGGAAGGTTTTTGTATGTGTGGGGAAGATTAAAAAAACTTTCCCGGAGAGTTATTTTTGTAAGACGGAAAGTAAGAAATGAAAGGGGGAGAGTAATATTTTCAAGGGAAAAAATAAATTTTTCTCCGATATGTTTGCAGGCTCAGAACACATTGGAGTATGCGTCAGCCTTTGCTACACTTATGGTGAGCCGATGAATCGGCAGGAGTATAGTAGAAAAGGAGACCTAGGGTATGGGATTACGAATCAGACAGATCGCTGCAGAGGGAAGCGTACAGGAAGGGAAAATGATGGCATTTCTGGAGACCATGAAACAGGAGAACGAGGAGGGGAAGTCGGTGCAGATCCGGCGACAGGATATTCTGGAGAAGCGTTCCGATTCCCTAATGGTGCTCCTTAAGAGAAATCATCTGGTGCAAATCGGTGTGGGGCGGAAAAGCGTGAATACAGAGGATCTGAAGCAGAATATCTGGGTGGGAGCATTTATCGGTGAGGAAGAATCGACCATCTGGTATCTGGCAGCGGTTTCCAGACTGGTGCTCAGAAAGATGGATGACGGAGATTGGAATCAGACAGTGCCGGTGGAAACGGAGGTCACATTGTACGCAGGATGGAGCAATGAGATGTCTGGAGAGATCACAGTCGGGGATTGGTCGGTAGAACTGGAGCCTTTGGCATGGAAAGGCAGATTGCTTGATGAGTATTATGATATTGATAATAAACTGATGCCCCGGGAGAGACAGATGGTTTCAAAGAGAGAGAATGTCCCCGGTAATCTGGAACTGGCTATACAGGAACTGCAGGCAGTAGGATTTCGACACAGACGTACCTTTATCTGGGATGAGTCGGATGAAACGGAAAAGTGTGTTGACCTGATGGAGTGGGATCGTGCGGAGGAAGCGGACAGAATCATTCTTGGCATTAGTCTGGAATTCGTTCAGAAAGAGACAGCGGAGCGCAGGGTCTTAGATATCACGGACCAATGGATCCGAGTAGAAATCAATAATGATTCCATGAGCAGGATCTTCAGCTCTTTGCACGATTGGAGATTTGATATATTCGGAGAGGCAGCGGAGAGGCGAAGACTTGCTGTCAGTGAAATTCATCATCAGGTGCTCCTGCAGTCGCTTGAGACAAAGGGTAATGATATTTTGTGGGAAGCGATGAAGCCATTGATCAATCTACCTGTGACAGGAACAAAAGAGGAGAGGGAACGCAGAACGACATTTGTCAGAGAGATGCTGCATCGTTATTTACAGGACGGGACGGCAGATGAATCCTTCTGTTTTTCCGAAGAACTTCCCTGGGGGGATGGCACCTTGGAGATTTGGCAAAGTCAGGAAAAGGATCTGGCTGTTTGCCTGTATCTGGATGGTCGATTCAGTGAGTTAGTATACTTAGATTCCTTCATGGATATCAGTACAAGTATGGGATTTTTACAGAGATATATTTGAAAATACAGCGCACTAAAACTTTCCTGTTGTAACACTTTAATTAGATGAAATATTTTGTTGCAAAACAGATTTTTGTATGATATTCTACAGTTGCGCAAGTTCTGGAGAGTCTCTGAAAAATAGGGCGCCGAAGGTGTAAAACCGACCAAAATATTAGATAATGCGCACATTGGCGGTAATCTCTCAGGCAAAAGGACAGAACAGGAGATTTTATATGAGCAACTTTTTAGATCAGGTTGCAGCAGTCAATGACGTTGTAAACAGCTTCGCTTGGGGTTGGTTTGCAATCGTACTGTTGCTTGGTACCGGTGTTACCTGTACCGTCATCACCAAATTCTTCCAGTTTTCACATCTGAAGCATTGGTGGTCCAAAACCATCGCAACCGTATTCCACAAGGATACACACAACAAGTCAGAGGTTGGTGCTGTTTCTCAGTTCCAGGCACTCTGTACCGCACTTGCAGCTACCATCGGTACCGGTAACATCGCCGGTGTTGCAGCAGCTATCTGTGTCGGTGGTCCCGGTGCAGTATTCTGGATGTGGGTTGCAGCATTGCTTGGTATGATGACCAACTACTCCGAGAACATTCTCGGTATCTACTATCGCCGTAAGAACGCTGAGAACGAGTGGTCCGGCGGCCCTATGTACTATCTGAAGGATGGTCTGGGATCCTATAAGGGAATGAAGACCGTTGGTAAGATCCTTGCAGTAGTATTTGCTTGCTTTGCAGTTCTTGCTTCCTTCGGTATCGGTAACCTTGGTCAGATCAACAAGATCACCTTGAATATCGAATCTGCATTCTTCAGCAATATGGTAGTTCCTGCCATCGCAGGTGTTTCTCTGGTAAGATGGTTCATCGGTTTCACTCTTATGATCGTAGGTGGATTCATTATCCTTGGCGGTCTGAAGAGAATCGCAGCAGTAGCAGAGAGAGTCGTTCCTTTCATGGCTATCGTATATGTTATCGGCTCCCTGATCATTATGTTCTGTCATATTTCAACCATCGGTGCTATGTTTGCTTCCATCTTTAAGTTTGCATTCGGTGCAAAGGCTGTTGCCGGTGGTGCAGCAGGTACCGCACTGAGTCTTGCAATCAAGAATGGTTGTAAGAGAGGTATCTTCTCTAATGAGGCAGGTCTTGGTTCTTCCGTTATGGTTCATTCCAACTCCAACGTTAAGGAGCCTGTAAAACAGGGTCTGTGGGGTATCTTCGAGGTATTCGCTGATACCATTATCGTTTGTACTATGACCGCTATCGTATGTCTGTCTTCCGGTTACATCGATCTTTCTACCGGTGCTCCCGTAGGCGACGTAGACAGTGCAACTCTTGTTGCTAAGGCATTTGGCGGAATCTTTGGTAAGCCCGGTGAGTGGTTCATCGCTGTAGCAGTTCTGCTCTTTGCATTTACCACTGTTATGGGATGGTCTCATTACGGTTCCAAGGCTGTTGAGTACCTTGCAGGTATTACAGGTGCTAAGGTTTACAGAATTATTTTCTGCCTGATGATCATCTCCGGTGCACTGCTTGAGAACTCACTTGCTTGGGATATTTCAGATACCTTCAATGGTCTGATGATGATCCCCAACTTGATCGGTGTACTTGCACTGACCCCTGTGGTTCTGAAACTGACCAGCAACTATGTTGATCGTAAGATCAAGGGCAAGACCGATGTTGAGCCTATGCTTTCTTATGATCCCGCTATCCAGAGTGAGATGGCTGCAGCTGTTAAGAACGGCGAAGAATAATCCGACATATATTTAGCTTTTTCGAGGCTGCCACACTTGTGGCAGCCTCTTCTTTTGTGCTATAATATTATTTGGAGTTTTATGAGAAGGAGGAGTGAGAATTCGATGAAAAACACACGCAGAGAAAGAAAATATGCGGAAACGAATTTCAACGAAGTATTACATACGACCCTGAATCCCGAAGGGCCCGGAGTGGTACGTATCCATATGATCCCGCCTAAATATGATGGCGGACAGATCGGAGAGAGCGTAGCGATCATAAATGGCCAGGATATTGTTCCTGTCAATGTATCCTGGAGTATTTTGCTGGCTGAATTCATTCGTGAGGTGAATCGTTACAGCGGAAGAGAGATCACAGACGAAGAAGCCGAGAGCATTATGACAACAGCTGCTAAGAAGGCGCAGAGAGTGTATCCTTTTGTCAGCAAGAAGAGACTGAAGAATGACATTTACAGGATCATGAATGCCTTCAAGCAGGTGGCATACAGAGAGACTGTAGATGAGACCATCGGCTATATGACCATGGGTGAGTATGCACCTTATATGCGTGCACCTCACAGAATGGATCTGATGGTGAGTGCTATGACCAAAGAAGGTAAGTGGCACTGTAATCAGCAGTGTGTTCATTGCTATGCAGCTGGTCAGAAGCAGGCAGAGGAAGCGGAACTTACCACCAAGGAGTGGATGAAGATCATCGACAAGTGCAGAGTGGAAGGTATTCCTCAGCTTACATTTACCGGCGGTGAGCCTACCATGAGAGAAGATCTTGTGCTTCTGATAGAGCATGCGAAGTGGTTTGTAACAAGATTGAACACCAATGGTATCAGAGTGACCAAGGAATTGTGCGAGAAGTTGAAGGCGGCTTCTCTGGACAGCATGCAGATCACTTTCTATTCCTGCGATGCGGAAGTACATAACAAGCTGGTTGGTGCGGCTAAGTTTGAAGACACCGTTAAGGGTATCGAGAATGCTCTGGAGGCCGGTATCAGCGTCAGCATCAATACACCTCTTTGTACCCTGAATAAGGATTATGTGAAGACACTTGCATTCCTGCATGAAAAAGGTGTGCAGTATGTTACCTGTTCCGGCTTGATCACTACCGGTAATGCTTTGAATGAGGCATCTGAGCAGCTTCAGCTGTCCACTGAGGAGATCAAGGCAGTTTTGAAGGGGGCAGCGGAGTATTGCTTTGCCAACGGTATGGAGATCAGTTTTACTTCCCCCGGATGGGTAGAGGACAGTTTCTGCGAGGAACTGGGTATCGTAGCACCTACCTGCGGCGCATGTCTGAGCAATATGGCGATCACCCCTGCGGGTAATGTAGTGCCTTGTCAGAGCTGGCTTTCCGGCGATGTACTGGGCAATATGCTTACCGATGATTGGAAGACGATCTGGGAGAGCGAAAACTGTACAAAGCGCAGAGAATACTCTGCAAATATGCTGGGCCTTTGCCCTTTAAGGAGGATGACAGATGAAAAGAATGATTAAGACTTTCGGACTTTGTCTGTGCGCGATCCTGACATGTATGATGCTTTCCGTTACAGTTAAGGCGGCACCCTTAGACGAGATCATCAACTATATCATCGATGTAGATGTGAATGAGGATGCGACTCTGACCATGACCTATCATATTGATTGGAAGGTATTGGATTCTTCTTCGGAAGGCCCCCTGGAGTGGGTACAGGTCGGTACTCCCAACAGCCACGGTAGCGACTATACGGCACTTACCGATACCATTCGTTCCATCAGCCAGTTGAAGAGTTCCGGTTCTTGGGCGAAGATCACTTTTGACAAAAAGTACTATAAGGATGAGATCGTTTCCTTTGAGTTTCAGATTACACAGGATTATATGTATGAGATGAATGTAGAGGAAGGTCAGACCCTGTATGAGTTTACCCCCGGTTGGTTCGATGAGATCAAGGTAGACAACCTGATGATCAGATGGAACATCGATAAGGCTGACAGCTGGTCACCTGCAGCAACCATCATCGACGGATATGCGGTGTGGAATACTTCTCTGGATATGGGTGAAAGATATCCCATCAGAGTGATCTATCCCAACGAGGCTTTTGCTTTTGATGAAACGAAGTATATTGTACGTGCCGGCCAGACCGAGAGCGGGTCGGACGATGCAGCACCTGCTATTATCGGATTTTTTGTGGTCATCTTGTTTATCATCGTGATCGTAGTTTGTATTTCTGCAGCTTCCTACAATAATACCGCAAATCTTGGAACGGTATATGAAACCAAGATCACCCGTAAGAAGATCGTTTACTGGCCGGAGTGTCAGGGTTGTGGCGGTGTTCGTCAGGAAGGCGAGGATAAGTGTGCTTATTGCGGCCGCAGTATGATCAAGAGTGAAGAAGTGATCCGCGAAGATAAGGTAAAACCCGAAGATAAGGGAGCACTGAAATATAAGACCAAGGGAACCTATGCCTATGGCGGTCCTAACTCCTATGTGGTAGTTGATACCGTAAGAGTCGCTCGTCCCAGACCTACATATACATCTTCGAGCACGACACGTTCCAGTTGTGCACACAGTTCCTGTGCTTGTGCATGCGCCTGCGCTTGTGCTTGTGCCGGCGGCGGACGTGCAGGTTGTTCTGCGAAGGATTTCTATCAGACCAATCTGAAACTGCGACAGCTGCAGAAGAGAAAAGAGGCACGTAAATGATAACTTATAAGTGCAGAAAATGCGGCGGAGAAATGTCCATCAGTCCTGCTGGTGAATTGGTCTGTGCTTACTGCGGTACGAAAGAAAACTTTTCGGATGCAGAACTGAGAGGATATCGTGAATTCAGAAACAGTATGCTGCAGTATCTTGCGGCGGCTGCAGGCAAAAACACAGATACCTATGCTGCAGAGCAACTGTGGAGTTATGCAGAGACAAAGAGTTTTCAGTCCGATGACGGCGAGGCTATCGAGATCAAATATCTTTTCACTGCGGTGGATGACGGCATAGAGATGTATATGGCGAAAGAGAGCGTGATCTATGTATTTCCCGCCGGAAGGGCCAAGGATGCGCAGAAGATGCTGGAAAACATCGCAAAGATGCAGTATCCCAAAGCCGATATGAAAGGACTGGCAAACTATGTGCCCAGTCTCATCGCACGATTTGATCTCAATGATGACGGTGCACTGCTGGTGTTCAAAAAGAGTGATAATATGTATCCTCTGGGAGCATTCGGCAAACTGGAGTACATACACGCGGCCTGGGTGCTTTCCAGACTGGAGAACCTCTGTTGTATGTTGGAGTTTTCCAATCTCTGTCATGGCGGGATCACTTTGGAGGGTATCTTCATTGATCCTTATACCCACGAGGCAGCATTGTACGGCGGCTGGTGGAAAGCCACTCCGGAGAGAAACGGAAGCAAAGTAGATTTGAAGAGTATTCGTGCAGTCATTGACAGACTGCTGGGCGTCGATAAGAAGGATGTTCCGAAAGGATTCCTTGATTTCTTAAAGAGTGCTCCGGCTATGGATGCATACACTGACTTCGGTGAGTGGGATCAGGTCATTGAGACCAAGATGGGTGGAAGACATTTCCACAAATTAACATTAGATCAGGTGAAAAAGGAGAGTTAACGATGGGTTATGGTGCATATACCAGTTCAGACTGGAGTAAATTAAAGGCAAGCGGCAGAGTGGATTCCACTGCGTCCGCTTCTCAGATCTTTAAGAGCCGTTCAATGGATGCGAGATTCGATCCCAAATATATCAATATGCGTGAGGCATTCGACAGCGAGGAGCATCCCGATACCACACCTATCATCATTGGCCTGGATGTGACCGGTTCCATGGGATATCTTTCCGAGGAGATCGCGAAGAATGCATTGAATGAGACCATGATGAAGCTGTATTCTACCAATCCTGTTCCCGGACCTCAGTTGATGTTCGCAGCCATCGGTGATGTCAATGATAACGCGCCTCTGCAGGTGACACAGTTTGAGTCTGATATCCGTATCGCAGAGCAGCTTCTGGACCTGTGGCTGGAAGGCCGCGGAGGTGACGGACCGGAAGATTATGCACTGCTTTGGCATTTTGCTTCTGCGCATACCAAGACAGATGCTTTTGAGAAGAGAGGCAAGAAGGGTTTCCTGTTTACCATCGGTGATGCAGACAATCATAACGAGATCCAGGGCAAGTATATTGAGAAGATCTTCGGAGATGCACCCGAGGGTGGAGATATCAAGAAATTCTACAAGAAGGCAGCAGCGAAGTATCATATTTATCACATTAACATTACCAGAAACCGTCCTCTGTATAATCTGGAGAGCGTAATGCCCGGACATATCGTGGAAGTATCCAAGGATAATATCAACAGATTGCCTGAGATCATGATCAGCGTGATGCAGTGTGTCAACGGCAAGGATAAGGCAGAGGTGATCGCACAGTGGGACGCACTGGCACAGCCTGTAGTAGAGAATGCACTGAAAGGATTGACTTTTGAAACAAAGCGTAAGTTCATTTTCTAATAGCATAAAGAAACCGGATACCATTGCAATCATTGGCAGGGGCTACGGAGACGAGGGAAAAGGTCTGGCAACAGACTTTTTTTCCTTATCAGCAGGGAAAAAGCTGGTAGTGCGCCACAATGGCGGTGCACAGTCTGGACATACGGTAGACAGGAAAGATAAGCGAATCGTCTTTCATGAACTGGGATCGGGAAGTCTGAACGGAGCGGAGACGTTCTGGGCGAAGACCTACCTGCCGGATCTTTATAAACTGGCAGAGGAATGGGAGGTTTATTGCGGGATAACAGGACTTGAACCTGTACTTCATGCAGATGAACGTACCTGCATCACCCTGATCGATGATGTGCTTCTCAATATGGCAATTGAAACCGCCAGAGGAGAGGACAGGCACGGCAGCTGCGGCATGGGAATCAACGAGGCAGACCTGCGTACCAAAGCGGGATTCGGAATCACTATTCGGCAGCTGAAAGAAGTGTCGTTTGACGAGCTGTTTGACGAAATAAAGCGGATCCGAAGAGAGTACCTGCCGACCAGGCTAAGGGAACTTGGGCTGGAAGGCCGTGAGGATATAGAATACCTGAACTTGCTTCGGGATGAGAATGTGCTTCGAAATGCGTTGGCTGCAATGAAGGAAAACGTGCAGAAAGTCCGGCTTGTCCCGGATGTGGCAGATTTTTTCGCAGGATTCGACCGAATCATTTTCGAATCGGGGCAGGGACTTTTGCTGGATGCGGAATGTGAGGAAAGCATGCCCCATGTCACAGCCTCCAGAACCGGGCTCACCAATCCGACACAGATCTTGGAGGAAGCCAGACTTGACCTGAATGAGGTGGTCTATGTTTCCAGAAGCTATCTGACGAGACACGGAGCCGGCCCCCTTGCCTATGAATGCGATCCTAAGAAACTGGGAAACATTGAGGCGGACCTGACCAATGTGACCAATCCCTGGCAGGGAGACTTTCGGTATGCATTTTATAGTTCTGTGGAAGTGTTCTTGAAACCGATCATGGCAGACTGCGGGGACAGGAAAGAGACAAAGGTATCGCTTCTGATCACTCATCTGAATGAGACGGAAGGGAAAGTGAGATTTGATGGCTTTGATCTGACGCCGGGAGAACTGCAGGAGAAAACTGCAGAGATCTTTCGTGAAACTGAGATCTATCAGTCCTATAGCAGATATTCGGAGGAAATAAAAAAGGAACCGTAGAGGTTCCTTTTTTGCTGTTATTCCTGTGTGTTTTCAATCAATTCCTTTAAGAAAGAAGCGGGTCTTGCAAGATTCAGATTTTCTGCACTTTCGTATTTTGCGGAAGCGACGCCGATGACCTCGCCTTTTTCATTGATGACGGGGCCGCCGCTGTTACCGCTTGAGATAGGAGCCGTCAACATGAAATATAAGGAACCGTCATTGGAGGTGTGGGACGCATTACTGATGATACCATTGGTAATGGTGTGATCGATACCCTTGGGATAACCGGAAACATATACAGTCTCGCCGGTGCGAATGCCGTCTGTGTTAAGGGACAGATAACTTTGGATGGCATAATCGGAATCGATCTTAACGATGGCAAGATCGTGTTCCTTATCGACGGAGAGGATCGTGATATTATAGGTCGCATCAGTGTCACGGTCTGTGAAGGGTTTTGCGTAGAAAGTCTTACCGTCGTCGATCACATGATAATTTGTAGCGATCCAACCCTGATCATTGATCAGGAAGCCGCTGCCGGTACTATAGTCTCTGCGAGATACGATAGAAAAGATCTGTACGGTGGCATTGCTGACATTGGTCAGGATATCTGCCTGGCTGAGCTGCACTTCTTCGGAGAGCTTTTCGGAAGAAGTTTCGGTTGATTCCGGTATGGATGTTGCGACCGAAACGGGAGCAGTGGAAACGGGAACCTTCGGTTCAGGCTTATCGCGAGTCAACAACAGAAGCAGGATCAGGGAAAGACACAGGATCGCGCCGCAGGCGATGAAAGGCCAGGGAGAACGTTTGCTTTTCACAGGTTCTTCCGGTACTTCTTCCGGGAAGTATTCCCGAAGTTCATCGATGACACGTTTGACCAGTGCATCTTCCAATGCATATTCATAGGCAGGAATGGCAGCACTTCCGTTCATATTTGCATAAAGACTGGTAGGAATTGTAAATCCTTCCTCGGCGGGATCCTCCAGATAATAGGGAATAATATGCTTGTTGTACTGATCCGCCAACATAAGATATCGATGGATATCCTTTGTAGCAAAGAACTCCCGGGAGAGCACCAGCATGATAGCGGTACAGCTCTGAACGGTATGCTCCAGAACATCCGGATCATTCTTGTCGATATCCTTTTCCGCTTTGATGGGAATGCCGGCTTTGAACATTTCTAAGAAAATATTATCAATAGATTCATAATCATTTTCCGCATACAGAACATATAGAAATTTGGAAGTATCCATTTGTATTACCATCCTTTGTAGAATGTCTGTATTATACCATGAAATCCGCGGTATGTATATGGATATTCATTGCAAGAGCCTTAGATCGGTGTTAAAATAAATTAATTTATGAAATACAGAGAGGGAACCATAAAATGATGAAACTTACAGACCTTATAACACAGATCCAAAACGGAGAGATGGATGAAAAGTTCCGTGAAATATATGTGGATGAGTCTCTGACCACTTATCACAGACAGCGCTATGTGAAGTTGCTGGAACGCTTCCGGGAAATGTTCCCTGATAAGCAGGAAGTGGCTGTTTTCAGTGCGCCCGGTCGAAGCGAAGTCTGCGGTAATCATACCGATCATCAGAACGGCATGGTCTTGGCAACCAGTATCAATCTGGATGCTATCGCTGTGGTCGCACCCACGGAAGACGGCGTGATCCGTCTGAAATCTGACGATTACCCTATGGAGACAGTGGATATCACGAACCTGGAACAGAATAACGCAGAGTTTGGTACCACCACTGCATTGATCCGCGGAGTGGTAGCTGGACTGAAGGAGAGAGGTCATGCAGTCGGAGGCTTTGCGGCTGTTGTCACCAGCGATGTTCTGATGGGAGCCGGCATGTCTTCCTCAGCAGCTTTCGAGAGCCTGGTGGGAACCATTCTTTCAGGCCTTTATAATGAGATGTCAGTCTCTTCTGTGGAGATCGCCAAGATCGGACAGTATGCAGAGAATGTATACTTCGGAAAGCCCTGCGGTCTGATGGATCAGATGGCATGCAGTGTGGGTGGCATGATCTATATTGATTTCGCCGACAAGGCCAATGTCATCGTTGAGAAGATCGACAGCGATTTCAAGGCGCAGGGATTGACTCTCTGCATCGTGGATACCAAGGGATCCCATGCGGATCTGACTCCCGATTACGCGGCAGTACCTGCGGAAATGAATTCTGTTGCTAAGGCTTTGGGTAAAGAGCATCTTCGTGAAGTGGAGGAAGAAGAGTTCTATAGTAAGATTCCTGCCCTTCGCAAACTGGTGGGCGGCAGAGCGGTTCTTCGTGCCATTCATTTTTATGAAGAAGAGAAGAGAGTGCTTCTGGCTGCAGAGAGCCTGAAAAATGGTGATTATGAAACTTTCCTTGAGACCGTGAAGGCCAGCGGTGATTCTTCCGCAAAATTCCTGCAGAATATCTACAGCCCCAAGGATATCGATGCACAGAATGTGACAGTCGCGCTGGCTGTGACAGAGACTATCATCAAGGATCAGGGCGTCTGCAGAGTACACGGCGGCGGCTTTGCGGGAACGATCCAGGTGTTTGCAAAGGATTCCGTTGTAGAGGAATACAAGGAGAAGATCGAGCAGATCTTCGGAGAGGGCAGCTGCCACGTCTTGAAGGTAAGAAATGCCGGCGGTATCTGTGTCGTTCATTAGTATTGTGGCATTACAAAGGTCTTTACCACAATATGTTGAAAAAACAACCATAAATGATGAGCGGGATACAAAATATTTGTATGATTTTTTGTAAAGAAACATTAGTCAAAGATTGACAGATGTGTTATAATATAAAATTGAGAAAAATTTGATAGAAACCACAGAGGAACTTTTTGTGAAGTAAGGAGGAACATATGCCCAAGAGAACAGACATTAATAAAATTCTGATCATCGGATCCGGCCCCATCATTATCGGACAGGCTTGTGAGTTTGACTATTCAGGAACACAGGCTTGTAAAGCTCTTAGAAAGCTCGGTTATGAGATCGTTTTGGTTAACTCCAATCCGGCAACCATTATGACCGACCCTGAGACCGCTGACGTGACCTACATTGAGCCTTTGAATGTAGACAGCCTGGAGAGAATCATTGCAAAGGAGAGACCCGATGCACTGCTTCCTAACCTTGGCGGACAGTCCGGACTGAATCTTAGTTCAGAATTGTATAAGGCAGGTATCCTTGATAAATATAATGTACAGGTTATCGGTGTTCAGGTCGATGCCATCGAGCGTGGTGAGGACCGTATCGAGTTTAAGAACACTATGGATGAGCTGGGCATCGGCATGGCAAGATCTGATGTTTCCTATTCCGTAGAGGAAGCGCTGGCTATCGCAGATGAACTTGGTTATCCCGTTGTACTTCGTCCCGCATACACCATGGGCGGTGCAGGCGGCGGCCTTGTATACAACAAAGAAGAGTTGAAGACAGTATGTGCAAGAGGTCTTCAGGCTTCCCTGGTAGGACAGGTTCTGGTTGAGGAATCCGTTCTTGGTTGGGAAGAGCTTGAGCTGGAAGTAGTAAGAGATGCTACCGGCAAGATGATCACCGTATGTTTCATCGAGAACATCGATCCCATCGGTGTTCATACCGGCGACTCCTTCTGTTCCGCACCTATGCTTACCATTCCCGAGGATGTTCAGAAAGAACTCCAGAGACAGGCATACGCGATCGTAGATAAGGTACAGGTCATCGGTGGTACCAATGTACAGTTCGCACGTAATCCTAAAGACGGAAGAATCATCGTTATCGAGATCAACCCTCGTACCTCCCGTTCCTCCGCACTTGCTTCCAAGGCAACCGGTTTCCCTATCGCACTTGTTTCCTCCATGCTGGCTGCAGGCCTTACCCTTTCCGATATTCCCTGCGGTAAGTACGGAACACTGGATAAGTATGTTCCCGATGGAGATTATGTGGTTATTAAGTTCGCTCGTTGGGCATTCGAGAAGTTCAAGGGCGTAGAAGATAAGCTTGGTACTCAGATGAGAGCCGTAGGCGAAGTTATGAGTATCGGTAAGAACTACAAGGAAGCATTCCAGAAAGCAATTCGTTCCCTTGAGACCGGCAGATATGGCCTTGGTCATGCTAAGGATTTTGATACCCTTAGCAAGGATGAGCTGATGAACAGACTTTCCACCGCTTCCAGTGAGCGTCATTTCCTGATGTACGAAGCAATTCGTAAGGGCGCTACCAACGATGAGATCTTCGAGGCTACCAAGGTTAAGCATTACTTCATCCAGCAGATGAGAGAACTGGTAGAAGAGGAAGAGGCTATTCTGGCACACAAGGGTCAGATGCTTCCCGATGATATGCTGATCGCAGCTAAGAAGGACGGTTTCTCCGATAAGTACCTGAGCCAGCTGCTCGGTGTTACCGAAGATGACATTCGTGCAAAGAGAATCAGCCTGGGTGTTGAGGAAGCTTGGGAAGGCGTACACGTAAGCGGTACTCCCGACAGCGCATATTACTTCTCCACCTACAATGCAGAAGATAAGACTACCGTATCCGATAAGCCCAAGATCATGATCCTTGGCGGCGGAGCTAACCGTATCGGTCAGGGTATCGAGTTCGACTACTGTTGTGTACATGCAGCTAAGGCTCTTAAGAAGCTTGGCTTTGAGACCATTATCGTTAACTGTAACCCTGAGACCGTATCTACCGACTACGATACTTCCGACAAGCTGTACTTCGAGCCTCTGACTCTTGAGGATGTACTGAGCATCTACAACAAAGAGAAGCCTCTCGGCGTTATCGCTCAGTTCGGCGGACAGACTCCTCTGAACCTGGCTGCAAGCCTTAAGAAGAACGGTGTTAAGATCCTGGGTACTTCTCCCGAGGTCATCGACCTGGCAGAAGACAGAGATCAGTTCCGTGCAATGATGGATAAGCTCGGCATTCCTATGCCTGAGTCAGGAATGGCTGTTACCGTTGACGATGCACTTGCTATCGCAGCTAAGATCGGCTATCCCGTAATGGTTCGTCCTTCCTACGTACTGGGCGGCCGTGGTATGGAAGTTGTATATGATGATGAGAGCATGGTTGGTTACATGCAGGCAGCTGTTGGCGTAACTCCCGACAGACCTATTCTGATCGATAGATTCCTGAATCACGCACTTGAGTGTGAGGCAGATGCGATCAGTGATGGCGAGCATGCATTTGTTCCCGCTGTAATGGAGCATATCGAGCTTGCAGGTGTTCACTCCGGTGACTCCGCTTGTATCCTTCCTTCCGTTCATATCAGCGCTGAGAACGTTGAGACCATCAAGGAATACACCAGAAAGATCGCAGAAGAGATGGGCGTTAAGGGTCTGATGAATATGCAGTACGCTATCGAGAACGGCAAGGTATTCGTTCTGGAAGCTAACCCTCGTGCATCCCGTACCGTACCCCTTGTTTCCAAGGTATGTAATATTAAGATGGTTCCCATCGCTACAGAGATCATTACCGCTGAGCTGACCGGTAAGGCTTCACCCGTTCCCGCACTGAAGGAGCAGGTAATTCCTAACTATGGTGTTAAGGAAGCAGTATTCCCCTTCAATATGTTCCCTGAAGTAGACCCCGTTCTCGGACCTGAGATGAGATCTACCGGTGAGGTTCTTGGAATGTCTCCTTCCTACGGTGAGGCATTCGTAAAGGCACAGGAGGCTACCCAGTCCAAGCTGCCTACCGAAGGTACCGTACTGATCTCCGTAAATACCGCAGATAAGGATGAAGTTGTTGAAGTTGCTAAGCTGTATGCAGATGCAGGCTTCAAGATCGTTGCTACCAGCGGTACCGCAGCAGTTCTTGCTGATGCAGGTATCGAGTCAACCGTTGTTAAGAAGCTGCAGGAAGGCAGACCTAATATCTCCGATATGATCGCAAATGGCGAGATCCAGTTGATCGTGAACTCCCCTATCGGCAAGAACAGCAAGAGAGATGACAGCTACTTAAGAAAGGCTGCTATCAAGGCTAAGGTTCCTTATATCACCACCATTGCAGCAGCAAAGGTTACCGGTGAGGGTATCTGTTATGTGAAGACTCATAAGCAGAGTCCTCTGAAGTCTCTGCAGGAACTTCACGCTGAGATCCACGACAAATAAGAATAAAAGATAAGTAATCAAAGGGGCCGTATGATGATTCATCATACGGCCCCTTAGTGATTTATAAGGATTTGTTATTGGCTGATTATTTGAAAACGATCTGTGCGAAATTGTAAAAGCCTAAGTACCAGATATTGAAATCGTGAGCACCGGGTAATTCCTGCCACATAAAGTTCTCGCCTTCCACAAACTGGTCACAGTGAAGCGGAAGATTTTTTGCGGCGGTGGAAGCAGCAGCGTAAGCGATGTTGTCCTCCGTACCGCAGATGTTGTAAAAGTAATGAATGGGATATTCGTTGTCCTTCAAGATCTCGGCAGTCTTTGTTGCAGGATTGCTGGTAGGCGCTGCAGAGAAAGCACCGAAGTAACCGAAGAGATCTACACATTCACCGATTCCGATATTGATGGTCTGCATACCGCCCATGGAAAGACCTGCCATAGCTCTGTGGTCTCTGTTGGCGGAGAGTTCTGCGCCTTCCTCGGCATAGGTGCTGTAATGACTTTCGATATAAGGGATCAAGTCATTGCGAAGTTCTTTGCCGAAACAGTAGAAGGAATTGAAATCGGAACCGTTTGCAGCGTGATTGACTGCAGAACGGCCATTGGGAGTGACTACGATAAAGGAATCGATATCTCCGAAATAGGAGAGATTATCCATCACGATCTTGACGCGGGAAGTACTTCCGGTCATGCCCCATTCTTTTTCGTCACCGCCGATACCATGCATGAGATAGAGTACATTGTACTGCTTGCTTTCATCATAATTGTAAGGCAGGTAGACATTTGCTTCTTTGGTCACTTCTACGGAAGCGTCACCGAAATAATCATAGGATGTATAACTGATATGCTCAATGGTACCCATCTCTTTCAACTGAAGACCGATATATTTGCTGGGGATACGTTCACTGATCTCTGCAGTGGGGACCCTATCTTCGTCAGCAGCGACGGAAGCGGGAGTGGTATCTACTTTGGAAGTTTCCTGGGCAATGGCTTCAGCGATAGGATCGGAAGAAGCACTGACGGAAGATTCCGTTTCAGCTGAATGGATCTCCTGTGTGGAATCGATTGCCATAGAAATATCCTCCTTGGGAACGTTGTCGGAACAGCCGGTCATGATCAGGCTGAGAGCCAGAATACCACAGGCAGTAAGAATACGTAATTTCATAAAGATCCTTTCTCTTGTGCATTCTGCATATTGATTTATTTTACAGTTTCAGCATAGGATATCTTCGCAAAAAATGCAACATTGCAGGGGGAATATAGCAATATGTTGGCAGAAGTTAGCAAGATGTTGGACATATACTACCAGATATAGTGCACGAAAGAATACGGTATCGTTCTGATTTATCCATTGCAGACGTAATATCAGGTATGATATGATACTATCAAATGAAAGCTTTTGCTTTAGGGCGGAGGATACGTATGGGAAAATATGTAAGAGAGATTCAGTTGGATCAGCCGATCGACGTTGTCAGCATGGTTATGGACGATTACATGTATCATAACGGCTATACCAGAGGCGACTGGAACGGCGAGATGGTATATGTAAGTACGAAACACGGCAATCGATTTATGATGTGGTATTATGCGGCAGGAGTGTTCCATGTAGAAGTATGGACCAAGGGAATGTTTGGCGGAGCCGGAGCTCCCGGAGCAGCTTATACCGCAGAAGTGGCCAACCTGATCAGCCGTTTGCAGAGACAGTCTGCTGCAGGAATGGCAGGCGGACATATCGGATCCGATCCTTTGCATCATGATTCCGATCATGGCTCAAATCATGATAATCTGCGCAGAGATACCAATTGGCAGAAGACCACAGCGCCTGCGCCTTCCAAACCGGTGTACACCACTACCAATACTCGTCCGACCACAGCACAGTCCGGGCAGTCTTCCGCAGAGGCGTCCCAATATCTGGGCCTTGCCGCTGTGAGCGTGATCTTTGCTTTCGTTTTCCCTATCGTGGGACTGATTCTGGCATTGGCTGTGAAAAACAAATTAAAGTTTGCCAGCTCTGCAGTAGAGTTGAGAGCACAGAAAATGGCAACCACTGCGCTGACCCTGGCGATCATTACATTGATGTTCCACATTATTTCCGCTTTTGCAAGCGGCTCCTTTGTCCTGATGAATTTATTATAAGATACAAAGTTTGGGCGGTACCCTTTGGGGTGCCGCTTTTTTGCGCATAAAGGGAAACCTGTCTCATATATTGAACAAGGAGGACAGGGTATGGAGGAGACACTACGGTGGATATTTCCGGCCGAAATGCAGAAAGTATTTGAAACGGTATGCCTGCAGCAATCAAAAATCAGTGAGATCAGACTGCGTGCCATGAGACCGATCCTGATACGAAGATCGGGAGAGGAATGGTTTGTTGAGGAAAACGGTCGATTGACAAAGAGCCCGGACCCGGCGGCAAAGATATCTGTGAAACAATTACAGACCATTCTGGATCGTGCCTGCCAGAATTCGCCCTATGCCTATGAGGAGGAACTAAAGAACGGTTTCCTCACCATCAGGGGAGGACATCGAATCGGGGTCACCGGACAGGTGGTGGCGGAGGGAGAGAAAAAGATCCGGACACAGAAGTATATCACCGGGTTAAACATCAGAGTGGCTCATGAAGTGAGCACAGCGGCGGATGATGTGCTTTCGCAGATCTACCGGAAGGGACAGGTACTGAGTGTGTTGATCCTTTCACCGCCGGGATGTGGTAAAACAACATTTCTGCGGGCTCTGATCCGCAGGGTGTCGGACGGAAATCCATATGGGGGAGGAAAAAACGTAGGTGTGGTGGATGAGCGCTCTGAGATCGCGGGCGCCTATCAGGGAGAGTTTGCCTATGATCTGGGAATGCGTACGGATGTATTGGATGCCTGCCCGAAACAAGCCGGGATCAGCTTGTTGCTTCGCTCCATGTCGCCGGAGGTGATCGCAGTGGACGAGATCGGAGAACAGGGGGATTACGAGCTTTTGCGGAAACTGTCTACCTGTGGTTGCAAATTGTTTGCGACGGCCCACGGAGATTCCCTGCAGGATATTTTGAGAAAGTTTATGCTGACGAAACAGGAACTGGGAGCGGTATTTGACAGAGTGGTATTGCTTGAAAAAAGGGACGGAAAATGTCAGGTGAAAGCGGTGGAAGCATTGGAGGATGAGGCATGTATATAAAGATCCTTGCGGGAACGATGATCCTTACCGGGTGCCTGGGCCTGGGGCTTTGGTACAGAAGGCAGTATCGGGAACGTATCCGGTATCTGCAGGGACTGGATCAGGTGCTGGAGGGAATGAGCCGGGAAATCGCTTATGGCAGAAATTCCCTGCCGGAATGCAGCCTGGCACTGGCACATCGACTGAAAGAACCCTGGCAGAGTCTCCTGCTTCGGGTAGAGGAAGCGTGGAAGGCCGGAATGAACTATGATTTTTCGGAAGTCTTTTCGGAAACAGTGCGTGGAGAACTGAAGAACAGCCCGTTAAGGGGCAATGATATCGAGGTATTCCTGGAGTTTTTGCCGGTGGAGGGATGCTTTGATGAAGAGATGCAGAGGGGGAGAATAGAGCGCAGCAGGGATGGCCTGGGAAGGATCCTGAACGGTTTGCGAAAAGAGGAGGAACCAAAGAGCAGAATGTCGGTGACCTTGGGACTGATGAGCGGACTGCTGCTGATACTGATATTAAGTTAGGTTTGAACGGAGAGCGGATCGTATGACGGTAAGTCTGATATTCAAAATAGCGGCGGTGGGGATCCTGGTGACTATTTTAGGACAGGTACTGAAACACAGCGGGCGGGATGAAAATGCGTTTATGGTAAGCCTTGCGGGCCTGATCTTAGTACTTACCTGGATCGTGCCTTATATTTATGATCTGTTTCAGACCATTCAGACCTTGTTTTCACTTTAGGAGGAGCGCATGCAGGATATTATCAAAGTGGCATTTCTGGGAATCATTGCCGTGATGTTCGCTGCACAGTTTAAGGGAAGCCGACCGGAATACGGAACCTTTATCATTCTCTCGGTAGGCATCCTGATCTTCGGACTGGCGATCCATCAACTGGAAACGGTAGCGATGGAGTTTGACAAGTTGAAATTTTATCTGGGGTCCGGAGAGAAATATTTATCCATTCTTGTGAAGATCGTCTGCATCACTTATGTATGTGAATTCAGCGCGGGAATCTGCAAGGACGCAGGCTATTCGGCGGTGGCCGGGCAGATCGAACTGTTAGGGAAACTGGCGGTATTGATGTCCGGGCTTCCGATCCTTTTGTCTGTGATCGAGCAGGTATACCGCTTCGGTGGAAAGGAATAACTATGACGCCTGATCTTTTCTTCTCCGGTGCGGAACTGGAAGAGTTTCAAAGAGGAATCGACAGATTGTTCCCCACCAATTCTTTTCAGGCAGAGGAGATACTGGAAACTATTCTATCCGGTGATCCGAAGGGGGCGATCCATATCCTGTTTGACGGACTAATGTCCGAGATATCCGCACCTATCACGGGAGCCAGAAACCTGTTCCTATGGTTGTTGGTGCTGGGATTGTTGTCTTCTTTGCTCAGCCATTTTGCAGGTGCTCTGGAGGTACATCAGACGGCGGATCTCAGCTTCCTGGTGTGCTTTCTGCTATTTACCACGGTGTTATTGAAAAACTTTACGCAGATGTCGGCGGTGACACAGGAGGCGCTGGAGGAGATCGTACTATTTATGAATCTGTTGATCCCAACCTTTCTGGTGACTGTGGGACTGGCCCTGGGAAGCACCGGGGCAGCGCTTACGGGACAGATCATGGTACTTGTGGTATACGGCGTGGAGAAACTGCTGCAAGGGGTCCTTTTGCCAGGAATCAGCTGCTATATGATGCTTTCCTTGGTCAACAGTCTGTGGATCGAAGAAAAAATGAATCTTTTGATCGATCTGACGGCCAAAGGGATCCGATGGATCCTGAAAGGCTGCATCGGAGTGATCACGGGAGTCAGTGTTTTTCAATCCTTTCTTTCCCCTGTATTGATGATTCCCGGGAAGGCGGCAGTCAAAAAGATCGTAGGTATGATCCCGGGAGCAGGGGATCTGGCAGAGGGGGCAGTAGAACTGGTGATGGGATCTGCCATGGTCATGAAAAACAGCGTGGGGATCGTTATGATGCTTTTGCTTTTGGCGCTGTGCGTCAAGCCTCTTGTGAAGATCGCTGTGACTGCGATCGCCCTGAAAGCGGCGGCAGCCTTTATGGGATTGGTCAGTGATAAACGACTTTGCCTGTGTATCGATCGTGCCGGGGATGCAGGACTACTGTTGTTTAAGACCCTGGGAACAGGAATGGTCCTTTTCTTTATTGCCATGGCCGTAGTGACGGCCCAGGCCGCTGTGTTTTAGGAGGGTATGATGCAGTCTATATTACAGACGATCTGTACGGTAGGGATCTTTATGATCTGCGGGCAGATGATCATTCATTTTTGCCCCGGAAAACAATATGAGAAGTATCTGCGCATCGTGTTCAGCATGATGGTGTTGGTGCTTCTGTATGAGCCGTTGGAGAACCGTTTTAGCAGTTCGGCTCAGGTGCTGTCGGACTCGGTGGAACTGGAGTATTCCAAATGGATGCAGGACGACTGGTTCTACAGGGAGGAATCCATCGCTGAGGCACAGAAGAAACTGGAACAATACACCCTTGAGGAAATAAAACGTCAGCTGGAGGAGAGAGATGAAGATAGACTGGAAGAAACTGGCGAGCAAAGATAATCTGTTGATCCTGGCGCTGGTGGGGGTGCTTCTGTTTGTTATCTCCATACCGGTGCCGAAGGAGGAAAAGAAAGAGCAAAATACGGTGCAGCAGGTGACCCAAGAGGTGAAAGAAACGGATTATAAGGAGAGCATGGAGCAGCAGCTGGAAGAGATCCTTTCGCAGATCAACGGCGTCGGAAAGGTGAAGGTGATGATCACCCTAGCCGCCTCCGAAGAACAGATCGTTTTGGATGGGAAGTACGGGGAGGAGCCTTATGTGACAAAGACCCGGATGCCGCAGGTAGAAGGCATACTGGTGGTGGCAAAGGGGGCGGGAACCGGACGGATCAATGAGGTGATCTCCACGTCTGTGCAGGCACTTTTTCCGGTAGACAGCACGAAGATCATGGTGGCGGGCATGAGAGGGGATTGATTCATATCTGCGGAATACAAGACATACAATGAACTAGTAAAAAAGCAAAGAAGGGGTATCGTGTGAAAAACCTGATGAAAAAGAACCGGCTAATGATAAGTGCACTTGCGGTAATGATTGCGATCGCTGCCTATTTACAGTTCTCCGGAATGGATACGAGCAAAAGCATCGGAAAGGAAAGGGAAAAGGTCAGCGCTACCGCAGGTACCGGCGTGGTAAATGACGGGTATGAGGCAGGACTGGATCTTGACCTGTCGGAGGAAGATCTGATGTGGGCAAATGATATTACAGGTCTGGATTCTGAAAGCGAGATGTTGTATGTCAGCGATTACCTGGATGAGGGTATGCAGTTAGTTGGCACTGAGGCAGACGGTAAGCCTGAGGAGGGAGAGATCCCGGGAGAAGTGATCTTCACATCCTCCGACAGTACGATCCTTGCGGATGCCAAACTCATGAAGGAGCAGATCCGGGCAAAGAACAAGGCGACCTTGCTTGAGATCATCAACAGCGACGGACTGACAGACATTCAGAAACAGACTGCAGTGGATTGCATGGTACAGATGACGGAGACCAATGAGAAGGAGGCTGCGGCGGAGATCCTTTTGGAGGCTAAGGGATTTACGGATGTGGTAGTGAGCATCAATGCCGATACCGTGGATGTGGTAGTCAATGCAGCTGTTTTGGATGATGCTAAGAGAGCACAGATCGAAGATATCGTGAAACGTAAGACCGGTGCGGAACCTCAGAATATTATTATCAGTACTGTGGCACAGTAAGATAGTACATAAGGGAAAATGCTGTTTTCCTGCGTGAAATATGCTATAATGAAAAAAGAGTCTATTATAATTGAGGCAGACAGATACAAAAGGAGTGGCAGAGATGAAAAGAGTCTTTTTGATCGTTTTGGATAGTTTCGGAATTGGTGAGATGCGGGATGCGGCTGCATACGGAGATGTAAATGTCAACACTCTGAGGGCTGTATCCCATAGCCCGTTTCTGCAGATACCGAATCTGCAGAAGATGGGACTTTTCAATATAGACGGTGTGACTGTGGGAGAACCTGTTGCGGATCATACTGCATTGATCGCCCGCATGGTAGAACGTTCCCGCGGCAAAGACACCACCATCGGACATTGGGAGATCTCCGGTATTTATTCCGCAGCACCGTTGCCTACCTATCCGGAAGGCTTCCCCAGGGAAGTGCTGGATGAGTTTTCCAAGAGGACCGGCAGAGGGGTATTATGCAACAAGCCCTATTCCGGAACCAAGGTCATTGCGGATTACGGTGATGAGCACCTTAAGACGGGAGATCTGATCGTATATACTTCCGCAGACAGTGTGTTCCAGATCGCGGCCCATGAGTCTATCGTACCGCCTGAGACGCTGTATGAATATTGTCGTATCGCCAGGGAGATCCTGCAGGGAGAGCACGGTGTGGGAAGAGTTATTGCCAGACCCTTTGAAGGTCCTGTGGGCGGCCCTTATACCAGAACCAGTCGTCGACATGATTTTTCCTTAGAGCCCACAGGCATTACAATGATGGACCAGCTGAAAGAGCAGGGATATGACGTGATCTCCGTGGGTAAGATATATGATATCTTCGCCGGAAAGGGTATCACGGAATATGTATACACTGCGAATAACGGCGAGGGTATCGAGCGGACCATCGAGTATCTGAAGAAGGACTTTAACGGCCTGTGTTTCATCAATCTTGTGGATTACGATATGCTTTACGGCCACAGAAGAGATGTGGACGGCTATGCAAAGGCATTGACCTATTTTGATGAGAAACTGCCGGAGATCATGAGTCTCATGGGACCGGAGGATATTCTGATGATCACTGCCGATCACGGCTGCGATCCTTCCTATCTGGCCACTACCGATCATACCAGAGAATACACGCCTTTTCTTGTTTATGGCAAAAAAGTGCAGCCTGTGAACCTGGGAACGCGGAAAACCTTTGCAGATATAGGGGCATCTGTGTTACAATACTTTGGTATTGTGCCTGAATTTGAGGGAAACGGTGTGTTTCCTGCCAATTTACAATAAAGATTACGTGAAAAAGAAACTTCGGAGGATATAGTTTATGGCAAATTACGCAGAAGAGATCAATCGCAGACGTACCTTTGCGATCATTTCACACCCTGATGCCGGTAAGACAACATTGACAGAGAAATTCCTGCTTTACGGCGGAGCGATCAACCTTGCAGGTAGTGTAAAAGGTAAAGCGACCGCAAGACATGCTGTCTCCGACTGGATGGAGATCGAAAAGGAGAGAGGTATTTCCGTAACCTCTTCTGTATTGCAGTTTGAATATGACGGATATTGTATCAACATTCTGGATACCCC
>JAKSRX010000129.1 GCA_024403365.1 Acetatifactor sp. | reverse complement strand
ATATCCAGGCGCTGATCCGTGAGGTGAAGGAAGAGAGCGGCTATCAGGTCATTCCGGAGAGCATCAAAGAGTATGGTCGGGTACTGCGCAGACGTAAGGATGATCTCGCTGAGGACACCATCTTTGAACAGGAGAATTTCTATTACCTTTGCGAGGTGGGGGATGAAGTATCAGAGGTACATCTGGACGATTACGAAGCGGAAGAGGGTTTTACCCCGGTATGGATCGAACCTTTGGAGGCATCCTATGTAGATTTCAATAATCGAAAGAAATACATAGATCCTGAGATGGTGGAGAGAGAATCCAAGGTGTTGAGTATCGTCGATCAGGAACTTCGAAAGATCTTAAGAGAACAGAAGGAGAAAGCCTGGATCAAGGAGCTTGGGGATATCGATTATGCGGATATGCTTGATTTCGTAAAGAAGACGCTGGATACCAAGACTGAAGGAAACGGTTCTTTTAAACTGGAGATCAGTTACAGTCGCTTTGATCATACCAAGCGTGTGCTTGGCTGGGCAAAGAAACTGTATGACGCCAGCACCGATAAAGAGAATTTATGCTATGAGGATCTGATGATCGCAGCGATCTTTCATGATGTGGGACGCGCCATTGCAGATGATACCCATGTCCCTCATGCACAGGCAGGTGGTCCGATCACAGAGGAATATTTGTTGAAGCATGGCTTTTCTGCAGAGAGAACTGCCTATATACGCAGCCTTGTGGAAGGTCATTCCGACAAATATTTGATGAAAGATCCCGCCGTAGACCGGAACCTGCTTTTGTTGATGGAAGCAGATCTGTTGGATGATATGGGTGCTATGGGAATTTTGATGGATACCATGATCACTATGTCAAGGAATCCGCAGGCACAGTTTACGGACTGTCTGGATCATATTGCCAGATTTACCCAGAGGCAGCAGAAGGATAATCCCCTCACTTCGGAGGCAGGCAGACGATTCTGGGACGAGAAGACCGCATTGGTAGACCGATATGTGGAAGCATTGAAGGCAGATGTAGAATTATTTTAGAAACAGTAAAGGCAACCGTTTACGCGGTTGCCTTTTTGTTGTATTAGACGATGGTGATAGGAATGGTGATCTCATTTCTGGGATCGCAGCCTGATTTGGCGGCCAGCACCTGCTCGTACAAAGAATCCGCAAACAACTGTTGCCTGAAGAGAGCAAGGTCTCGCTCTGAGAGCAGAGCTTTGGCGTCCGCAGGCTTTGTGAGAAGCTGCAGGGAGGAGCACTTTCCCAACTCAGACAAAAGGGGAGCCGCATCTTTTCTAAATCCCAATACCCGAACATATCCAGGAATCTTCGGAGAACCGGGAGCAAGCTTGCGAACGTCCAGAAGGATATGCAATAGACATCTGGAAATGCGGGAATAGGTCACTTCCTTTGTCTTTAAGAGTTCGCAGAAGGAGGTGAAACCTTTGTACTCCGGTAAGTGCTTCTGAATGCGGTTAGAGATTTCTTCCGATACATCCAAGAACTGCGTGTATCCAACCTCTGCCAGAGAAAGTAGTCTGTAATACAGCATTGAGGAGAAGTCATTCTCATTCACTCCCTGATACTGCGTCAAGTAGGCATCATATAAATCGCAGGAATTGTCTGGAATATATTGCTTCACGGATGCAGTGGTTGAATCCTCGGCCAGTTTGCCGCGCAGAGCGGTAGCGGAGGCGAAAGAAGCATCCAGAGAGTCATCGTGATAACCGCTTCCTGCCCGCCTTGTGGTATAGGGTTCCATAGAACTGTTGGTTTTGCAGAGGGCCTTCATATACTCCAGAGCGAGGATATTGTTGGGACTGCCAAGCAGAGCGGTGCCAGATAACTCCTGATGACATTTGGAGAGAGCCAGTTCTCTGGCTTTGGGGAAACTGTTGCCGGAAGCCAGGGCTTCCTTCAAGGCAGTTTTGTACGTCTCAGGCTCCTGAACCAGAGTTTCTGCAACCTTGCGAAGAAGGTCCAGATCACCGGATTCGCTGCCGAAGCAGAGATGATTTACACAGCCCAGAGCATTCAGAAGGGAAACTGCGCCATAGGCAAAGTATTCCGCACTGGCGGTACTGAAAATGGCAGGCAGCTCCAATACCAGGTCTGCACTGTTTAGCAGAGCAGCTTGGGTGCGCAGATGTTTATCAAAGAGAGCGGGAGTGCCTCGCTGCACGAAGTTGCCGCTCATGATGACGATGGTGTGATCGGCACCGGTTGCTTCTTTGGCATCCCGGATCTGGTATGCGTGACCTGTATGAAAAGGATTGTATTCGGCTATGATCGCATTGATTTTCATGGGATTTTTCGGCTCCTGAAAAGAGTTAAAAAAATAACAATGTAAGCGGTTACAAAAAAGTAATGCTTTTTAACGGAAAAACGACAAAAAGCATTACGAAATAGTGGAATGTATGCGTTTTTGTACTTGTTTCCGAACTTTTTCTCTAGTATAATATACTTATTAAATTTTGTTAAGTACTAATGAGAGATGTTCCGTGGGGACGGAGAAGAACATCTCGAAAGGAGAATTGGTATGTCTTATATTGATACAATTAAAGACCGTGCACGACTTGACAGAAAAACGATCGTGCTTCCCGAATCCAATGATAAGAGAACCCTGATCGCAGCTGCGAAGATCGTGGAAGAGGGAATCGCCAACATTATCATGATCGGTGATGAAGAGAAGATCTTAGACGGTGCAGGCTGGCTGGAAGTTGACCTTTCCGCAGTGAAGATCGTGAATCCCGCTACCACCGAGAAGTTGGATGAATATGTAGAATTGCTCTATCAGACCAGAAAGAGCAAGGGTATGACTCCCGAGAAGGCAAGAGATATCCTATTAAAGGATTACCTGACCTTCGGTATCGTAATGGTTAAGGCAAATGATGCAGACGGTATGGTAGCAGGTGCATGTCATTCCACCGCAGATACTTTGAGACCTGCTCTGCAGATCCTGAAGACTGCACCCGGCGTCAAGCTGGTTTCCGCATTCTTTGTTATGGATACACAGTTTAAAGATATGGGAGAGAACGGCGCATTCCTGTTTGCTGACTGCGGCCTGAATCAGGATCCTACCGCGGAAGAGCTGGCAGCCATCGCTGACACCTCCTCCAGAAGCTTCAAGGCATTGATCGGACCTAAGCCCGTTATCGCAATGCTCAGCCATTCCACCAAGGGAAGTGCAAAGCATGCTCTGGTAGATAAGGTAGTAGAAGCAACCAAGATCGCTAAGGAACAGTATCCTCATCTTTGCATCGACGGCGAATTACAGCCTGATGCAGCACTGGTTCCCAACGTAGCAAAATCCAAGGCACCCGGAAGTAATGTGGCAGGTCAGGCAAACGTATTGATCTTCCCCAACCTGGATGCAGGTAATATCGGATATAAACTGGTACAGCGTCTCGGCGGCGCAGAAGCTTACGG
>JAKSRX010000128.1 GCA_024403365.1 Acetatifactor sp. | reverse complement strand
TGCCAAACAGAGAGAATCTGAAGATATGCTCCGTGGTCACCTGGATATTCTCCATGAAGAGATATCCTCCCACTACCAACATTACCAGTCCGATAAAAAATGCCATTACATCATTACTCTTTTTCATAGTCGTATTCCTTTCTCAAAAAGAAGTACTTTTACTTTACAAGCATACTATAACACAGTCTTTACTATCTTACCATACCGATTCTTCACACGATAAGTGCACAAATAGTGCATCGACCCCTTTCGAAATCTTTCGACAAAAAGGCTTGACAGACCACACTTTTGCTCTTATAGTAGTCCTTGACAAAAAAATAACCGCTAGGGGAGCACATCGCTGAGATTGAAATGCTTGCATTTCTAACCCTCACTACTTGAACCGGGCAATACCGGCGTAAGGAAGCAAATCAACTTGACCATTTCGTCATGTTGCTGTGTGATGTTCCCTCCTTAGCCACTTTTAAGGAGGATTTTTTTATGCGTAACGAAAAAACCAAGATTCTGGTAGAAGGTGCTGCAATGGTTGCACTGGCTACCGTACTGAGCTTCATCAGAGTATTCAAATTGCCCTGGGGCGGCTCTATCACTCTTCTTTCCATGCTTCCCATCGTACTGTTCTCTATCCGTCGCGGCGTAAAGAGCGGTCTGGTAGTATCCTTCGTATATGCTCTTGTTCAGTTCGGTCAGGGCGTTATGGATGGTCTCTTCGGATGGGGTCTGACTCCCGGCATGCTGGTTGCATGTATTCTTCTGGATTATCTGGGAGCATTCTTCGTTCTCGGTCTTGCCGGTATGTTCCGCAAGAAGGATATCGTTGGCTGGATCGCAGGTATCTTCGTAGCCGTAGGACTTCGTTTTGTATTCCATTTCCTGAGCGGCGTTGTGATCTGGGGCAGCTTCGGTGAGCTCTGGAGCGGTTTCTCTACCGACAACACCTGGCTCTACAGTTTCCTGTACAACGGTTGCTATATGCTTCCTGAGATGATCTTCACCATGATCGGTGCTATCGTTCTTCTGAAGACTCCTCAGACAAAGCGTTTCCTGATGAATGACTAATCTTTAGCGTATTCATCCCTCTCCAAAACAAAAAATCGGTTTGACGGCCTCCTATTTATTTTCCAACATTCTGCCGTCAAACCGTTTTTTATTGTCTAAAAACTTTCCAGGCGGAAGGAGTACAGGTACCTCTCCTTCACCGGTTTTCCATAGATCCTCGTTAATGCCTCGCTGTAATAGTCCAGCTGAGTCTCATAGCGATTCCACAGTTCCTTCAGGGAATTCACAGAGTCCGTCTTATAATCCAGAAGCACCAGCCCGTCCTCTTCTTCCCAGAACACATCGATGATACCCTGGATCAATACCTTCTCCCTCTCAGGGAACTCGGGATTCACACGATCCGCCGCAATACCCAGTACGAAGGGCTGCTCGCGGAACAATTTGCCCTGCAGGGACGCCCGGTGCATTCTCTGTCCCAGTTCCGATCTTCTGAAACGAAGGATCTTCTTCAGATTCACAACATCTCTGTATTCTTTGGGCAGGCGTCTGCTTGCCGTTTCTTCATCTAAGAATGCTGCCAGGCTCTCCTCTGTCAGTTCTTCTTCCGCATCGAAATCCAAAAGTTCCATCACTCTATGGTATGCATTACCTCGAACAGTACCGGTGACCTCTTCTTCCTCTCTTCGGAAGGAAGGAATGTAAGGCTGCACCTCTTTCTCCTCAAAGTCGTGAAAGGCTGCCTCGTCCTTATCTGCCATAGCAGCGATCTTCAGTTCCGAAACTGTGGTTTTGGTATAAAGTCCTGCCAGATTTGCAAAGGCATACTCACGGTTCAAGCGGTCTCGCAGTTTCTCAAGTGCTCTTTCGTCACAGAGTTCTCCGCTGTGCAAAAGACGATTCTTTCGAAGCATCAGATCCACCTGCTCGCCTACGTCCCCCGCTGCCTTCTCTTCTTCCGCAACCACCGAAGACTGAATAGCGGTATTACCTATGATCGGCAATACCAAATCCCGGTAGGACGCTGCACTCACAAAGTCGGCAAAGGACAGTTGATCATCCGGATCCTCGTAAGCTTCCGTCAATGCGCTTTCTGCATCCTTCAGCACACCGGTCATGATCAGTTTTTCCTTCGCTCTGGTCAGTGCTACATAGAGGATTCGCAGTTCTTCCGAAAGCGTATCTTTCTTTAACTTCAGGGACAATACCTTCTTGCGAAGAGTCTTGTTTGTGGTACGACCTACAGGGTCCACATAGTCCACACCAAGTCCCATATCCACATCCAGAAGCAGCGCTCCCGTGGTGTCTTCCATATTGAACTGCTTGCTCATTCCGGCCACGAAGGTCACAGGGAATTCCAGACCTTTGCTCTTGTGGATACTCATGATGCGGACCACATCCGCATTCTCATCCAGCAATTCTCCCTCTCCGAAATCCACCTCGTACTTCTGCAGCTGGTCCATATAGCGCAGGAAATGGAACAGACCGAAATAACTGGTCTTCTCAAAATCGGAAGCTCTGATGAAGAGCATCTCCACATTTGCCTTTCGCTTGCTGCCCGCAGGCAATGCGGTCACGTAATTCAAATATTCAAAATCATTTACGATCTTTGTCAGCAGATCTCGCACAGGCAGGTAGACTGTCATCTTGCGGTACTTACCGATCATCTCCAGGAAAGCAGCCGCCTTCTGTCCAAGCTTCTCCTCCTCGGGGTCAACTGCATAACATTTCAAAGCCTCATACAGGGACATCTTCCGATTCCTGATGCGGATCTTGGCGATCTCTTCCTCACGGAAGCCGCCAAACACGGACTTCATCACACCAAAGAGAGGAATGTCCTGGGTGGCATTGTCCAGCACCTTCAGAAACTGCAGCAGTTCCTGCACTTCCAGGGCATTGAAGTATCCTGACTTGGAGGATGCATAGGCAGGAATGCCCTGGTTCTCCAATACCTTTCGGAACACTTCATCCCAACCTGTGGTGGTACGAAGCAGGATCACGATATCAGAGTATCGTACAGGACGCAGTACTTTGGATTCCTTGTCAGTGACCTGAAGGCTTCCCATCAGATCCTTGATCTTGTGGGCTACCGCTGAAGCCTCCGCTTCTTTTGCGCTCTCATCACTATCCTTTGCAGGCTTCTCCACCAGCAGAAGTTCTGCTTCGTCTCCTGTATTTTCCGGATACTCTGCGCCAAGATGCAAAGCGGCACTGTCATCATAATCGATGTCTCCCACCTCTCTGCGCATGATATGGCCAAACACACCGTTGACTGCATCCAGCACCTCTGCTCTGCTTCGGAAATTCTTAGCCAGATCGATACGAATCTTCTCTCCGTCCTCTTCGTAGGAATGATATTTATCCAGGAAGAGCTGGGGTCTTGCCAGACGGAATCTGTAAATACTCTGCTTTACATCTCCCACCATGAAATAATTATAG
>JAKSRX010000127.1 GCA_024403365.1 Acetatifactor sp. | reverse complement strand
GTCTTAATTGAATCTTCCAACATTTGTTCAAAAGTTAATTCTGACATAATTTTGACCCTCCTCGATTAATTTGTTTGGGGTGGAAGCCCCCGCTGTAATACCCACCAGGCGAACGGCTTTAGGCAGTTCTAAATGCAAGTCATCCAGTGTTTGTATAAAATAGGTATTCGCACACTCACTCTGACAGATCTCAAAAAGCTTTGTCGTATTGGAACTGTGCTTGCCTCCTATTACGATCATCACATCAGCTTCTGCGGCTAATTTTTGTGCAGAACGCTGACGTTCTTCCGTTGCGCTACATATAGTATTAACAACATTAACATTATATCCTTTATTTTCAAAAATTTCAACCATAAGTTTGAATTTATTGTAATTAAATGTCGTTTGTGATACGATACATATTTTTTCATCCAAAGAAGCACTAAAACCTTCCGCTTCTTCAGGTTTTTCAAGCACTGTTGCCCCGTGAATACACCATCCGACGATGCCTTCCACCTCAGGGTGACCGGCATTTCCGATGATCACGATATGATACCCTTCCTCGCTCTTCTGTCTGACGATATTATGGATCCTTTTTACAAAAGGGCAGGTGGCATCCACGCACTCCAATCCCTTGTCCTCCAGCAGCTGATAGATACTTTCCGGCACACCGTGAGCACGAATGATGACCGCAGCATTCTCACACTCCAAAGGGGTCAGTGCAATCAGATCTTCCTTCGTCTCCAGAACGATCACACCCTTTTCACAGAGTTCATTCACCACTTCATCATTGTGAACGATGGGACCGTAGGTATAGATCTTCTTACCTGTATTCAGTTGTGCATATACCGTATCCACAGCACGCTTCACGCCGAAGCAAAAGCCTGCGTATTCAGCCAGTTTGACTTCCATAACTCAACCTACATCTCACAAATTCTGATGATCTCGGCAATGACCTCATCGATGGTCATGTAGGAGCTGTCTACCAGGATCGCATCCTCTGCCTGCTTCAAAGGAGATACTTCACGATGCATATCGCGATAATCTCTCTCCTCGATATCTGCCTTGATCTTGGCAAGATCACATTCTTCTCCCTTTGCAACCAGTTCATCGTATCTGCGCTTTGCACGCACATCGCTGCTGGCGGTCAGATAGATCTTTCTCTGTGCATTGGGAAGTACGCAGGTACCAATATCTCTGCCGTCCATGATGCAATCACTTTCCGCAGCCAGTTTCTGCTGCAATTCCACCAGTTTCTGGCGGATCTCACCGATGACGCTGACAGTACTTGCTGCGTTGCCTACAGCCTCGGTACGAAGGAAAGCGTTAACATTCTCACCGTTCAGATAGACAACCTGTACGCCATCCTCATAGCGAATGGTAATATCTACGTTCTTGCCTGCCTCAATGATCTTTTCTGTATCCTTCAGATCAATATTCATTTTTACCATATAGAGTGCCATGGCACGATACATCGCACCGGTATCTACATAGATCAGATTCATCTTCTTCGCTACTGCCTTTGCAATAGTACTTTTACCTGCTCCTGCAGGTCCATCGATCGCAATATTTAAACTCATAACTATTCATCCTTTCGTGACCACAAGGTCTATTCTATTATATCACAAAACTGTCAAACTTCAAATGCTCAGGCTTCCGCCGCGCTCTCTCCTGCCAGATGTCCGGTAGACCAGGCGATCTGCAGATTAAAGCCGCCGGTCAGCGCATCCAGATCCAATACTTCTCCAGCAAAATAAAGATTCTGAATCAGCTTAGACTCCATGGTGGAGGGATTCACATCTTTTACGGAAACACCGCCTCGGGTGATGATCGCCTCCGCAAAACTTCTGGTACCGGTCACGGTAAGGGGAAGATTCTTGATCAGCTGAACAAAATTCTGACGTTCCTCTCTGCTCACTTCATTGACTTTCTTCTCGGGATGGATCCCTGACAGATCGATCATTACGGGAATCAGTTTTGCAGGAAACAGGCCTCCCAGTGAATTCTTGAACTGCTTATTCATATTCTCTTCAAAGTCTCGCAGAATACGTTTATCCAGCTGCTCTGCGGTCAATGCAGGCTTCAGATCCAGATAAAGCATGGTATCCGGATCCCCATTGTAATAACT
Organism: Acetatifactor sp.; assembly: GCA_024403365.1. Lineage (GTDB taxonomy): Bacteria > Bacillota > Clostridia > Lachnospirales > Lachnospiraceae > Acetatifactor. Next base: position 1,397 of record JAKSRX010000127.1, on the reverse strand, counting down.
GGAAGCAGAAAGCACCAGTGGCCCGCTGACACCGAAATGCGTAAACAGCATCTCGCCGAATTCCTCATACAGTTTCTTTTTGCCCTTCATCATGGTCAGTGTCACATTTTTCAGAGACAATCCCATCAATTCCTTGCACCAACTTTCCCTGATCTCCAGAGGTACCAGTGCGGGCTTGGGTTCTACAAAACGATGACCGGATTCTTTCGCAAAACGATAACCATCTCCTGTAGATCCTGTGGAAGCATAGGAAATACCTCCGGTACAGACAATGATCTTATCCGCTTTTAAGGTCTTTCCGTTTGCCAGATTCACACCCACCGCACGATCCTCTGTATACAGAATGCTTTTCACTTCGGTATTCAGTTTAATATCTACATTTCTCTTGCGAAGTGCTCCGGAAAAAGCTGCTATGATATCCGAGGAATGATCAGAAACTGGGAACACTCTGTCACCTCTCTCCACCTTCAAAGGACAACCTTCTTCCTCAATGAAAGCCATCAACGCCTGATTGTCATATCCGTAAAAAGCACTATATAAGAACTTTTCATTTCTGCAGACATTTTTAAACAGGATCTCCATGTCTGCCGCATTGGTTACGTTGCAGCGACCTTTACCTGTGATAAACAGCTTTTTGCCCAGTTTTTCATTCTTTTCCAGGAGAATGACCTCGCATCCTCTCTCAGCTGCCGTTACCGCAGCCATCATACCGGCAGCACCGCCGCCGATCACGATCACTTTACTCATTGTTTCTCTCTTTCTTAACAAAAACCGATACACCTCTGTCCCTTTCAGACAAAGATACAAAGGTCTGTCGGTTTTTATAAGAGGCACCGGAAAAAACTTCCGATGCCTCTCTACTTTTAAACAAGTATCAAATTAAACAGGATAAGAACCGGTCTTGGTATCAGCCTGGGTCATATCGACCTTCTCCTGCTGAGCCTGACGGTACTTGAAGAAGTCCTTAGCAACCTGAGGGAACAGTGCGTAGGAAAGAACGTCCTCGTCCTGCTGCTTCCACTCAAGCATCTCGCCTTCCAGCTTGTCCATCTCCTGGCCAAGGGTATCAGCGAAACGGCAGGTGATTCTCTCTTCACCGGGGATAACCTTATCGATTACTTCCTGGCTCATAGGCTTAACAGTCTGGCCGTACTCACCACGAAGAACTGCCTTGGTCTCCTTGGTAGCCATCTTATATCTCTCACCCATCAATACGTTAAATACTGCCTGAGTACCAACGATCTGGGAAGAAGGAGTAACAAGAGGGGGCTCACCCAGATCTTTACGAACCTGAGGGATCTCCTTCAATACATCATAGTATTTATCTTCTGCGTTCTGCTCTTTCAGCTGGCTAACCATGTTGGAAAGCATACCGCCGGGTACCTGGTAAAGCAGAG
>JAKSRX010000126.1 GCA_024403365.1 Acetatifactor sp. | reverse complement strand
GTTTCACCCGAGCGTATACGAAATAAAATCACAAGCAACGAAGTTGCGACGGACACGAAGTGGCCGGATTTTATGAGTAGGAGACCGCAGGTCTCCAGAGGAAGGAAACCAAGCGACGCGAAGCGGCATTTGGTTTCACCCGAGCGTATACGAAATAAAATCACAAGCAACGAAGTTGCGACGGACAGGAAGTGGCCGGATTTTATGAGTAGGAGACCCAAGTATCCTGTGAAAACATCTTCATAAAACATGTACACTTAATATATGAATGGAGGAAGACCAGAGAATGAATGAAAGATTAGCAAACATCAAACAGGAAATTCTTGACGGAATTGAAAAAAGAGCAAATTCCAGAGCTGAGGCTTTCGAGCTTCGTAAGCAGTTTTTGGATTCAAAGGTTGGTGCAATCGGCCAGTTGATGAAGGAAATGCGCAACATCGCACCTGAGGAAAGAGCAGCATTCGGTAAGAATGTAAATGAGTTAAAGGAGTGGGCTACCGCTAAGTTCCAGGAACTTGACGAGCTCATGAAAAAGAGAGAATTAGAGAAGCGTTACGCATCAGAGAAGATCGATGTTACCATGCCTGCAGAGCAGATCAAAAACGGTAACTTACATCCTATTACCCAGATGAGAAATCAGCTGATCGACGTATTCTCCGGTATGGGATTTGACATTTATGAAGGAACTGAGATCGAGAACGATTATTATAACTTCACTGCATTAAATACACCCAAGGACCATCCCGCAAGAGATATGCAGGATACCTTCTATCTGTCCCCTGAATTCCTGCTTCGTACCCAGACTTCGGCAGGTCAGATCCATGTTATGGAGAAGCGTAAGCCCCCCATCAAGATCTTATCTCCCGGAAGAGTATTCCGTTCCGATGATGATGCTACCCATTCACCTATGTTCCATCAGATGGAGGGTCTGGTAGTAGATAAGAAGATCACCCTGTGTGACTTAAAGGGTATGCTGGATATGTTCGTTCAGAAGATCTACGGCGAAGGCACCACCACAAGACTTCGTCCTTCTTACTTCCCTTTCACAGAGCCTTCTGTAGAAGTAGATGTAAGCTGTTTTGAGTGCGGCGGCAAGGGCTGTAAGCTTTGTAAGGGTACCGGCTGGATCGAGATCTTAGGTGCAGGTATCGTTAACAAGAAGGTTCTGGAGAACTGCGGCATTGACTCCGAAGAGTACAGCGGTCTGGCATTCGGTATCGGTATCGAGCGTACCGCAATGTTAAAGTACGGTATCAATAATATTAAGACTTTGTTTGAGTCTGATGTTCGTGTGCTTGATCAGATCAATGATAACTAGGATGCTTATCATCCCGATTCGTGAGTGAATGATAAAATGGAGGTAATAAAATGTTAGTGCCCTTAGGTTGGTTAAAAGAATATGTAGATATTGATATTACACCACAGGAACTTCAGGAAAATAAGCTTTTCTCCTGTTGTTTCGAAGTAGAAGAATTAATTGAGGTAGGTAAAGAAGTAAGCAAGGTCGTTGTAGGTCTTGTAGAGGAGTGCGATCCTATTCCCGAGACTCACTTACATGTATGTAAGGTAAATGCCGGCGAACACGGAACCTTCCAGGTATGCTGTGGTGCAGATAATGTATGCGCAGGCGGTAAGTTCCCTGTAGCTTTGGTTGGTGCTACCGTATACATGACCGCAAAGGATCATAAGACTGTTGAAGGCACTATGACCATCAAGAAGGGCAAACTTCGCGGCTATGAGTCAGAAGGTATGCTTTGCTCCGGCGTAGAGTTAGGCGTTAAGACCGGTATGTTCCCCGGCGCAGATTACAACGGACTTCTGGTTCTGCCTGAAGACGCACAGATCGGTGCGGATGTAAAGCCTATTTTAGGTTTGGATGATTACCTGTTCGATATTTCCATTACCGCAAACAGACCTGACTGTCAGAGCATCATCGGTATTGCAAGAGAAGTGGCAGCTGTCCTGGACAAAGAGTTCAAGATGCCTTCTTTAGAGTATACCGAGACTGCAGTGGAAAAGACCGGTTTCAACGTAGTGGTTGACGCTCCCGATCTTTGCCCTCGTTATATCGGACATTATGTACATGATGTTGAGATCAAGGAGTCTCCTCTTTGGATGCAGAGAAGACTGGCACTGGTAGGCCAGACCCCTATTTCCAACATCGTAGATATTACCAATTATGTAATGCTGGAAATGGGACAGCCCATGCATGCATTTGACTGTGATTATGTAGAAGGCAATATGATCCGTGTAAGACGTGCAAATGACGGCGAGAAGATCATTACCTTAGATTCTCAGGAATATACACTGACTTCCAATAACCTTGTGATCTGTGACGGTGTAAAGCCTGTTGCCATTGCCGGTGTTATGGGTGGTGAGAACTCCGAGATCCGTGAGACTACCAAAGAAGTATTATTCGAGTCCGCTAAATTTGCCAGAGATAATATCAGAAAGACTTCCAGAGCACTTGGTAAGCGTACCGATGCAAGTGCTAAGTATGAGAAGGGTGTGGATGAATTCTCAACCGTTCATGCTATGAAGAGAGCACTTCATCTGATCGATGAGTTAGGCTGCGGTAAGGTAAGCTGCACTCATGTGGATGTAAATACCGGAAACTCCATCGAACCTAAGGAAATGAAGGTCAGCATCAAGAAGGTCAATGATGTACTGGGAATCGAGGTTCCTTCCGAGGAGATCATCCGTATCATGAAGAATCTTCAGTTCGCACCTGTGATCAATGGTGATGAATTGACCATTCAGGTACCTGCATACAGAGAAGATATGGAATCTTATCCCGATGTAGCGGAAGAAGTAATTCGTATGTACGGTTACGAGCATGTTGTTCCTACTTTCCTGGCAGCAGCACAGGTTACCATGGGCGGCAGAAGCGAAAGCCAGAAGAGAGAACTGAAGTTAAAGAAGGCACTTTGCGGCGTTGGTGCTCATGAGTGTATTCATTATTCTTTCTTCTCCCCTGCAGACCTTGATATGATGCGTTTCCCTGAGGATGCGGCAGAGCGTAAGGCGATCCGCATTATGAATCCTATTAACGAGGATCTGTCTTTAATGCGTACTACCTTGACCGCATCCATGCTGAATGCAGTAGCAAGAAATCAGAAGCGCGGTAATCTGGAAGGCAGATTGTTCGAGGTTGCAAGTACTTTTATTCCCAAGGATCTTCCCCTTACCGAGTATCCTGATGAGAGAGAAACTCTTTGCGTAGGTATCTTCGGTGACAAGGAAAGCTTCTTCACCTTAAAGGGTATGGCCCAGACCGTTGCGGACGCATTATTTGTAGAGTTTGAATATGTTCCCGCTTCCAGAACCTTCTTACATCCTTATCAGACCGCTGAGATCAGCGTAGCCGGCGAAGTTGTAGGTTATCTCGGTAAGGTTGCATATGAAGTGGCTGAAGCACTGGATCTCAGATGTGCAGCTTATGTAATGGAGATCGATTTAAAGAAACTTTACAGTTTAGGCTGCGGTAAGGCTGGTTTCACTCCTTTATCCAAGTTCCCTGAGGAGAGCAGAGACTTAGCTCTTGTTATGGATAAGGCTGTTACCTGCGGACAGGTAGAGGATGCAATCAAGAAGTCCTGCAACTACATCAAGAACATTAAGCTCTTCGATGTATACGAAGGCGGACAGATTCCTGCGGATAAGAGAAGTATGGCATTTACCATCAATTTCGTTCCCGGAGAGGAAGCTTTTGAAGAGGATGCGGTAGAGCGCTTCGTTAAGAAGATCTTAAAGAACTTAAAGAATCAGTTAGACATCGATTTAAGAAGCTAATAA
>JAKSRX010000125.1 GCA_024403365.1 Acetatifactor sp. | reverse complement strand
TGCGCAGGCCCTCACCTGATGAGCACCAAGGGAATCAAGGCATTCAAACTGACTTCTTCTTCCATGGCATACTGGCACGGCGATTCTTCCAAGGCACAGCTGCAGCGTATCTACGGTACCGCTTTCAATAAGAAAGAGGAACTGGAAGAGTACCTGGCTTACTGGGAGAATGTTAAGAATCGTGACCACAACAAACTTGGCCGTGAGATGGAACTTTTCACCACTGTTGATGTTATCGGACAGGGACTTCCTCTGCTGATGCCCAAGGGTGCTAAGATCATCCAGACCATGCAGAGATGGATCGAGGACCTGGAGGATAACGAGTGGGGCTATATGAGAACCAAGACTCCTCTGATGGCTAAGAGCGATCTGTACAAGATCTCCGGTCACTGGGATCACTATAAGGACGGCATGTTCGTATTCGGCGATGAAGAGAAGGATAAGGAAGTATTTGCACTTCGTCCTATGACCTGTCCTTTCCAGTATTATGTATATAAGGCAAGCCAGAAGTCCTATCGTGACCTGCCTTGCAGATATTCCGAGACTTCCACTCTGTTCAGAGCAGAGGATTCCGGTGAGATGCACGGCCTTACCCGTGTACGTCAGTTTACCATTTCCGAAGGCCATCTGATCGTAAGACCTGACCAGATGGTAGAAGAGTTCAAGGGTTGTCTTGCACTGGCTAAGCACTGCCTGCAGACTCTGGGCGTATATGAAGATGTAACCTTTAGACTTTCCAAGTGGGATCCCAACAACAGAGACAAGTACGAAGGTGATGCAGAGGTTTGGGAAGAGACTCAGGGTCACATCAGAGACATCCTGGTTGAGCTGGAGATTCCTTTCTACGAGGCAGAAGGTGAAGCTGCTTTCTACGGACCTAAGGTAGATATCAACGCTAAGAACGTATACGGTAAGGAAGACACCATGATCACTGTTCAGTGGGATGCACTCCTTGCTGCAAGATTCGATATGTACTATATCGATCAGAATGGTGAGAAGGTTCGCCCTTACATCATCCACAGAACTTCCATGGGCTGCTATGAGAGAACTCTTGCATGGCTTACCGAGAAGTATGAAGGCAAGTTCCCTACCTGGCTGTGTCCTGAACAGGTTCGAATCCTTCCTATCTCCGAGAAGTATGCTGATTACGCTGCAGAGGTTGCAAAGGAACTGAAGAAGAATGGTATCCGCGTAACTGTTGACGAGCGTTCCGAGAAGATCGGCTACAAGATCCGTGAGACCAGACTGGCTAAGGTTCCTTACATGCTGGTAGTAGGTCAGAAGGAAGAGGAGGAGAAGAAAGTCTCCGTAAGAAGCCGCTTCCTGGGCGACGAAGGCCAGAAGGATCTGTCCGTATTTATCGCAGATGTCTGCGAGGAGATCCGTACCAAGGCGATCCGTAAGGAAATGGTAGAAGAGCAGAAATAAATATCGTTTTTACGGCCGGGGTTGCAGATGCGACCCCGGCTTTCTTTTGTCTTAAGAATTCTACAGGAAATCCTAAAACAATCTTCACGGAAGCTAAATTGACTTTCTCTCCCGGAAAAGGTTAACTGTTAGTGATAAGAAAAAGGAGAGATATGTATGAAAATTGCGGTACTTTCGGATATTCACGGAAATCACGTCAGCTTTCAGGCTTGTATGGAGCACCTGAAAAAAGAAAAGATCGATATATTTGTTTTTCTGGGAGATTATGTCGGAGAGTTTCCGGGGATCAGACAGTCCCTGGAGATGATCAGGAGCTTGAGCCAGGAGAGAACATGCTATGTGCTTCGTGGCAATAAAGAAGATTATCAATTGAACGGATTGGGCGGGGAACATCCCGAGTGGGACCCTTATCCCAGCACGATAGGAATGTTTCGGTACGGAGCACAAAGTCTGACAGGAGAATTGAGAGATTACATCCGCTGCCTCCCTATCACGGATGTGGTGAAGGTGGAGGGATTTCCCGACATTCGCATCTGTCACGGTTCGCCCAGGGATGTGAAAGAGGGGATCTATGAAAATGCTGAGATCAATGACGAGATCTTTCGGGAGATCCCGGAAAACTATATCCTGTGCGGACATACCCATCGGGTGACTTTCCTGGAAGAATATGGTAAGACCGTCTGGAATCCGGGCTCCGTAGGTGTTTCCCTGGATGGAAACCCCACGGCAAGATTTCTGATCCTGCACGGGGAAGAAGGGGACTGGCGGCCGGAATTTTTCTCGATCCCTTACGATACCGAGCAATTGATCCGGGAGATGAAGGAAGAAGGGGTCTATGAGATCGCACCCTATTGGACCAGAGTCAGCGAGCACTTGCTTCGAGGCGGCACCATGAATTATCTGGAGGTGCTTACCCTGGCGGTTAAGATCGCAAGAGAAAAATACGGCAGCTGTGAGTGGCCCGCGGTTCCCGAGGACTGCTGGGCGGAAGCATATGAAAAATTGATCGGAACCTATGCATAAAAACTTCAAAACGGTACAGACTTATGTTAGGTCCGAATGGACCGGCAAAAGGAGGTACAGAAAATGGCAGATTTAAAATGCGGAGCAACCGATTGTATGTACAACGAGGATCGTCTGTGCAGTAAGGGAGATATCTGCGTGGGCGGAAAGAGTGCAAAGTGTTCGGATGAGACCTGTTGCGAGAGTTACAGCCCCAGAAAGGATCGGGACAGCTACAAGAACTCTACACATCATGCGACACACAACATCAGCATCGACTGTGAAGCAGCACAGTGTGCTTATAACAAAGATCTTCGCTGCAAGGCAGACCATGTAGATATCATGGGCTGCACGGATCAGAAGGGCTGCAATACAGCCTGCAAGACCTTTAAGGAGTGCTAGAATTAGCTGACATTCCACGAAAAGCTGTTGTCCGCGGAAGGCGGGCGGCAGCTTTTTTACTTGCAAAGATCCCTGCTGTATGTTATGATACACGAGGTCAAAGTATGGAAAACAAAATGCTTTTTAGGTGTTGACAATGCCTGAAACATGTGTTATTCTATACCAGTGTGTGAGTCACACGAGTAGCAAGCAGAGTATCCACTCTCACCTTACGACGATCGGGTCGGTAAGCGTTCAAATCTTTTTCCTATATCGTTTCGTATGTCGAAAGTGGGAAGTGAGTTCGGTGGATAGTTATGCTATTCACTTTTTTTATTGTTATTGGAGGGTACGACCATTAGCGACTTAATGATTAACGAGCAGATCAGAGACAAAGAGATTCGATTGATCGGTGAGGATGGAGAGCAGTTGGGTATCATGTCTGCTAAGGAAGCATTGAAGCTTGCCGAAGATGCAGGACTTGACCTGGTTAAGATCGCTCCCACAGCTAAGCCCCCTGTTTGTAAGATCGTTGATTACGGTAAGTACAAATACGAGCAGCTTAGAAAAGAAAAAGAAGCAAAGAAGAAACAGAAGGTCGTTGAGATCAAGGAGATCAGATTGACTCCCAACATTGATACCAATGATCTGAATACCAAAGTAAATGCGGCTAAGAAGTTCATTTCCAAGGGTGACAGAGTAAAAGTTACTTTGCGTTTCCGTGGACGTGAGATGGCCCATATGAACACCAGCAAGCACATCTTAGATGAGTTTGCAGAGAGCCTGGCTGATGTTGCTACCGTTGAAAAGGCACCTAAGGTAGAAGGCAGAAGCATGACAATGTTTTTAACTGTGAAGCGTTAGTGCTTGTAGTTAAAATAGATTAATCAAAAGTTTAGGAGGAATAGAGTTATGCCCAAGATGAAGACAAGCAGAGCAGCTGCAAAGCGTTTTAAACTGACAGGATCCGGAAAGCTTAAGAGAAATAAGGCTTACAAGCGCCATATCTTAACCAAGAAGACTACCAAGACAAAGCGTAATCTTAGAAAGCCTGCTATGACAGATGCAACAAATGTAAAGAACATGAAGAAGATTTTACCCTATTTATAA
>JAKSRX010000124.1 GCA_024403365.1 Acetatifactor sp. | reverse complement strand
TCTTTCCCGCAAAAGCGACCTCGGGCTTGTCTGTTTCGGGCAGTTTACTGGTGATACCGCATACGGTCTCCAGACTGACGTTTTTGATGATCATGGTATTTCCTTTCTTACGTCCGCATAGTATAAGGAGCGCCGCAACATACGGCGCTCCAAAGCAGCCAGCGGCTGCAAACTTACTTGTTCTCTCCCTTGTGTACGATAACGGGAGCGCTCTCCTCATCTACCACTGCCTTGGTAATAATACAACGGTCAATGGTATCATCAGAGGGAATGGTGTACATGGTATCCATCAGTACTTCCTCCATAATGGAACGAAGTCCGCGGGCACCGGTCTTTCTCTCGAAAGCCTTGGTTGCGATAGCTTCTACCGCATCATCCTCGAAGGTAAGCTCTACATCATCCATATCGAAGAGCTTTCTGTACTGCTTGATCAGCGCATTCTTGGGCTCTTTCAGGATACGAACCAGTGCTTCTTTATCCAGGCCGCGCAGTGCGACACAGATAGGTACACGACCTACAAATTCAGGGATCAGGCCAAACTTTACAAGATCCTGAGGAGTTACCAGCTGAAGGATCTCATTGAATTCCTTGGTGGTCTTCTGGGTGGTCTCGGTATTGAAACCGATGGCCTTTCTATCCATTCTTGCCTCGATGATCTTCTCCAGTCCGTCAAATGCACCGCCGCAAATGAACAGAATATTGGAAGTATCGATCTGGATCAGTTCCTGATGAGGATGCTTTCTACCACCCTGAGGGGGTACGGAAGCAACCGTTCCTTCAATGATTTTCAGAAGTGCCTGCTGTACGCCTTCACCGGATACATCTCTGGTGATGGATACATTCTCGCCCTTCTTGGTGATCTTATCGATCTCATCGATGTACACGATACCGTACTGTGCACGCTCCACATCATAGTCAGCAGCCTGGATCAGTTTCAACAGGATGTTCTCTACATCCTCACCGACATAACCTGCTTCTGTCAGGGTGGTTGCATCAGCGATCGCGAAAGGTACATTGATGATCTTAGCAAGGGTCTGAGCCAGATAGGTCTTACCGGAACCGGTGGGGCCTACCATGATGATATTACTCTTCTGGAGTTCTACATCATCCAGATCCTTGGGCGCAGTTACGCGCTTGTAATGGTTGTAAACAGCAACGGAAAGTACTTTCTTTGCCTCATCCTGTCCTACTACATACTCGTCCAGGAAGTTCTTGATCTGCAGAGGCTTTAACAGGTTGATGTCAGGGCTGGCAGAAGCTGCTGCCTCATCATCTTCCAGTTCCTCCTCCAGGATATCGGAACAGATGTCGATACATTCGTCACAGATATATACTCCTGCAGGTCCTGCGATCAGTTTGCGAACCTGGCTCTGAGTCTTATTGCAGAAAGAACATCTCACATCGCCGCCGTTCATTTTAGGTGCCATGTATTTCCTCCAAAAAACTATTTATTGTCGTGAGAAGCAATTACCATATCGATCAATCCATAGTTCTTTGCTTCTTCTGCAGTCATCCAGTTGTCACGCTCGGTAGCTGCACAGATGGTCTCGTAATCCTTGCCGGTGTTGGCAGCCAGGATGCGGTTCAGCTTCTCCTTGGTTCTCAGGATGTGCTTAGCTGCGATCTCGATCTCGGTTGCCTGACCCTGGGTACCGCCCAGAGGCTGATGGATCATGATCTCTGCATTGGGAAGTGCGAATCTCTTACCCTTTGCACCGCCGGAAAGCAGGAATGCACCCATGCTTGCAGCCATACCGATACATACGGTAGATACATCACACTTGATGTAATTCATGGTATCATAGATAGCCATACCTGCGGTTACGGAACCACCGGGGCTATTGGTATACAGATGGATATCCTTCTCGGGATCCTCTGCCTCCAGGAAAAGCAGCTGTGCTACAACGATGCTTGCAGAAACATCATTTACTTCTTCTCCCAGGAAAATGATTCTATCCTTTAACAGTCTTGAATAAATATCGTAGGATCTTTCACCCTTGCTTGTCTGTTCAATGACGTAAGGCACCAAACTCATAATTGATTCCTCCATTTCTTTGCTCAAAAAATCACTGTTACTATCTTATCCTACTCTATCGTCTTTTTCAACGTATTTGGTCGGAATTAAGAAAAAATTTATGGTTGGACCGGCGTTTCCGCCATGCCCAACCATTTCATGTTTCGTTCTGTGATTTTAGATGGAAAAATTACTCTTCTTCAGCTGCCTTCTTGGACTTCTTGGTAGCCTTAGCTTCCTTAGCAGCGTCTACGCACATCTTAACAGCCTTTCTGATGCAAAGGTCTTCGCAAACCTGCTTCTTGCCGTTCTCGCCAAGCAGCTCCTTAACTCTGTCGATATCCATCTGGTACTGCTCGCCCATAACCTTAGCTTCTTCTTCGAACTCTTCGTCGGTTACGGTGATGTTCTCCTTAGCAACGATTGCCTCGAGAACCAGTCTGGACTGGATTCTCTTCAGAGCCTTAGGCTGAACCTCAGCCATCAGACCTGCGAAATCAAGACCGGTGAACTGCATGTACTGCTCCATGGAAAGACCCTGAGCCTGAAGTCTCTGAGCGTAATCCTGGATGATCTGTCTCTGCTGAGTCTCGATCATAGCCTCGGGGATGTCCATCTTAGCATCAGCGATGATAGCTTCTACTACTGCATCTTCCTTAGCGATCTTAGCTTCCTCTTCCTTACGGGAAGCGATCTTAGCCTTAACTTCTTCCTTGTATGCTGCAACAGTGTCAGCAGTCTCGGAAACTTCGCTTGCGAAGTCATCGTTCAGTTCAGGAAGTTCCTTAGCCTGAAGCTTCTTAACGGTGCACTTGAATACTGCAGCCTTGCCTGCAAGCTCCTCTGCCTGATACTCTGCGGGGAAAGTAACGTTAACGTCACACTCCTTACCAACCTCAGCACCAACCAGTGCCTCTTCGAAGCCGGGGATGAATGCGCCGGAACCGATGGTCAGAGGATAATCCTCGCCCTTGCCGCCGGGGAATGCTACGCCGTCAACAAAACCTTCGAAATCGATGGTAGCGATGTCACCCATCTGAACTGCTCTGTCGGTAACATCAACGGTTCTGGAGTTCTTCTCTCTCTCAGCATTGATCTCAGCGTCAACTTCCTCATCGGTAACATCAACGTCTGCCTTGTCAACCTTAACACCGATATACTTGCCAAGCTCTACAGCGGGCTTCAGTGCTACTTCTGCGGTGAAGATGAAGGGCTTGCCTGCCTCGATCTGAACTACATCGATCTTAGGGCTGGAAACGATCTCTTCCTCGCACTCGTCATATGCCTTCTCGTAAGCTGCGGAAATTACTTCGTTAGCAGCTTCCTCATAAAATACTTCCTTGCCGTACATCTTCTCGATGATAGCACGGGTAGCCTTACCCTTACGGAAGCCGGGAATATTGAACTTGTTCTTATTCTTCTGGAAAGCGTTATTGAGAGCCTTCTCCAGCTCTTCAGCTGCGACCTCAATTGTCAGCTTAGCCATATTATTGTCCAACTTTTCAACCTGTAAACTCATTGTTACATTTCCTCCTTCAATTTACTGTGTCTTACTTTATAAAATCTGTTCCGCCTTATTCAATTCGGACACAGTCACAGTCATTGTAGAATTATAGCATAAAGAATATGAAATGACAAATGTTTTTTTGCCGATTTTACGGGCTTTTTCGCGCTTCTTCTGTTGACAATTTACCTATATTCATGCTAAATTAACTTTAGTACTTCAACGCGTTGTCGCTTTTAGGCAATAAAGCGGTTGCGTTGTACAAAAAATTAAATAAGGAGACAAAGAAATGTCAACAACAGTAGTTCTCAGTTCTATTCTTCTTGTGATCTTCTTCGCAGTTATGATCTACGTAGGATTCTACACAAGAAGACATGCTACCGACGTTAACGGTTTCGTACTCGGTGGTCGTTCCGTTGGTCCCTGGCTTACCGCCTTCGCCTTCGGTACCTCTTATTTCTCAGCCGTAATCTTCGTAGGTTACGCAGGACAGTTCGGTTGGCTGTTCGGTCTTGCCGCTACCTGGGCAGGCTTAGGTAATGCTTTCATCGGTTCCCTGCTTGCATGGAACATCCTGGGCAGAAGAACCCGTATCATGAC
>JAKSRX010000123.1 GCA_024403365.1 Acetatifactor sp. | reverse complement strand
CTGCAGGAGAAAAAGGCTGCATTAGAAGCTAAGAAAACGGTCTACGAAAACATTGACTCAAAAAGTCAAGAGTATCATCAGGCTGAAAAACGGGAAAAAACAGCCCAGGCAGCAGCAAAGAAATGTAAGGATGCATTGGAGAAAGCCGACAAGGCTCTTTGGGATGCAAATGAGGTCCTCAATGAGAAGAATAAGACGGCCGGGGACTATAGAGACAGTTACATTGCCGGTATTTGCGGAGACTTAGCCAAGGATCTGCAGGAAGGGGAAGTATGCCCTGTGTGCGGCAATACCCACCATCCAAAGAAAGCCGAGATCAGGGAAGGCCATGTGACCAAGGAAATGATGGATCAGGCCAGCCAGGAGGCTAAGGATGCAGGAGATGCGTGGAACCGTGCCAATGAAGCCAGAGGAAAGGCTGATGAGGAATATCGGAAAGCCCAGGAAGAAGCCTCTGCACGAAGCGGTGAACTCAAGGCAGCAGAGACGGCTTGGCAGTTAGCGAAGGAAGAACTGATCGAAGGTATTGCAGATCTTAGCGCTTTGCTGGATCGTATCGATGATCTGGCAGAAAACATTGCCTCCTGGATCGCAAAGGGCAAGGCTCTGGAAACAAATCTGACGCAGTGTGCCACCGCGCAGGCCGAAAGCAAAGAGGCTCTGAACCAGGCGATTCGTGAGGATGCCGAGGCACAGAAAGCTCTGAAAGAGTTAAGTGAAGAACTGATCAGTCAGGCGCATGCGCTGGGATATGATTCTGTAGAGGCAGCAGAGGAAAAGATGCTTTCCGAAAAGGACAGAGCCGCCATCAGAAAAGAGATCTCCGATCATGAAAGCAGCGTAAAGACCAATCAGGACTACCTGGATCAGATGCGGGAAGACTTAAAGGGTACTGTAGAGCCGGATAGTGCTACTTTTGCGGAAAGACAGGCTGAACTGAAGCGTGTACAGGAAACGTATCAGAAGACCAAGCTTGCCCTGGAACAGAAGGTACATACATACGAGGAAAACCATAAGAAGATCACCAAACTGGAAGAGCATTACCAGGCAAACATTACCGAAGCAGAAAACGACAGCAGGTTTGCCGGGGTGCTTCGCGGTTCCTCTGGTATCAGCCTTCAGAGATATGTGCTGAGTATCATGTTCAATCAGGTCATCGGGGAAGCAAATCAGATGCTTTCCAAGATCCATTCCGGTCGTTATCAGTTAAGCATAACGAATGATAAGGGCGTGGGCAACAAGCGTGGTCTGGAGCTGATCGCACACGATAATCGTGTGCCTGATCAGAAGGGAAGACCCGTCGCCATGCTTTCCGGCGGCGAGAAATTCTTGGTATCTCTGGCATTATCCATCGGTATGTCTTCGGTAGCAAGAAGATCCGGTATCAGGATCGAAGCATTGTTCATCGATGAAGGCTTCGGAACTCTGGATGAATCCTCCATTCAGGATGCTATCGATGTTTTGGAGGGTGTTCGTAAGGGCAACGGCATGATCGGTATCATCAGCCATGTGAAGCTTTTGGAGGACAACATTCCTACCCACATCGAGATCTTAAAAAGCGATAGCGGAAGCAGTATTAAAAAGTGCTAGAAATAGAAGTGCTTTTTCGACTATAATGAAAGAGATATACTAACAGGAATCAGGAGTATCATACATGCCGACGATCAGAGTATTTGACGCCTCTCCTTATGCGAAGGAAGCGAAAGCAAAAGTGCTTTCCTGTGAGGCAGTAGAACATAAAAAGGTGAGCTGTTTTGCCTGTGTTTTGGATCAGACGATCTTTTTCCCGGAGGAGGGTGGACAGACCCCGGATCAGGGAACGATAAACAGGATCAAAGTCCTGGATGTACAGGTCAAAGACCGTATCATCACACACTTTCTGGAAGCAAATATCGAGCCCGGAACAGAAGCAGACCTTTGCATCGACTGGGATCACAGATTCAGCAATATGCAGCAGCATAGCGGTGAGCATATTTTCTCAGGAAGCGTCCATACCATGTTTGGTTTTGACAACGTGGGCTTTCATTTAAGCGACAACTCCGTGACCATGGATTTTAACGGTGTGCTGTCGGAAGATGACATCAAAGCAGTGGAACGCAGAGTCAACGAGGCTATCGCGGCAAACATCCCCATCACAGCGGAATATGTGGATTCCGAGACCTTGAGCACCTTGACCTACAGAAGCAAGAAGGAGTTGGAGGGACCGGTTCGAATCGTGACGATCCCCGGGTATGATGCCTGCGCCTGCTGTGCCCCTCACGTGAAAAGTACCGGTGAGATCGGTATGTTGAAGGTAGTGCATTGTATGAACTATAAGGGCGGCGTCAGAGTGAACATCCTCTGCGGATTCAGAGCCCTTGCATACTACAGAGAGAGCCTTTCCCTGATCGATTCCCTGACGGATTTTTTGACCACAGGCAGGGAAAACCTGGTGGAGTATGTTAAGAAGTTAAAGGCAGAGAATCAGGCACTTTCCGGAAGCCTCCTTGCGGCAAAGCAGGATCTTTTGAAACTTGAGTTTGCAAGTATCCCTGAAAGTCAGAAGGACGTGATCATCTTCAAGGAAAAGACCGATTCCCTGATCATGAAAAATGCAGTGAACCTGCTTTTGGAGAAACACGACGGCGTGGTTGCCTTTTTCTCCGGTTCTGACGAAGCGGGATACAATTACATGTTGGCATCCAAGTCCTGTGACTGCCGTGAAGTGCAGAAGAAACTGGCAGAGCACTTTAGGGCAAAAGGCGGCGGAAAGCCTGAGATGGTTTGCGGCAGTCTGACTGCCTGCGAGAATGAGATCAAAGCAGTATTGGAAGCATAGAGAAAAGAGAGGTATATAGTATGAGAAAGAATTTTGGAGCAAAACCCTGGACCTATCCTCAGCCCGTATTTATCATTGCAACTTATGACGAGAACGGCAAGGCAAATGCCATGAACGTTGCCTGGGGCGGTATCAGCTGTGATACAGAAGTATGCATCTGCATGGGAGACAACCATAAGACCACAGAGAATCTGAGAAAGAACCCTGATTTTACCATCAGCATGGCTGATGTGGCACATATGGCAGCATGTGACTATGTGGGAATCGCTTCCGGTAAGGACACTCCTGACAAGATGGAGAAGGCCGGATTTACCACCACAAAAGCAGAATGTGTCAATGCACCCATCATCAACGAGCTGCCCATGACTCTGGAATGCAGAATGACAAGCTATGACGAGGAGACCTGCCATCTGTTTGCAGATATCATCAATATCAGTGCGGATGAAAGCATCTTGACCGATGGAAAGATCGATCCCGCAAAACTGCGTCCCATCGCGTTTGATCCTGTGAACAATGCTTATCTGGAGTGCAGTGTGAAGGTGGGAAATGCGTTTAAGGATGGACTTGCACTCAGATAGGATGTGACTTGGGATGTTTTTTAGAGAAGATCATACATTTCGTGACATTCAGGAGAAGTCTGTGGAAGAATGGCTGTCTCAGATGAGTGACCACGAGGATATTTGCGTACGTGGCGGCGTAAAAGCCACAAGAGAGTATATCGCTTCTTTGAAGAAACAGTTGGCTGTTTTGGAGGAGAAAAATGCGCTGAAAGATCAGTATCTGCGCCAGATGAAGGAGAAGAGACAGTAAGGAGACCGGCTATGACCAGAGAAGATTATGCTAAAGAAGTGGAACTGATCAGACAGAGACATTCCGTTAGAGTCTATAAGGCAGACAAGATCGAGGCTGAAAAGGTAGAAAAGCTGAATGCGAAGATCAAGGAGTTGAATGAACAGGGAAATCTGAATCTGCAGCTCATTGAGGATGCAGGCAAGACCTACAGCCTGTTATTGAACAGAACCATGGGCTTAGGCAGTGCACCCAGCGTGATCGCCTGCGTCGGACCCGACGGGGCAGATCTGGATGAGAGGCTCGGTTATTATGGCGAACAGCTGGTTTTGTTTGCACAGTCCTTGGGCCTGAATACCTGTTGGACCGGTATGTTTAACAGAAAGCATGTGCCTGCCGAGATCAAAGAAGGGGAGAAACTGGTGATCTGCATTGCAATCGGTTACGGAGAGACTGCCGGCAAGGAGCGAAAGACCAAGTCCATGCAGGATGTGACCACTGTGATCGGTGACAAGCCGCAGTGGCTGGATTTGCACCTGCCAGCCGGTAACCGCCTTAACCAGTGCCTGCGTGTGCTCAGGTTCTGCATGTCCTAAAAATGCGACAGTCAGGTGCATGTCTTGGGGACGCATGAGTCGCCCGCCACAC